>JAYUBY010000298.1:0-4686 GCA_043740635.1 Alphaproteobacteria bacterium
ATCGCCATGCGCAGCGACAAGACCGATCGCAGCTTCTCAGCCATGATCTATCTCTCAGCCGCAGTCATTCACTCGCGGTGAATCCCAACAACCCCTAGATCACATCGAACGGCCGCCGAAGACCAGTTCTCTTTGTGGGCGCTCCGCGTCCCGTTTTGGCCGTTCTAAGAACGCAGCTAATGCCTCGTGACTCGTGCGTTCATGCCTCATTCAGGGGGTAATTGTGAACATCGTTATTGGGTTTGGGGAATTCCAATGGCGAGCATTAGCCAATCCACGGGAAGCAGCGCTGCCTTAGGCGTTGTGGTTGTCGGCGCCGTGGCAGCGGGCGCAGCCATCATCACTGCCGCGACATCCGGCTCACAGTCGAGTCCTAGCAGCAGTCATGCCGCCGCCGGCTTCCTGAACCGCGCGACCTTCGGCGCCACGGACGCCTCAGTCGCGGCCCTTTCGATGGACAATACGGCCGGCTGGTTCACAACCCAGTTTGACGCCGCGCCCACGCCGAATGGGACACCGGGCTACTGGCGGACAACTCCGTCTTTCCACCTGGACTGGGTGACGCGCCGCAAGGCCGACTTTGACGCAGCCTATGCAGCCGCGCTCGCGGCGGCGGGCCCTAACCCGACCAATAAGCCCAACCACCAGCAGGTTAAGAACACACAGTTCCAGGAAGGCTTCTGGGCACGCGCGGTTCTGGGTGACGACCAGCTGCGCCATCGAATGACGCTGGCTCTGTCCGAGATTTTCGTAGTTTCGTTCGTCTCTTCAACGATTACGCCAAGGATTGCCGCAGCTTGGTACGACATGCTGAGCGCGCACGCGCTCGGCAACTATTTTGACGTGCTGAAGTCTGTGACCTTGCACCCGGCGATGGGGATCTACCTCAATATCGTTGCGAACACCCAGGCCGACAACGACCCAAGCCGCCACCCGGACGAGAACTACGCCCGCGAGATCATGCAGTTGATGTCGGTCGGTCTCAACAAGTTGGGGCCCGATGGGGCGGTGCAGACGGACAGCTCGGGCGCGCCGATCGCGACCTACACCCATGACGACATCGCCGGCTTAGCCAAAGTGTTCACAGGCTGGAGCTGGTACGCAAAGGTCCCCACGGCGACCACGTTCACGAAGCAACCCGGGGACGGAACGGACGCGAGTTCACCCGACGTTCAATCCTTGATCGCATACCCGACCTATCACTCGCAGCGGTCCAAGACCTTCTTAGGTGCGACCCTTCCGGCCTACACGGGCGGGTCACCGACTACGGCCGGCGTTGCGGCGCTCAAGGCCTATCAGACGGGGGAGCTCGACGCTGCACTGGGGGTCATATTCAATCATCCCAACGTCGGACCGTTCATCGGTAAGCGACTGATCCAGCGGTTCGTCACGAGTAACCCCAGTCCCGCCTACGTCGGACGGGTGGTGGCGGCGTTCAACGGCGATCCCACCCAGCCCACAACGCGCGGCGATCTCTTCGCGACCGTCAAGGCGGTGCTGACGGACCCGGAAGCCCTGGATCGGGCCACGGCCCTATCGTCATCCACCTGGGGAAAGCTTCGGGAGCCGGTGATCCGCATGGTCCATTGGCTGCGGGCCTGCGCGGCGACGTCCGCGGCGACAACGTCAGCGCCGACTGGGAATTTCCCGCAGTTTGCGGATTTTGGAGATCCGGGTGAGCTCGCGCAGGCGCCGCTTGAATCTCCGACGGTCTTCAACTTCTTCGATCCCTATTTCACGCCGACCGGCACAACGATCTCCAAGGCGGGCCTGGTCGCGCCGGAGTTCCAGGCCGTCGATGCGTTGACGGTCGCCAGCTACGCCAACCTGATGGCGCAAGTGATCGAGCTAAAGGGCTGGCCAGGCGGCGGCGCCCAAGTCACCTACGCCAACGAGATCGCCGTCCTGACGCCTACGACGGCGGGCGCGGCGGACCAGGATCAGGCGCTGATCGACCGGCTGAATTTCCTCTATTTTGGAGGCTCCATGAGCTCGACGATGTCCGCGCGGCTGACAAGGGTTCTGGCGGGCACGTCCTCGACCTCAAGGACCCCGACCGCAACGCAGATCGGCCAGGTGCGGTTGGATAAAGTCCGCAACGCCCTGCTGATCGTCATGACGTCGCCCGAATATCTGGTGCAGCGGTAGGAGCTCGCATGACCATCCGCACACCCTCCCGTCGCCAGCTCCTGGGCGGAATCGCCGCCTTCGGCGCCGGCGCGCCCCTGGCGCTTAACCTCGCCGCTGTGGGCCGCGCCGCAGCGGAATCGGTCGGCGCATCAGCCCCCTATCGTGCGCTGGTCTGCGTCTTCCTGCAGGGAGGAAACGACTCCCACAACCTGCTCCTCGCCACCGATACGGACAGCTTCGCCCGGTATACGGCCGGGCGGCAGTCCGGCTCCGATCCGATCAATCTGATGCCGCCGGGAACTGCGCCCGTCGCGATCGGCGGAGTGTCGCCGGTGACCAAACGCACCATCACCGCGACGAACATGCCCGAACATTGGGGCGGGGTGCTGCCGATCAAGCCGGCGACACCACAACTCGTGCCGCCGGCCAATGCGACGACAACGACGCCGACCCAGCGGACCTTTGCGCTGCATCCGATGTTGACGGGCGTGCAGGGTCTGTTCGCCGCCGGCCGCATCGCCGCGCTCGCCAACGTCGGAACCCTGCTCGCGCCGCTCACCAAAGCGGACTACGTCAAACCCGGGCCGACCACGCTGATACCCCAGCGACTTTTCTCGCACGCCGACCAGCAGTCGGCATGGCAGTCGGGCCAGGTCGACGGCTCGGCGACAGGCTGGGGCGGGCTGATAGCCGACACTTTCCAGGCGCTGTCGAGCGGCGAACCGGATTTCTCGGCGATCACCACGGCCGGCAACACGGCCTTCCTCTCCGGCCTGCAGTCCCGATCGTTCCGGGTCAACTACGCAAACAGCAAGGCCACGGCTGAGACCATTACGTTGGCGGCGACAACCGGCCGATACAACAGCTCGAATGGCTTCCTCGCCGAGTTTCGCGCGTCACTGATTGAGACGTCGCTGGGCGGCGCGGCGAGCGACTTCGTCACCGACTATGCTGCGGCCGTCTCGCGTTCGATGAGCCTGTCGGGCGTCTACGACAACGGGATCAGTAGCGCCGGCGCCTATACCCAAGTGGCCGCGCCACCTCCCTTCACTGACCCCATTGGCGGCAAGGTCTTGGATAACCCGCTCGCGGGCCAATTGCAGGCGGTGGTCGAGACTGCGGTCGCCCACGCGGCTCTGGGCGTGCAGCGGCAGGTCTTCTTCATTCAGCTGGGCGGCTTCGACACCCACGACAACGAAAATCCCCGCCAAGGCCTGCTGATGGCGCAGATCGACCACGCGCTCAGCTACTTCGACAGCGCCATAGCCGCTGTCGGCATGTCCGATCAGATAACTGCCTTCACCGCGTCGGACTTCAACCGCACCTTCACGACCAATGGTGACGGCACCGACCACGCCTGGGGCGGACACCATCTGGTGGCGGGCGCGGCGGTCCGTGGAGGCGACATTTATGGCGTCTATCCGACAGTTGGCATCGACGCGGCGGCCAGCGGCTCCAAGCCAGCGTTCACCAATCCCGACGCCAATGGCAACGCCTACATCCCGACCACTTCGGTGGAGACCTATATCGCCACCATGGCCGCTTGGCTGGGCGTCACGCCGGCGCAACAGGCGACGATCTTCCCCAGGCTTGCGGCCTTCCCAACCACCAACATGGGGTTCATGCGAGCTTAGTCTGAGGGTGGCGTGCATGGTGCTGCGAGTTCAACGCTTGCCTGTAAGTCCGGCGGAGTCGATGTTATGATCCACTAAGGATCAAAACGAAGAATCCATCGGGAGTCTGACGCCATGCGACGCATCCTCGCTCTTGCGCTGGGAACCGCGCTTTCCACTGCCGCCCTAGCACTGGCTCTGCCCGCGCCTGCGGCTCCGGCCGCCAAGGCGCCTGCCGACCCGACCGTTGCGCCGCCGGGCTGGACGGTTCCTAGGACGGCCTTCGGCCAGCCAGACATTTCCGGCTACTGGTCGAACGCGACCATGACGCCGCTGACCCGCAACCCGAAGCTTACGGACAAGCTGGTCCTGTCGGCGGCGGAGGCAAAGGGACTAGAAAAAGCCTTCGCCGAGGCACTGGCTGCGGCGGATCGGCCGACCGATACGGTCAAGGGGCCGGGCGCCGTCACTGATAAAGATTCACCTGAGGCTAAGCTGGTGGCGATCCGGCCTGACTTTGCCGCCGCCGGGGGCGACGTGGGGGGCTACAACACCTTCTGGATCGATCCCGGCGCGCACATGATGGAGGTGAATGGCGAGTACCGCTCCTCCATTGTCACCACCGCCAACGGTCTGCCGCCGGCGCGTAAGCCTGGCGCGGCGCCGGCGTTCGGCCGCTATCGCGACGTCTACGATAGCTATGAGAACCGCGCGCTCGGCGAACGCTGCATCATGGGCTTCGGCCGCAACTCCACCCCGCCAATGGTGTCCAACGGCTACTACAATAACGACTATTACATAATCCAAACCCCGGGCGCGGTGGCGATCCAGGTCGAGCTGATCCACGACACGCGCATCGTCCGCCTGAAAGGCGGCCACCTGCCGGAGGCCATCCGGCCGTTCATGGGCGACTCGATCGGCCACTTCGAGGGCAATACCCTGG
>JAYUBY010000299.1:0-2474 GCA_043740635.1 Alphaproteobacteria bacterium
TCGGCCAGGCTGGAGATCGCCTTCTTGTGCCGCAGCAGCGACTTGGGCGTCATCACCACCAGGGGCTTGCGGAATTCCCGGTGCATCTGCCGGCGCAGCGCATGGAAATAGTTGGCCGGGGTCGAGCAGTTGAGCACCTGCAGATTGTCCTCGGCGCAGAGCTGCAGATAGCGCTCCAGTCGGGCCGACGAGTGCTCCGGTCCCTGACCTTCGTAGCCGTGCGGCAACAGCATCACCAGCCCCGACATGCGCAGCCACTTGCGTTCGCCGGACGAGATGAACTGGTCGATGACCACCTGGGCGCCGTTGGCGAAGTCGCCAAACTGAGCCTCCCAGATCGTGAGCGTGTTGGGGTCGGCCAGAGAGTAGCCGTATTCGAACCCCAGCACCGCTTCTTCCGACAGCGCCGAATCGATGCCCTCGAAGGGCGCCTGGCCAGCGCGGATGTTGTTCAGCGGCGTATAGTGTTCTTCCGTGGTCTGATCGATGATATCGCTGTGCCGCTGCACGAAGGTGCCGCGCACGCTGTCCTGGCCGGACAGACGCACCGGATAGGCCTCGTCGAGCAGGCTGCCAAAGGCCAGGGATTCGGCCGTCGCCCAGTCGAGACCCTTGCCGGCCTCGATCGCCTCGCGGCGGTGTTCGATCACCCGCTGCACCGTCTTGTGTACATTCATCCGCGACGGCAAGGCGGTGAGCTTAAGCCCGATATCGCGCAGGCGCAGCAGCGGCACGGCGGTCTGGCCGCGACGGTCGTCGCCGTTGGCGGTCGCCATGTGTGACCACTTACCGTCGAGCCAATCGGCCTTGTCGGCGGCGTAGGTCTTGCCGGCTTCGAACTCACGATCGAGAAAGGCCGAGGCCTCGGCGACCCAGGTATCGATCTCGGCCTGGGAGACCACGCCCTCGGCGACCAGCCTGGCGCCATAGAGTTCGCGCGTGGACGGATGGTCCTTGATCTTGGCGTACATCAAGGGCTGGGTCATCGTCGGATCATCGCCTTCGTTGTGACCGAAGCGGCGATAACAGAACATGTCGATGACCACGTCCTTGCTGAACTGCTGGCGATATTCGATGGCCACCTTGGCGGCATAGACCACGGCTTCCGGGTCGTCGCCATTGGCATGGAAGATCGGCGCCTCGACCATCAGGGCCGAATCCGACGGATACGGACTGGAACGCGAATAGCGCGGGCTGGTGGTGAAGCCGATCTGGTTGTTGACGATGAAGTGCAAGGTGCCGCCGGCGCGGTAGCCCTTCAGACCCATCAGCGCGAAGCACTCGGCGATGACGCCCTGGCCGGCGAAGGCCGCATCGCCGTGCATCAAGAGCGGCAGCACGTGGCCGCGCCCGGCGGTCGGCTCGTCGCGCAGTAGGAAGGCCTGCTTGGCGCGCGCCTTTCCGATCACCACCGGATTGACGATCTCCAGGTGCGAGGGGTTGGCGGTCAGTGACAGGTGGACGTTGTTGTTGTCGAAGGCGCGGTCGGACGAGGCGCCCAGATGGTATTTGACGTCGCCGGAGCCCTCGATATCGGACGGCAGGGACGAGCCGCCCTGAAACTCGTGGAAGATGACGTGATAGGGCTTGCCCATCACCGCGGCGAGCACGTTCAGCCGGCCGCGGTGCGGCATGCCGATGACGATGTCCTGCACGCCCAGCGCGCCGCCGCGCTTGATGATCTGCTCCATGGCCGGCACCAGGGCTTCGCCGCCATCGAGGCCGAACCGCTTGGTGCCAGGGAAGCGCTTGCCAAGAAAGCGCTCGAAGCTTTCGCTCTCGATCAGCTTCTTGAAGATGGCGATCTTGCCCTCGCGGGTGAAGACGATCTCCTTGTCGCGCCCCTCGATCCGTTGCTGCAGCCAGGCCTTTTCGTCGGGATTGGAGATGTGCATGTACTGCACGCCGACATTGCCGCAGTAGGTCCGCTGCAGGATGGTGTGGATCTCGCGGATGGTCGAGGTCTCGAGACCCAGCACATAGTCGAGGAAGATTGGCCGGTCGTAATCGCTCTCGGCGAAACCGTAGGAGGCCGGGTCGAGTTCGCTGGCGTCCTCGCGCTCGACCAGGCCGAGGGGATCGAGATTGGCCGCCAGGTGGCCGCGCATGCGATAGGCGCGGATCATCATGATGGCGCGCAGGGAATCCAGCGTCGCCGCCCGCACGGCGTCGGCGCTGATCCCGGGCTGGCGCTCGGTGATGCGGTTGGCGATCTTGGCCTCGACCGCCGGCCACAGGCCATCAATCGCCGACACCCATTCGGGGCGGGATTCGCGGGTTTGCCGCGGGGTCCAGGCGGGGGCCTCGACCGCGCGCTTCACCTCGTCGGTCTGATCGTGCAGCGAGGTGAAGAAGGCGCGCCAGGACGGCTCGACCGAATTGGGGTCCGCCGCCCAGCGGGCATAGAGATCCTCAACGAAGGCGCCATTGCCGCCATAGAGGAATGAGGTCTCGCTCAGGACCTGGTTTAACCG
>JAYUBY010000300.1:0-2168 GCA_043740635.1 Alphaproteobacteria bacterium
CGACGCTGAAGAGGCCGTCCGCTGGGTTGACGAGGGCCGGGGGCAGGCCGCGTTCTTCCTCGACAGACCCGATCTTGCGGCGGTGCTGAAGCTTGCGCAGGAGGGTCGGACGCTTCCTCAAAAGAGCACATATTTCGCGCCCAAGCCGCCAACCGGAATGGTCTTTCAGAACCTGGCTGACCCGACCCTATAGAGTTCAAAACGAAGACCGATGCCCATCTACGGATACCACTGCGACGCGTGCGGAAACGAGTTCGAAATTCTCCAATCGATGAAGGACGACCCGCTGAAGGTCTGCGCCAAGTGCAGCGGGGCTCTGCGCAAGCTGCTCTACCCGGTTGGGATCAGCTTCAAGGGCAGCGGTTTCTACACGACGGACTACAAGGGCACTGCGAAGACATCCGCGGAGACCGCTTCCGGCTCCGGCGACAGCACCGGGGGCGAGTCGACGAGAGGTGCCGGAGAGGCCAAGCCCGCGGGGTCTGAGTCCAAGCCCTCCTCCGGTGGCGGCGAGTCCAAAAGCGACTCTGGGAGCGACTCCAAAAGCGGATCGAAGGGTGACTCCAAGAACGAATCCAAGAGCGAATCCAACAGCGCGTCCAAGACCGAATCCAAGACCGAGTCCAAGACCGAGTCCAAGAACGAATCGAAAAGTGGTTCCGGCAAACCCGCCGCGGCGCGTGGCGACTAGGGGAGTAGATCCGATGTCAGAGGTCACAGCAGTAACCGACGCCGAGTTCAAGCAGCGAGTCCTGGAGTCCGATAAGCCGGTTCTCGTCGACTTCTGGGCTGCCTGGTGCTCTCCCTGCCGCATGATCGCGCCCATCGTCGACGCTTTGGCCACCGAGTTTGGTGATCAGGCGACCGTAGTCAAGATGGACATCGACGCCAACCCACTGACGCCCCAGAGCCTCGGCGTCATGAGCATTCCGACGGTGATCCTGTTCAAGAACGGCCAGGCGGTCGAGAGGCAGGTCGGCTACCGGCCGAACATGAAGGACGCCCTCAAGGCGAGGATCTCCGCCAACCTGTAGCATCCCGCCGGCATGCACTGCCGGTATTGCGATCTCATCACGACGGCTGAGCCGTTGTACACCTCACGCGAGGCTGAGTTCGACCTCGGCTCCCACGCGCCGCGCTGCCCGTGGCATTGGCGCCTCACCTGTGACGACTGCGGGGCGCCCGATCATTACATGCGGCGTTTTCACTGCCCCGTCTCTGAACGCATTCTCTGTGGGACCGCGGGCGCCGTGGCACGGCGCAACGAGCCCTTCTGGGCGTGGGGCCACAGCTTCCTGCTGGCCTGTCCTGATTGCGGCGCGGCTCATGACTCGCTCGACCGCGCAGAGTACGACGGCCGTCATCCCTGGCAGTTGGGTGAGGAGCGCCGGGCACTGTCTGCCGAGTCACATATCGTCCGCTACCCGCTGCAACGCTTTCGGCGCCTGGCGCTCTCGGAAGTGGACGACGCGGCGGTGGACGCAACCTGGAGCGCCAACGCCGACTTCTGGGATGCCAATTACGACGAGCGCGGTGACCTGAACCGCCGCTACGGAAGCGATCCGGTCCTCCTGGAAATGATCGGTGAGGTGGCCGGCCGGCGCGTCCTCGACCTGGGGTCCGGACAGGGCTACCTCAGCCGGATGCTCGCGCGGAGCGGAGCGATCGTGACCGGCGTCGAAAACGCTCAACGCTTTTACGAGATCGCTCTCGGATACCAGGAGAGGGAGAGGCTGGCGATCGCCTACGTCAAGGGATCGATCTCATCGATGCCCTTCCTTGGGGAGGCGAGCTTTGACATCGCCGTCGCCAACTACGTCCTCATCGACGTGGTGGACCACGAGGCGGCGCTGCAGGAGGTCGGGCGCGTCCTGCGTCCCGGAGGGAGGCTCGTCGCGGCCTTCACGCACCAATCGCTGGACTTTGCGTGGTACCTTGCGGCACCGGATTCGCCACGCCGGGAGGACCGTCTCTTCTGGACCGATGACGACTACTTCGTCCGCCGCGCGGGCTACGTCGCTTGGGGAGAGGTCAAGCCGTTCATCAGCTTCCACCGCCCGCTTCGGGACTATGTCGCTGCTGCCAGGATGGCCGGGCTCGAGCTTCGCGATCTCGACGAACCGGAATTGAGCGAGGAGGGAAGGCAGGCTCTCGCTCCCGACCAGGTT
>JAYUBY010000301.1:0-32842 GCA_043740635.1 Alphaproteobacteria bacterium
CCCACATGATGGGCCGCTGGTACGAGGTCGCCCGCCTGCCCAATTCGATCCAGCGTGGCTGCCAGGCCGGGGCATCGGACTGGACGCGAACGGGCGAGGGCTTCTCGGTGGTTCAGTCCTGCCACAAGGGGACACCGGACGGCCCGCTGGCCGAATGGAAGGCCAAGGCGCGGATCGCAGACCCTATCTCCAACGCCAAATTCAAGATGAGCTTTTTTGGCGGCCTGTTGAGCCAGGAATATTGGGTGCTCGATCAACGCTCCGATGAGGGCTGGCTGATCCTGGCCACCCACGACGGCAAATACCTGTGGCTGATGTCGCAGAAGCCAACCCTGCCGGCGACCATCAAGACGCAGGCCGTGGCCCGCATCAAACAGCTCGGCTACGACATCGGCCGCCTGGAATTTCCGCTGCCCCTGCGCGGCTGAGACCTGCCGCGCCGAGAACCATTTGTCGGCCGCAGCAAGCTATCGTGAGGCGCTCGAGGCTGTGCCGGACCATCTGTCCGTAGGGTTCATGGGCGAGTTCTCCGGCGAAGCTTCGGGCGGAGGACAGCAAAACAATCTTGCATCAGGAACGAAGCCGGAACACTCTGCCGAGGTGGACGCCAACCCCAGCCCCTCTGCCTGCCGGCCCGAAACGACTGCAGCCGTCACCCGTGGAGCGGCGCGCCTGCTGACCGCGCTCGGCTACGCGCCGCTGGCCGAGGTGACGCTGCCCAACGGACGAAGGGCGGACCTGATGGCGCTGGGGCGCAAGGGCGACATCTTCATAGTCGAGGTGAAGTCGAGCCTTGAGGACTTCCGCACTGACCAGAAGTGGCATGAGTACCAGCCCTATTGTGACGCTTTCGCCTTCGCGGTGGCCCCGGAGTTCCCGAGGGAAATCCTGCCGCAGGAACCTGGGCTGATCGTCGCCGATGGCTTCGGCGGGGCGGTGTTGCGGGAGGCCGGTGTGTCTCCACTTGTGGGCGCAAGGCGCAAGGCTTTGACCTTGGCGTTCGGTCGATTGGCGGCGCTCAGGGCGGCGGGTATTCAGGCGTTGACGTTGGAATAGTCCAGCTGGTTTTTGTCAGCGCCTTCAATGCACCCATGTGACGACGGGAGGCTGCGATCTCGGCTCCCGTGGAAAGGCTGACGGCGCCGCGGCCGGCGGAATGACGGATGCGCACGATGCGGTCCGCCCGGACAAGACTCGAGCGATGCACGCGAATGAACATCGTAGGGTCCAGCCGTGCGGCTAGCGAGCCGATCGACTGGCGGATTAGAAAGCTACGCGTTCCAGCGTGAATGCGGACATAGTCGCGCTCGGCCGCCACCCAGTCGATGGCCGGCCACCGGCAAGCTGGAGCGTCCTCCGCGCTCCTGAATCCAGATTTCCCGATCGAAGGCGCTCGCCACTGGCTGCGGTGTCGGCCCGCTGCGCAAGTTGTCCAGAATCTCCTCTAGCTCAAGAACGCGGTCGGCGGCGGCGCGTTCGGCCAGCGTTTCGCGCGCCCTGGCGAGACAGGCCGTCAGTCGCCCAGGCTCCACCGGCTTTAGAAGGTAGTCGAAGGCGGCTCGTTCAAAGGCGTTGAGTGTGAACCGGTCGAAAGCCGTAACGAAAATCACGATCGGCGCATCCGGCCCAAGCGCGTCTAGCACCTCAAGCCCGCTCAGGCCCGGCATCTTGATGTCGAGCAAGACGACGTATGGCGAGAGTTCGCCAATCATCCGGTGGGCCGCGACCCCGTCGGACGCCGCGCCCACAAGTTCCACTGCCTCCTGCTCACGCAACAGAATTTCCAGCCGGCGCCTGGCGAGCGGCTCATCGTCGACAATCAGTACCCGCAAGCTCGCCATCAGCGGCGCTCGAGGGGAAGTTCGATGGTCGCGACGAATCCGCCGCCCGGACGTGGTCCAAAGGTCAACACGCCAGCCGCGCCATAGAGGACCGCGAGACGGCGGCGTACGTTTTCCAGGCCCACGCCCAGGGTCATGGGGGCGTTGGCGATGTCGGGTACCGCGTCGTCCTGCACGGCTACCGCCAGCTGACTTCCGCGCGCCTCGGCGATGATCTCCACGGTGAGCGCGGTCGAAGTCCTTTTGGAGGATCAGGGACGACAAAGCGTTGAGGGTGTTGAACAGGAAGTGTGGATTGATAGCGCAGCATTTGGTTCTGGCTTTCCGCTGCCAGGGCCTGGGCTTCCACCAGCCGAAGGTTCTGCTCGCGCGCCTCTTCGTCGTAGCTGAGGGCGAAGACCACGGGGCACCAGGCGATGAACGACCATATCAACACTGAGAAGTTCAGGCTCAGCGCCCAGACGTAGTCCTGATACGAGCCGTGCTCCATCGGGAGGGGGAACACGAGGTAGAAGACCGCCTGGTTGAAGAGCGTATAGAAAACGCCGCCGGCCACCGAGAGGACGGCCGCCAGGATGAGCCGCCGATTTCGTGGCCAACGGCGGGTTCGCAAAAGCACTCGCTGGATCAGGATGCAGACCCCGAAGGCGACAGCACACACAAAGGCCCGGCGGATGCCCATGTCTATCAGCCGCGGCAGGTGTGTGCCCATGGCAAGCGAACGCACGGAGATCAGCAGGTAGGTGAACAGCCACAAGATCAGGTTGGCCGCCAGGTAGCGGTCCAACAGCGGCCGCTTTCTGGCCTGCGGCGGGCGGCCTCTGGCTGTGCGAGAACGCTGTCCAAGGGACGCCCTCCGCGCCGCTGCGATGACCTCCAGCCTAGGGCAAGGACCGCCCAGAGGCGACGCCGCTCGTCGTGGGAAACCGTCCGCTTGCAGCAGTGACTGCAACTGGCCTCGCGCTTTGCAAGCTTCATCGAATACGGCGTGATCGACCATGCCGGCGCTCGGATGCTCAGGGGGAACCAGAGCGGAGGGCGGCCATGAAGCTGTGCGGGCAGATCTCCATCGAACTCACGGTGGATGATTTCATTGCGGCAGCGGACCACCAAAAGCGGCTTGAGGGCCTTTTGAAGCTGATCCGCGATATCTATCCCGACGCCACGCGGGCTATGCGCGAGCGGCGGGAACACCGGGTCCGGACCCTTGGCGCGCCAAAGGTTCCGATCGCAGGTTATCGAGAGGTTTGACCGCCATGCGCAAACGCAATGTTGTCCTGCAGGCCCTGCACCTGTTGAAAGCCCTCCATCCCGGAATCAGCGTTAACGAGGTGATCGCATTCCTCTACGCCGCTGAGAACGAAGGGCTGACGGTACAGGACATGGCCCGAGTGTCGGGCCTCACCCAGTCTACCGCATCGCGCAGCCTGCGCGCCCTGGGGCCAAATGGCTCTGCATGGTCGCAAGCTCCGGCTCTCGGCTTGCTGGAGGCTTTTCTCAATCCCGACGACGGCCGTAGCCATGTGATTCAGCTTAGCGCCCAGGGCCGTGAAGTCCGTGATCGGCTCGATGCAATCATCCTTCAATCGGTGAACATCGCCGATCTCCCAACCTCGCGTGCGGCTTAGGGTCCGAAGTAAGCCCGGCTGGCCTTTTTCGGGACGACCTGGCGCCAGGCCTCGCGGACCAAGTCGGCGATTTCTTCGGCGTCCAGGGCCTCGATCTCCACCCAGCTCCATCGCAAGGCCCCGGCGGTGTAAGGCGTGAAGACGTCGGGGCGCGCCTCAAACAGGAGCTCTTGGTGGTTCCGATCGAGCTTCATGATGATCCGAGCGCCTGAGGCGTGGACGAAGCCTTTGCGTCCGATCTGGAAGGCGTTCCAGCCCGGCATGTCGTTCTCCCAAGCGCCAAGAAGCGTCAGAGTGACTGCGCGGATATCGTCCCAGGTCGCCACCGTGCTGCTCGGGAAGCCTAGCGCGGAGCGCGCTTGGCAAGGATCCGTTGCAGGGTACGTCGGTGCATGTTGAGCCGCCGAGCCGTCTCCGAGACGTTGTGGTTGCAGAGCTCATAGATGCGCTGGATGTGCTCCCAGCGCACCCGGTCCGCGCTCATAGGATTCTCTGGCGGGGCTGGAGAGTCGCCGCCGCGGGCCAAAAGGGCGCGTACCACGTCGTCGGCGTCGGCGGGTTTAGACAGATAGTCCACAGCGCCGGCCTTCACCGCCTGCACGGCCGTAGCGATGTTGCCGTAGCCCGTCAGCATGATGATCTTTGCGTCGGGCCGGGCGTCGCGAACCGCCTCGACCACCTTCAACCCAGTGCCGTCCTCTAAGCGCATGTCCAGCACGGCGAAGGCGGGCGGTTGCGTCCTCACTGCAGCCAAGGCCTCGGCGACCGAGCCCACAAGGATAGGCTCAAAGCCTCTCTGCTCTAGCGCGCGGCCAAGCCGCGTTCGCAGCGGGGCGTCGTCGTCCAGCACCAGCAACGTCTTGTCACGCAAGCCGGCGATCTCGGCGGACAGGTCGGTCATGCGGCGATCCCTTGCATCGGGTTACCTAAGCTCTGACGTCTGCGGCATCCTGTCGCAGGTTACGAGGGTTCAGCAAGTCGGAACTCGCAAAGTCCAACTTAGAGCGCGCCAACTTCGATCTCTGAGCGCGGCCAGGTTGCAGATACGACGGCGCCGTGCGGTCTAGTGTTCTGAAAGGTCACAACGGCCCCAGTTCGTTCCAAAAGTGTTTTGGCGATGAAAAAGCCAAGCCCCATGCCGATGTGCCCGGTGCGCGATCCCTCGGCGCCGGGGCGGGTGGTCACATAGGGCTCGCCGAGTTTGGCTAGAACGTCCGGCGCGAAGCCCGGACCGTCGTCGCGCACCTCCATGGAGATTGTCTGGGCGTCGAAACGGGCGGAGACCAGAATCTCGGAATCTGCAAAGTCGACGGCGTTCTCCACAAACGAGGTGAAGGCGTGAGTGATCTCGGGCGTCCGGCGGACATCGGGCGTCTTCATGCCCTTGGCGCCAGTGACGATCGCTTCGACTCGAACACCTTTTACACCGGCATGTGGCTCGATCACTTCTTGGACGAGTCGGCGAAGCGAGAGGCGTTCATGCACCTCGTCGGAGGCGGCAGCCGGAGTTTCGGTGAGGCGGCGCAGAATCTCGCGACAGCGCTCGGCCTGCGAGATCAGCAATTCGGCGTCGTCCCTGACGGCTTTCGTTGGCGCCTCGCGTTCTAGTTCCTTGGCGACAATGGAGATCGTCGCAAGCGGCGTGCCTAGCTCGTGGGCGGCCGCGGCAGCGAGCGCGCCGAGCGCCGAGAGCCGCTGCTCGCGGGCCAACACCGCCTGAGTGACGTCCAGGGCGAGCGCCATACGCGCCGACTCTACGGCCGCCTGGCGAACGTAGCCGGCCGTAAGCGCGATACCGCAAATATTGGCAAGCGCGGCGCCGAGCCGGAAACTAAGCGGGATCGCCACCGCGACGCCCGGGGCTTGCGGCAATGGAAGCGACAGGAAGGCTAGTGTCGCCGAGAGTACCGCTGCTGCGACCCCCAGGATCAGCACCGGCCGTATCGGCAGGGTTGCGGCTGCTAGAGTTACGGGAGCGATCAGCATCAGCACAAAAGGGTTCGAGGTCCCGCCAGTCAGAGACACCAGGACGCTGATCTGCAGGATATCGATCCCGAGCTGTACCGCCGCTTCGCGATCTCGAAACACCCTCTGTCCGGGCCAAGCGACACCCGTGAGTAGGTTTACCCAGGCGCTCGCCCCCACCACCGTGAAACAGACTGCATAGGGCAGGGAAAATCCCATACCCATGACGAGGAGTAGCAGCAGTGTTTCGCCGGCCACGACCAGCCAGCGCAGGGTGACGAGGGTCCGGACCCTTAGGCGTCCCCGGTGGACCGCGCCTTCAGACCAGTCATCGCCGGTGCTCATTTCCTCCCTTGAGACACCGCTTGTTCGCCAGGGCTCGGCTTGCATGCCGGCGGCCCCGGTCCTATCGAGGCCGGGTCGGGTCGCCTGGGCGGGGAGCGTCCTGGGTTTGGCCATGGCGCACCAAGATCGCTCGGCTAGAGCGCCCTGACGAGCCCCAAAGCGGAAGTCGCTATAGGAAGCATCATGAGCCGGAGCATCTGGGCCATCCTCGCTATCTTGGCTTTGGCCTTCGCCGCCGTCACAGGCCTGGCGGTGGAAAAGGGCGTTCTCGGCGGCCGATCGCAGACCGCGGCGATCGGCGGGCCGTTCCATCTGGTCAATCAGAGGGGCGCCGCGGTCGATGATTCAGTGTTGAAGCACAAGTGGAGCGCTGTCTTCTTCGGCTTCACCTTCTGCCCCGAAGCCTGCCCGACGACCCTCTTGGCGTTGGGTCAGACGGAAAAGCTGCTGGGCCCTAAGGCAGACGACTTCCAGACCGTGTTCATTTCGGTCGATCCTGAACGCGACACCCCCAAGGTGATGGCGAACTATCTTTCCAACACAGCTTTCGCGCGCCGCACGATCGGACTCACCGGTTCCTCTCAGCAGGTGGCCGAGGCCGCTCATGCCTACAAAGTTTTCTATCAGAAGGCCGGCGATGGGCCGAATTACCAGGTGAACCACTCGACCATCACATATCTCATGAGCCCCAGCGGCAATTTCGTGTGCGTCATTCCTTACGGAGAGACACCGCAGCTGATTGCCGATCAGATCGAAAAAGCCATGAAACAAGGCCCCCACGCCCAGTCCTGCTGATTTTTCCCAAGCTAAGGTATGGACCCGATTAACCGTTCGGGTGTTATGTTGCGGTGCACAAAGGACGGGGCATGCTGTACTCCCTCTACGAAGCCGGTTTCTATGCTGCATCGCCGCTGCGCGCCGCCGCGCGGTTGACGAGGGACTTCTGGTCCTCACCGCTCAATCCCGCCAAGGACAGTGACCTCGGCCGGCGGCTCTACGCCAACGCCGACCTGTTCGCGAACCTCACGCGCCGCTATGGCAAGCCGGCGTGGGGCATCGATACCGTCGAGATCGACGGACAGTCCGTGCGCGTCCGCATCGAGGAAGTCTGGTCGAGCCCTTGGTGCAAGCTGACCCACTTTGCCCGCGACGTGGCTGACATGCGCCGCGCTGGTCGCCGCACCCGCGAGCCCGCGGTGCTGATCGCTGCCCCGCTCTCAGGCCATTACGCCACCCTGCTGCGCGGCACCGTCGAGGCCTTCCTGCAGGACCAAGAAGTCTACATTACCGAATGGACCAACGCCCGCGACGTGCCGATGATGGAAGGCCGTTTTGATTTCCACGACTATATCGACCACATCCGCACCATGCTGCAGGTGCTGGGCCCGCGGCCTCACGTTGTGGCTGTCTGCCAGCCCGGCCCGCCCGTCCTGGCCGCTGCGGCGCTGATGGCCGAGGACGGTGATGAATGCCGGCCTGGATCGATGACCTTCATGGGCTCGCCGATAGACGCGCGCCTGTCGCCCACGGTCACAAACAAACTGGCCGAGGAGAGGCCCTTCACGTGGTTCCAACACCACATGATCGACACGGTCCCGCCGCCCTACCCGGGCATGGGCCGGCGCGTCTATCCCGGCTTCGTCCAGCTCGCCAGCTTCATGTCGATGAACGCCGAAAAGCATCAGGAGGCGCACCACCGCTACCTTCGCCAGCTGATGGACGGCGACGGTGACGGCGCCGATAGGCACGTGGAGTTCTACGACGAGTATCTGTCAGTGCTCGACCTTACCGAGGAGTTTTATCTCCAAACGGTCGACGTGGTCTTCCAACGCTACTTGCTGCCCAAGGGCGAGCTTGAGCACCGGGGCCGTCTCGTGAGGCCGGATCTGATAAAGGACATTCGTTTGCTCACTGTTGAGGGCGAGAACGACGACATTTCCGGGATCGGCCAGACCCAGGCGGCACACGACCTTTGCTCGGGCCTGCCGTCGAAGCTGAAGCAGGACTATGTCCAGCCCAAGGTTGGCCACTACGGGGTCTTCAACGGCGCCCGCTTCCGTGACGAGATTTATCCGCGCGTGCGCGAGGTAATCTGGGAGGCTGAACTGGCGTTCTCCCGCGAGCCGGCCAACGTCGCCCTCCCCAAAAGAACCAAAGCCGCCTAGATTCGGCTTTGATGAGTCTGTTCGGTCGAGCTCTTTCTGACGGCGACCGGCTGGAAGTGGCCGGGGCAGCCGTGACGCTGCGGGTGAACCGGCGTGCGCACCGCGTTTCCCTTCGCCTCGACCGAACCCGCCGAGAGATCGTTGCTACCGCGCCGTCGCCGCGCCGACTTCCCGAAGCCGCCGCTTTCGCCCGCGAGCGGGCCGGCTGGATCGCCGAGCGGATGGCAGAGCTGCCGGAAGCGACCCCCCTATATCCGGGCCTGGTGCTTCAGGTGTTCGGCGAGCCGGTGCGCCTAGAGGCTGGCGTCGGTCGCGCCACGTGGCTTCCCGCCGTGGCCGGCGAGCCGGCGCGGATCAGCGCGATGGGAGAGGAAGAAGGCTACGCTCGCGCCGTGATCCTGATGCTGAAGAAGCGGGCGATGGCAGTGCTCTCCGAGCGAACCGAGGTCTATGCCGCGATGCTGGGCGCTGCAGCTCCGAAGGTGACGGTCGCCGACGCCAAGGGGCGTTGGGGATCCTGCCGCCCGGGTGTGCGTGGCGGTCAGGCCTCCATCCGCTACAGCTGGCGTCTGGCGCTCGCGCCATTCGAGGTGGCCGACTACGTCGCCGCCCACGAATGCGCTCACCTGCTGGAGCTAAACCACGGCCCGAGGTTCTGGGCCCACGTAAAGGCCCTCGTTGGCGAGCCGAAACCTCACCGCGCCTGGCTCCGCGCCGAAGGTGCGAGGCTGCACGCATTTGGCCGCTGACTTAATTCCTCCACCTTCTCACTGAGCGGCGGATCGGCGCGTCACGCGACGAATGGGGCGCCGGGCGGCGCGCTCCAACGGTTCAGAGCCCGATCGCCAACACGAGCGCCCAACTTGATTTTCGCTGACACCTCGATTGGAAGGCCTCAGTGCGGCGCTTCTTCCTGTGAAGGCCGAGGTTGGATTGATGGCCGCGACGCCGACGCAGGTACATCGGCTTCGTGGTCGCCGTGCAGCAGGTCGTTCACGCCACTGATGATCTGACTGATGGCGTCGCCGGGCGTCTCCTCCGGCGGCGGGGCGTCGGCGCCGGGGATCATTTCGGTCTTCAAACGCGGAAGGGCCTGGGTCATGTAGTCGTGCCAGATACCGGCCGGAATGCCGCCGCCAGTGACCTTCTTCATCGGCGTGTTGTCGTCGCGGCCGACCCAGACTGCAGTGACGAAGCCGCCCGTGTAGCCCATAAACCAGGCGTCGCGGTAATCGCTGGTCGTGCCGGTTTTGCCAGCGAGGTCATAGCCCTTGACGTTCGCTCGCGTGCCGGTGCCCGACGCGATCACCTGGCGCATCATTCGGATCATGTAGGACAGAGCGGGCTGCCCGATCACGGCGCGGCGCTGGTCGTTGCCCACATTGTGGTCATAGAGCATCCGGCCGCTCGCGGTGCGGATGCGCTCGATCGCGTAGGCTTTGGCGAAGACGCCTCCATTGGAGAACGGCGCATAGGCCTGGGCCATCTCCAGCGGGCTCACCTCGACGGCGCCGAGCGCCATGGAGGGATCGAGCTGAATCGGCGAGACGATCCCCAGACGATGCGCGGTCGCTGCGACGTTCGACGTTCCCACCTCATTGGCCAGGCGGGCGGCAACGGTGTTGATGGACTCCTTTAGGCCGATCTCCAGCGTGATCGGCCCGAGGTACTTGCCGGTGTAGTTGCGCGGCGTCCAAGTTCCGATGGTGATCGGCTCGTCAACGACTGGCGTATCCGGCGTCTGCCCTGCCTCCATAGCGGTCAGGTAGACGAAGGGCTTGAAGGAGGATCCCGCCTGTCGTCTGGCCTGGGTCGCCCGGTCGAACTGGCTTTGTAGGTAGTTGACCCCGCCCACGTAAGCCCGGACGCGACCCTCTCCGTCGAGGGAGACCAAAGCGGCCTGTTGCACCCCTTGCGGCTTGGCGGCGGCAACGTCTGTCTGCAATGTCTGCTCGGCCGAGGCCTGCAGCGGCAGATCCAGCGTCGTCTCCACCACGAGATCCTCGGTGGGTTCGCCGACCAGATGTCGGACCTGATCGTCCACCCAGTCGGTAAAATACTGCGCCCTTTGATTTGCCAGCACCGGATTGACCCGTACCGGCGCCTTCAGGGCTTCGTCGCGTTGCTCCGGCGTGATCGCGTGGATACGGACCATCTCGTCGAGTACGATCGTAGCGCGGCGCGCTGCCCGGTCGGTCGCCGCCACCGGCGAATAGCGCGATGGCCCCTTCATTAGCCCGGCAAGCAAGGCGCTTTCACCGAGCGTCAGCTGGGCGGCGGGCTTGTTGAAATAGCGCTGCGATGCTGCCTCGATGCCGTATGCGCCTTCGCCGAAATATTCGCGGTTCAGGTAAAGCTCGAGGATCTGCTTCTTGGAGAACTTGGCCTCCAGCCAGATCGCAAGGATCAGCTCCTGTGCCTTGCGCCGATAGGTCTGGTTTGGCGTCAGAAATAGCGCGCGGGCGAGTTGCTGAGTGATTGTCGAGCCGCCGCGTAGAGGCCCGCCGCCCTTGTGTGTCCAGTCATAGGCCTGGCTGCGGACGATGCCCCAGGGGTTGAACCCGAAGTGCCAGTAAAACCAGCGGTCCTCGATCGCGACGAAGGCCTTGGGTACGTAGGGCGGCAGTTTGTTGAGATCGACGGGCGGAGCGTATTGGCTGCCGCGCACGGCGACGAGGCCGCCTGAGCGATCGAGATAGGAGATCGAGGGTTGGCGTTTGACGTCATAGAGCTTGGACGTGTCGGGCAGGTCCACCGAAAAGACCGCAAAGAAAGCCACCACGAAGATCAGCGCCCAGACGCCTAGCACCAGCGTCCAGTAGATCAGCGCCTGAAGCGGTGAGCGGCCCGGGCGGGGTCCGCGAGGGCCGCCGGCCGGCGGCTGCGCGTTCGCCATGTCGTCGTCCTGTGGTGTTTTTCGTCGCCCCAACCCGGCGCGACCCATAGCCCACGGCAGACAAGCACGCGACAAGATTGACGAGATATGAACGACAGGCTTTGAGAGGCCCGCGGAGACGTGTCTCGCGGCGCTTCCTTCGAGGCCAAGCTTACGTCACATTCCGCGTCGAGCTTGCGAGCACACGAACTGACGATCGGGCCGACGCGCCCTGGAGGGACTATTCATATGCTGCGGATGAAGGTTGCGCTGCTTTTGGCGCTCACGATGCTAGGCACGACCGCCTGTTCGCAGAAGTCCGCGACCGCCATCACCCAGGACGACATGGACATGGGGAGCGCTCAGTCCAAGATCACGGTCGTGGAATACGCCTCGGTGGGCTGTCCGGTCTGCGCCAAGTGGCAGAAGGAGGTCTATCCGGCGTTTAGGGCGAAATACATCGACAGCAACAAGGTCCACTACGTGTTCCGCGAGATGCTCGTGGGTGGCGGGCCGGAGATCGCCGTGGCCGCTTCCGGCTTCCTAGTTGCCCGCTGCGCTGGCAAGGATAAGTACTTCGCCGTCAACGACGCCATCTTCAAGAATCAGGAACAGGCCTTCGAGGCGCCGCGCCAGACCCTGCTCGACGTCGCCAAGTCCGTGGGCATGACCGAAGACGGCTTCAACAAGTGCATCAATGACGAAAAGGCCATCAAGGCCCTCGATGACCGCGTCACGCGCCACACCCGCGACGACCACATCAATTCCACGCCGACCTTCGTTATCAATGGGAAGTCGCTGGAGCCGGGCTATCACACTCTGGACGAGATCGACGCAGCGATCAAAGCAGCCGGCGCCTAGGGGCGGCAGCGGCCTGTCTGGGATCCAAGGACACTAAACGTCTCGCGATGGATGCCGACCACTAGCGCCTGTGGGTCCCGATATTCCGCTGGGCGGAGGCTAGGAGAAAATTAATTTGTTCCTAGCCGGCACAAAGCCCTTGGCGTCTGACAAGCATTTGCAACGCCAGCGCATAGCCGCTGTGCGAAAATAGCAGTTGCCAGCGATCTTAACACTGTTATCTTAGCGATGCTCAGTTCGTGGTGCGCCTAGGGTGGGGATACCCAAAGCGATTCCCCTCCGCGATCCGGGCCGGTGCCTTGAGCAGGGGCGCCGCCACTCCCCGAACTGTGGAGGGCTCATCATGAAGCTCCTTACCCTTGCGGCCGCCTGCGTCGCTCTCGCTACCCTTTCCACCGCGCCCGCCTTCGCGGCCGACTCAGTCGTCGCCAAGTTGGCGCAACCCGTTCCGCAAGCGATGAAGTTCATCGCGGGTGATGCGGTGTTCAATTGTGAAGGCGACATCTGTGTCGCTCGCACGCCGACGTCCGGGACTTTCGCCACTTCGACTTGTAAAGTCGTTGCGGCCAAGGTCGGCACGCTGGTTTCGTACTCCGGCGAAAAGGCGATGGACGAGACCCGCCTGAGCGCCTGCAACAGCGTGGCGGTGGCTCGCACCGCCGGCCCGCAAATGGCCAAGCAGTAACCTCCAGACTTTTCAGTCTTCCAGCAGCTCCGTTGTCGAGCTTCTGAACTGGGCGTCGGTCCCCGGATCGACGCCCATTCTTTTTTGCAGGTTCCTCCCAGCTATCTTTGTGGCGATCGAGGAACAAGGAGTGTGACTAAACGTCAGCTCCCCGGGGGCGCCCCCTGTGTTGCGGCGCGGGAGGTCGCGTGCTATCAGGCGCGCGGCTTTGGGCAGGGGGTCATTGAGACCTTTGCGCTCGCTGTGCTTTTTCCAAGCGCTATCAAGCCTTTAAGGCTGCAGCGGAATCCCGCGGCGGCTCCCTAGACGCACCAGGCGGACACTTAAGTGGCGGACGATTCAAAGGTATCGAATGTGGGCGGCCGGTACGCGCGAGCCCTGTTCGATCTGGCGAGCGATCAGAAGCAGGTTGCAGCCGTCGAGGCTGACCTGAAATCCCTGAAGAAGGCGTTGGCCGAAAGTCACGACCTGCGGGTCCTGGTGGGCTCGCCTGCGTTCAGCGCCGAAGATAAGGGCAAGGGCTTGGTGGCCATCGCCGTGAAGGCGAAATTCAACATGACCACCATCAAGTTTTTGGGCCTGTTGGCGTCCAACGGCCGGGCTTCTTTGCTCGCCTCGATCATCACGAGCTTTGAAGCCCTGTCGGCTAAGGCCCGCGGCGCCATCTCCGCCGAAGTCACCACCGCCGTGGCGCTGAGCCCCGCTCAAGCCAAAGGCGTCGCCGCCGCGCTGCGTCAGGCGCTCGGCAAGGACCCTGAAATCGAGACCCGCGTCGACCCCGCCATCCTCGGTGGGATCAAGGTGCAGGTCGGTTCCCGTCTGTTTGATGCTTCGCTCAAGTCGAAGCTCGACTCCCTCAAATTCGCCCTCAAGAGAGCGTAAGATTCATGGATATCCGCGCCGCCGAAATCTCGGCCATTCTCAAGTCGCAGATCGCCAATTTCGGCGAAGAAGCTGACGTTTCCGACGTCGGTAAGGTGCTGTCCGTCGGCGACGGCATCGCGCGCGTCTTCGGCCTAGACAGCGTCCAAGCGGGCGAAATGGTCGAGTTCCCCAAGGCCGGGGTAAAGGGCATGGCTCTGAACCTCGAGCGCGACAACGTCGGCGTCGTGATCTTCGGCGAAGACCGCTCCATCTCCGAAGGCGATGAAGTCCGCCGTCTCGGCGAAATCGTGGACGTTCCGGTTGGCAAGGGTCTGCTGGGCCGCGTCGTCAACCCGCTCGGCGAGCCGATTGATGGCAAGGGCCCGATCACGAACGTGGCTGAGCGCCGTCGGGTAGACGTGAAGGCGCCAGGCATCATTCCGCGGAAATCCGTGCATGAGCCGGTGCAGACCGGTCTGAAAGCCATCGACACCCTGATCCCGGTTGGCCGCGGCCAGCGCGAGCTGATCATTGGTGACCGCCAGACCGGCAAGACCGCCGTGGCTATCGACACCATCCTGAACCAGAAGGCTATCAACGCCGGCACGGACGAGAGCGCCAAGCTCTACTGCATCTATGTCGCGATCGGCCAGAAGCGGTCGACCGTCGCCCAGATCGTCAAGACGCTCGAGGAGCGTGGCGCGCTCGACTACACAATCGTCGTTTCGGCGACCGCATCGGAGCCGGCTCCGTTGCAGTTCCTGGCGCCTTTCTCCGGCTGCGCTATGGGCGAATGGTTCCGCGACAACGGCATGCACGCCGTCATCATTTATGACGACCTTTCCAAGCAGGCTGTCGCCTATCGCCAGATGTCGCTGCTGCTGCGCCGTCCGCCGGGCCGCGAAGCCTATCCGGGCGACGTGTTCTATCTGCACTCCCGCTTGTTGGAGCGTGCGGCAAAACTGAATGAAGAAAACGGCTCCGGCTCGCTGACGGCCCTGCCGCTCATCGAGACCCAGGCCAACGACGTGTCGGCCTACATTCCGACCAACGTGATTTCGATCACCGACGGCCAGATTTTCCTGGAAACCGACCTGTTCTTCCAGGGTATCCGCCCGGCGGTCAACGTCGGCATCTCCGTGTCTCGAGTGGGTTCTTCGGCCCAGATCAAGGCGATGAAGACCGCCGCTGGTCCCATCAAGGGCGAACTCGCCCAGTATCGAGAAATGGCCGCGTTTGCGAAGTTCGGTTCCGACCTCGACATCACGACCCAGCGCCAGCTGGCGCGCGGCGAGCGTCTCACCGAGCTGCTCAAGCAGCCGCAGTATGCGCCGCTGTCGGTCGAGGAGCAGGTTGCCGTGATCTATGCCGGCACCCGCGGCTATCTAGACGGCATCGCGACCAACCAGGTGCGCCGCTTCGAGAGCGACTTGCTGGCCCATTTGCATTCCAAGCATCAGGGCATGCTCGACAAGATCCGCATCGAGAAAGACATCAAGAACGTCGAAAACGATCTGAAGTCGGTCCTGGCCGCCTTCGCCGAAACCTTCGCCTAAGCGACGGCGTAAGGGAGCAGGATCTAGGCGATGGCCAGCCTCAAGGAGATGCGCAATCGGATCTCGAGCGTGAAAGCCACGCAGAAGATCACGAAGGCGCTGCAGATGGTGGCGGCGGCGAAGCTGCGCCGCAGCCAAGACGCCGCCCAGAACGCACGGCCCTATGCCGAGCGCATGGCTGCGGTGATCGCCAACCTCGCAGCAGGAATTTCCGGCGACGGCGCGTCCAGGCTTTTGGTGGGTACGGGCTCTGATCAACGCCACCTCATCGTGGTCGCGACGTCCGACCGCGGTCTGGCGGGAGGCTTCAATTCCTCGATCGTCCGGGCGGCGCGTGAACGCATTTCGCGCCTGCTGAACGAGGGCAAGGACGTCCGAATCCTGACCGTCGGCCGCAAGGCGCGCGATCAACTCAAGCGGCTTGGCCGTTCAGTTGGCGCCTTCGAAGCGGGGGGCAATCCGTCCCTCGTGGTGGCTGAAGAGGTCGCCGCGAAGGTCCGTGAGCTATTCGAAGCCGGCGACGTGGACGTGGTCACCCTCTTCTTCTCGAAGTTCAAGTCGGTCGTCACCCAGACGCCGACCGGTGTCCAGTTGATCCCGGCCCAGGTCGAGGCGGCGTCCCAGCCCATCGACCTGAAGGGCGCGGGCTACGAATACGAGCCCGACGAGGAGACGATCCTCGAGGCGCTCCTGCCTCGCAACATCACCACCCAGATCTTCTCCGCCATGCTGGAGAACCAGGCAGGCTTCTACGCGGCTCAAATGACTGCGATGGACAACGCCACGCGCAATGCTGGGGACATGATCTCCAGTCTCACCCTGAAATTCAACCGTTCACGCCAGGCGCAGATCACCAAGGAGCTGATCGAGATCATCTCCGGCGCCGAAGCGCTCTAGTCGAAAGTCGAAAGAAACAGCCATGGCTACGACCACTGCCAAAAAACCCGCCGCGAAGAAGCCCTCAGCCCCGAAGGCCGCTGGCAAATCCGCCGCGCCCGCCGCAGCTAAGGCTGTCGCGACCGGCCGCCTGGTGCAGATCATCGGCGCCGTTGTTGACGTGGAATTCGACGGTCACTTGCCGGCGATCCAGAGCGCCTTGGAGACCACCAACACCGACCAGCGGACCGGCGCGCCTTTCCGCCTCGTTTTTGAAGTGGCTCAGCACCTGGGCGAGAACACCGTCCGCGCCATCGCGATGGACACGACCGAAGGCCTCACCCGCGGCCAGCCTGTGATCGACACCGGCCGTCCGATCACTGTGCCGGTGGGTCCAGCCACCCTCGGCCGGATCATGAACGTCATCGGCGATCCGATTGACGAAGCAGGCCCGATCGCCACAACATTTACGTCCGGCATTCACCGGGAGGCGCCCTCGTTCGCCGAGCAGTCGACCTCGGCCGAGATCCTCGTTACCGGCATCAAGGTCATCGACCTGCTCTGCCCGTACACCAAGGGCGGCAAAACCGGCCTGTTCGGCGGCGCGGGCGTGGGCAAGACCGTGACCATGCAGGAACTGATCAACAACATCGCCAAGGCCTACGGTGGCTATTCGGTGTTGGCCGGCGTGGGTGAGCGGACCCGCGAAGGCAACGACCTCTATCACGAGATGATTGAGTCCAACGTCAATGTGGACCCGAAGATCAACGGTTCGACCGAGGGCTCCAAGTGCACGCTGGTCTATGGCCAGATGAACGAGCCTCCAGGCGCCCGCGCCCGGGTGGCGCTGACGGGCTTGGCGCAGGCCGAGTACTTCCGCGACGTTGAAGGCAAGGACGTACTGCTCTTCATCGACAACATCTTCCGCTTCACCCAAGCCGGCTCCGAAGTGTCTGCGCTGCTGGGCCGCATTCCGTCCGCGGTGGGCTATCAGCCGACGCTGGGGACCGAGATGGGCAACCTGCAAGAGCGGATCACCTCGACGTCCAAGGGTTCGATCACCTCGGTGCAGGCGATCTACGTGCCGGCCGACGACCTAACCGACCCGGCGCCCGCGGCTTCCTTCGCTCACCTGGACGCCACCACGGTGCTCAGCCGCGACATCGCCGCCCAGGCGATCTTCCCCGCCGTGGACCCGCTCGACTCGACCTCGCGGATCATGGACCCGCTGGTGATCGGCGAAGAACACTACACCGTCGCTCGCCGCGTTCAGGAGACCCTGCAGGCCTACAAGGCTCTGAAAGACATCATCGCCATCCTGGGCATGGATGAGCTCTCGGAAGAGGACAAGCTGACGGTCGCCCGCGCCCGGAAGATCGCCAAGTTCCTGTCGCAACCGTTCCACGTGGCCGAGCAGTTCACCAACATGCCGGGTATTTTCGTTTCCTTGGAAGACACCATCCGCTCATTCAAGGCGGTGGTGGATGGCGAATACGACCACCTGCCGGAGGCTGCTTTCTACAACGTCGGAACCATCGAGGACGCGGTCCGCAAGGCCGAACAGTTGGCGGCGGAAGCCTCAGCCTAATGGTCGACAAGCTCCACTTTTCGCTGGTCTCCCCGGAGCGTGAGCTCTTCTCGGGGCTCGTGGACCAAGTCGATGCGCCAGGCTCCGAGGGTGACTTCGGGGTTTTGGCGGGCCACGCGCCGTTCATGACCGCTCTGAGGGAAGGGCCGGTGCGCGTGCACAACAACGGCCAGATGACGACCTTTGACGTGCGCGGTGGCTTTGCCGACGTCACGCCCGACGGCTTGACCGTGCTCGCAGAGCATGCGGTTGAGGCAGTCTGAATTATAGTTGTAATTTAGCCTCCGGCGGGTCTTGCTTCCGCCGTCGTCGTCTCGTTTTATGCCCAGCCGAAACGTCAGGGATACCGTCTAGATGCGCATCGCCCTCGCCAGCCTGTTCGCCGCCGCGGCCTTTGTGTCCGTGGCCCAGGCGCAGACGTCCGCCCCGCAACCGGAGGCGCCGGCGGCGGTTCCGACGCCGCCCGCAGCGCCGGCTCCTTCTGCACCAAATCCTGATGCGCCCGCAGCGTCGGCTCCTTCTGCACCAACTCCTGATGCGGCCGCAGTGCCTGCCGCGCCCCCCGCGGCGCCGGCTGCCGAGGCTCCGCCGGCGCTTCCCACCACAGGCGACGGCGCGACCATCCTCTCCGTCATCGAGAAGATATGCGTACCGCTGGTCCGCGGCGGCAACTTGGATGACATCGCAAAGGCCAACGCCGCGACGTTCGGCCTGAAAAAGAACCGCCGTGACAGCACCTGGCAAATGCCGCTTGGCGCCGGGAAGGACTACAGCATTACTTTTGTGACTCCCGGCGTGAACAAGGACGTCTGCCGCGGCGAGGTCCACTATGCCGTGAACGAGGCCAAGCCGATCGTCACCGCGATCAATATCTGGTCCTTCCTGCATCAACCGGAACTGATCCTGCAGGCCAACTACGTGGCCGTGGACCCCGACGGCATCAAGCGTGTCCGGAAGTCTTGGGAGCATTTTGACGCCACGAACTCCACGGCGGTCAACTTCTCCACCTGGACCAAGCCGGACGACACCTCGCTGAACGCGAAGTATTCGACCGGCGAGATCTACTACCAGGAACGCAAGCTCCCATGAGCTGGACGGACGCCGCGGGTCTCGCCGGTGTCCTGATGATCCTGGCGGCCTACGCCGGCGCCGCGCTTGGACAACTTGACCCCAAGGGCTTTTGGCCGCTGCTCGCCAATTTGGCGGGAGCGTGCGGAATTCTGGTCTCGCTGTTGCTGGGCGCCTTCAACCTTTCCTCGACCATAATGGAAGGTTCCTGGGCGTTGGTTGCGCTGGCCGGCCTTTTGCGATTGGCGATCCTCAGGCGGCGAGGGTGACCGTCTCGCTAAGCCAACGGAGCGCCATCTCTGCGACTTGATCCCAGCCTGGCTCGCCGACCAGCCAGTGGCTCATCCGTGGCACGACCTTCAATGTCGCCCCGATGCGGTCTGCGACCGCCTTGGCCGTGGTGGCAGAGTGGACCACATCGACCTGGCCCGTGATCACCAGGGAGGGTGCGCTGATCGCCCCGGGCCCCACACTTGTGCTCATGAAGGGATCAAGCCACCAGTTCAGGGTCTCACGAACCGCCATCGCGCTCTCTGGCCGAAGCCGTGCGACCGCCGCCTCCTGCTCGGCAGGGGGCAATCGATCGAGGCTATAAGCGCGCATCAGGCTCTTGTCCGGTTGGAGTGCGCCCGACGAAAACGCCCCGATCATCTGCACCCCAAATGCTGTGGCGGCCTCTTCCAGGCTGGACCCTGTCACGCCCCAAGGTGGGGACGGCGCGAGCAGCACCAGAGCCTTGATTTTCGCCTTCTTCGCGGCGAGCTGCGTCACTAGTCCGCCCATAGAGTGGCCCAGCAACACGGGCGGTTCCGGTAACTCGGCGCAGAGCGCTGCGATGTCGGCTGCGTAATCGGTCATGGAAACGCCCACGACGGCGCCGCTCGGCTCCTCCGCGCCGTGACCCCGCAGGTCCGGCGCAAGTACGTCGAACCCCGCCGCTTCGAACGGCGCGCGGAAGCGATCGAAGGTCCAGCCACCGCAGAAGGCGCCGTGCACCATGACAATGTTGGTCATTAGTTCCTCATTTCGCGCCAACCGGATGGCCGCCCGGCGCCCTTCAGCTGCTCCGCTCCGAGGCGAAGCTTCCGAACGCCTCAACGACGCGCTCGTAGGCCGCCTTCTTGAACGGCACGATCAGCTTGGCCGCCTCCGCCAGCTGGGCCCAGCGCCACGCGTCGAACTCTGGCGGGCCATGGGCGATCAGATCAAATTCCGTGTCCTCGCCATCGAACCGGAAGGCGAACCAGACCTGTTTTTGGCCCTTCCATCCTCGCAGACGCTTCGTGCCGCCGTGGCCGGGTGGAAAGTCGTAGGCGACCCAGTCGATTGTTCGTCCGATAAAAGTCACGCTATGCGCGCCGGTTTCTTCCGCCAATTCACGCCGAGCGGCAGTTTCCAGATCCTCTCCCGGATCGACACCCCCTTGCGGGAACTGCCAGTTGTGCGGCCCAGGCGTATTGGCGCGGCGGCCCAGCCACACGCTCCCTTCCCGATGGAAGAGGACAACGCCGACGTTCGGCCGATAGAGCTCAAGGTCCAGGGTCATTCACCCCGACTCCTAGCGCATCAATGCGTGAGAGCCGAGACCGGAGCGAGCTGGAAGCCGCGCTGATCGAGACCGCGCGACCATTGTGCGACCTTTTCCAGGGTTACAGGATAGGCGAAGCCCGATCCCTGTGACTGTCCCCGCTGCAAGGCGGCGGCTTCCAGGGCCAGCAGCTGCTGGTCGATGGCCGTCTGGTTGAGTTGATCGTCGATGACCCGTTCGGCGGAACCCCTCACCAGGCCTGAGCCGCCACGCCGGGTCGCCGTGCCATCATCGATGAAAGCCAAGCCGCGCCCGTGCAGGGCGTTTGCGAAGGCCTGGTAAGCGCCGTCGGACGCTAGAAACCTCGAGCCGAGATAGTTGGTGACTCCAAAATATCCGGTGGCGCGCGCAAGGATCCATTCCAGGCGCTTCACCGTGTCTGACACCTGGCCAGCGGCCATGAGGGTCAGGGGCCCCGGATCATTGTCGGGATAGTCCAGCGGCTCCATAGGGGCCTCGAGCAGAACTTCGTGGCCGTGAGCGCGGGCCATGTCGATCCAGCCCTGAAGACCTTCGGCGTAGGGACTGAAGGAGAGGGTGATCTCCGGCGGGAGGGTCTCGATTGCGGCCTGCGTGGACCGACTGTTCAGGCCAAGGCCTCCGATCACCAGGGCCACCTTGGGTCGACCGTTGGCCAAAAACGGCCGGCGGTAAGCCTCAAAAGGCGTCCGGCCGTCCGTTGCGATGATCGGCATGGGTCCGGCAGGTCCCGGCGCGAAGAAGCCCGCGATAGGCGCAGCCGGAAGCGGCGCGCCAGGAGGCGGAGGTGCAAGGGCCTTGTCCTGCCGGTTCCAACTCGCCCCGGTGATTGGCGCCAGCGGCCGTTCCGACAGGCGGATTATGTCGAGCGTGACGCGCGCGGGTCCTTTGAGGGGGCTCAAGGTCTCCCGCCAGCCCTGGGGTGCGTGGCGTAGGGCGCTGGCGAGCGAAACGCGGACGGTGGTGGGATTGCGGTTGGAGGGGCCAAGCGTCTTGACCAAGCCCGCCGTCGCGGCGACCAGCAGCAGCGCAGCCGCGCCCAAGCCGACATAGCGGTTGGAGACGAGACCCTTCAGCGCCCCGCCAATCGCAGGGATCGGAAGGTGAGGCATCGAGAGGCGGGGAAGGGCGATCGTGGCCACGGCTTTGGTGCTCCTGGATAGGAGCATGCCGAAACAGGGTTAACGAGGGCTTCTCACCGTCCCATTTGGACCGATTTTCCCGCCGTTTACCGCTACTTCGGCGTCGGCGCCTTCACCTCGGCCACCTTGGCTTTCGACAGAATGCCAGCCAGACGCGCCGTCGGCGCCGGAATCTTCGGTGTCGCTGCCACAGAGCCATACTTCAGTACGTCTTCGGCCCGCTCCAACTGGAAGTCCTTCTTGCCGTCGAATCCTTCCGGCGGAGCCTCGGCCGGGACGTGGGCGGCTTTACGAATCTTGCCCTCGTCAGCGTTCAGCGCGTTCTTGAAAGACGCCTCGGAGAAGCCGAATGCGCGATTGGCAATCTCTTGGGCTTCTTCCCGAGTGGCCGCGACCTCCAGGTCCGGCTCGATGCCGGTCTTTTGGATCGAGCGGCCTGACGGGGTGTAGTAGCGCGCTGTGGTCAGTTTCAAGGCGCCGTCCAGACCGCCCCGCAGCGGGATCACGGTTTGCACCGAGCCCTTACCGAAGCTGGTCAGGCCGACGATCGCGGCGCGCTTGCGGTCCTGCAGGGCGCCAGCAACGATTTCAGCGGCAGAGGCGGTGCCCGGATCGATCAGCACCACCATCGGCAGGCCATTGGTAATGTCGCCCGGACGGGCGTTGTAGCGCTCCACGTCCCGAGGATCGCGGCCGCGTTGGCTGACGATTTCGCCGCCTTCCAGAAACAGGTCGGAGATGCCGACCGCCTGATCGAGCAGGCCACCCGGATTGCGGCGCAAATCCAAAATCAGGCCCTTCATGTGGGGGTTCTTAGTCCTAATCTCGGCGAAAGCGGCCTGGGCCTCGTCGGTGGTCTTCTCGTTGAAGCCGGAGACCCTGAGGATTCCATAGTCGCCGTCGAGCTTCGCGACCGCGGTCTTCTGCTTAATGATCTCGCGAACTAGCTTTACGTCGAACGGGTCGGACTTTTCGCGAGCAATGGTCAGCGTCACCGTCTCACCGGGCTTGCCGCGCATCTGCTTGACTGCATCGCTTACTGACAAGCCCAACACGCTGTCGCCGTTCACAGCGGTGATGTAGTCGCCCGGCTTCAACCCAGCCTTTGCAGCAGGCGTGTCATCGATCGGCGAGATGATCTTGACCACGCCGTCTTCGGTCGTGACCTCTAGGCCCAAGCCGCCGTATTCGCCGCGCGTCTGATCGCGCATGTCGTCGAAACCGGCTGGGTCGAGGTAGTTGGAATGCGGATCGAGTGAGGTCAGCATGCCGTCAAGGGCGGCGTGGATCAGCTTGGTGTCGTCTACCGGCGCCACATACTGTCGCTCGACGATGTCCAGCACGTCGCCGAATAGGCCGAGCATTCGGTAGGTGTTGGCCTTGGGCGTTGCCGCGGCCATGGCGTGCTGGCTCACATAGGCCATGGAGCCTGCGCCGAGCACAAAGGCCGAAACGCCGATCAGGAGGTACTTCTTCATCGCCAACCTTAGGCTCCCTTGACGGATCATCTCGCTGGGATGACGCCGCCTCAATGATGCGGCCCCCTCAAGCGCCCTTTAGATAGGCACGCTCAGCCCGCTTTTTTTAGCCAACGCCCCGGATCGACTGGGACGCCTTGGTTCCGGACCTCCAGGTAGAGTTCCCGGGAGGTTCTCCCGCCGTCTGCCCCACCGTTGGGCGCAACGCCGTTCGGTGATTGTCGACCATCGGGCATGAATCCAACAGCTTCACCTGCCGCGACAGATTGCCCGACCGCGACGCTCGTGCGGTCCAGCCCAGCAAGCACCAGATGGTATCCACCGGCCAGTCTTAATATCAAGATGACGCCCCATCCCTTCACGGGGCCCACATATTGCACATACCCCGGGCCGGGACTGACAACCCGGGCCCCGCCGACGGTGGCGAAGGTTATGCCGTTGGCGCGTCCGCCACTGGTCAGGCTCCCGCCGAAGCGCCGTACAACAGGTCCAGGGGCCGGCTTATCGAGGCTTTGCGGCGGGGTGATGGCTGCTTCAGGGAGGCCAGAAGGCGCAGCTGCACCGCGAAGGGCTGGCAGCGGGTTTGCCTCAGCTCGCTCGCTTTCGTTGGTGAACAGCGCCTCGCTCTCCACCGCGGCCAGCCTGCGCTGGCGCATCATCTCGCCCGCCTCGTGGGCATATCCGGAGGCGCGGAGCTGGAGGCCGGGCGTCATCGCCTTGACCAGAATGGCGGCACGCAGGGCGTCCTTCGCGTCCTTCGGACTGACCAGCAGGGCCGGCGGTGGGTCTCGCTTCAGCTGCTCCAGCACGGACAGAAGGCGCGCAAGCTGGCTCATATTGCGGGCCTGCTCGACTGAGAGCTCTGTTTCTTCCACGTTCAGCCGGGCCAAGCGCTCGCCGGTGGCCGCAATTGCTACCGCGCCCAAAGTGAGGGCGATAAGTGTTGTGGGAAGGATCAGAGCGCGCTTCATTCAATCGCGATGATAGGGCGATCCGCCGAGGATGGTCACTGCCCGATAGACTTGTTCGGCCAGCATGGCGCGCGCCATCGCATGCGGCCAGGTCTGCAGCCCAAAGGCGAGTTTTCCGTGGGCCTGGGCCAGGAGTTCGGGTGCGAGCCCATCGGCGCCGCCAATCAGGAAGACGAGGCGTCGAATGCCGCGGTCTCGCAGCGTTGCGATCTCCTCGGCGAAGGCGCGCGAGGTCCGCGCTTGGCCGTGCTCATCGCAGGCGATGACGTGTGCGTCTGCGAGATGGGTTTGCAAGGCCAAGGCCTCGGCGGACTTCCCCGCCTTGCGGCTTTCAACCTCAATCACCTCGACAGGCCCGAAACCCAGAGCGCGCCCGGCGTTGGTCGTCCGATCCACATAGGTCTTCACCAGCTCTGTCTCAGGCGCGCGGGCGAGTTTGCCGATGGCGATAATGCTGATCTTCAAGGCGGTCCCGCCGCGGAGTTGAAGGGACGGGTCTAGCGCTGCGCGGAGGACTTGTCCTTAGCCGCAGCCGGCTTCCTCTTCGCTGGAGTTTTCTCCGGAGCCTTCATCGTCACTGGCTGAAGCGGCGGCAAGGGGGCGGCCTCATCCCAAGCCTGCATCAGGGTGATGACGAGCTGACTAAGAGACTGCGCGGCGATGGCCGACCAGCGATTGTTGTGCTCGCAGACGATCCGCGCGCTGACTTCCGCTTCGCTATTGGGGGCAATGTCGTTCCAGGCCGGGTCGTCGTTATCTTTGTGCATCAGAGAGGCGCCGAACCGCGAATAGACGAAGAAGCTCTTCCATCGAATTTTGCGGGCGACGCAGTCGTACTCGTTGAGCGTCCGGACGTATCCCGGCTGCTGCGGGCCGCCGGAAACCAGATTGCGCTGCACGCTGACGCTCCAGGCGTCGCGGAGGTTGTCGCTGCCGGGCACGACTTCAATTGCGCCCGGATCCATGACTGTCACCACGTCCATTTCGGACCGAACGACCGCATAGACCGCAGCCTCCGCGCCCGAGGCATAGCTGAGGCTGGCGGCGGCTAGCGCGAGGGTCATCGATGGAAGGGTTCCGGGCGCCATCTTCTCGTCTCATCACGACTTGGCGACGAGGAATTAGCCCCCAACTTGTCAAACCTAGGTTACCGGCCGCGCCAAGCCTTGCCGTCACGCCAATTCAATAGAGGCTTCACTAGCCCTGCACCCATCTGATTCGGAGGGCGCGCAACCTGGGAGCAAAGCCTTGAAACTTATCACCCTCGCGCTCACGGCGACCGTCGCCTTGGCCATGTCGGCTGGCGTGGCGTCGGCGGCGACACACCACCATCGCCACCATGCATCGCCGGTTCATCACCGAATGCACCATCCTGTGCGGCGCCATCGCCGCCACGTCGTGCATCATCCAGTGCATCACCACCATCACCACCACGCGGCCTAGTCGACGCCGCCGGTCGTTTTTGGCCCAAGCTGACGCCCGGGCCAGGACGCATGGACCTAAGGCTTGGAGCCCGGCGTGCCCGGTGCAGCCGCCGTCGGTGGCGCCTCTTCGTGAGCCCAGCTGCCGGGCGCACCTGGAAACACCACAGGGCTCTCCCAGCCGTCAGCGCTGACCGCGCTGACTCCGAAGAACCAGTCATCGATGTTGATGTCCTTTAGGACGGCCTTGCCGGTGGCGGCCGCATCACGGCTGTAACGCCACTGCGGGTCCGTGGTGGATCGCCACCACATGCGATAGCGCGCCGCATCCGCCGCCGCCGCCCATTTGACCGTGGTGTTGGCAGAGACAGCGCCGTCGATCTCGAAGTGGGTAGGCGGCGCTGGCGCCGAAGCCAGGGCTGCCATGGAGATGACGTTCAGGCGCGTAACATTGGCCAGGTAGGCAAAGTCGACGCCCTCGACAACGTCACCGTATTTGATGCCGTTCTCGGTGCGCAGGTCCTGGTGCTGGCGGGTGTAGTTCTCGTTCGCCTCTGTGACGCGTACGGCGGGGAAGCCCGCCTTCAGCGTCTCCACCCGGTCGCCGCCGCGGCTGAACCGATCGGTGCGGTGGACCATGGTGACTCTGTAATTGCCGAGATAGCGATCGGCCAGTCCGTCCATGAAGCGCGCGACCTGACGGGAAGGGCTGTCGACCTCGCCACCGTTGTACCGGCGCTTGTCAGCCTCCGCGGAAGTCTCAACCGTCTTGGTGCCCTCCGAGAAAATCCGCACACGGTTGGTCTCTCGCACGCCGTTGATGCCCTCGGAATTGCCGACGATATCGTTGTTGAGGTCGGCCTCGACGCGCCAGCCTTGTTTGGTCGCGTAGTCGGCCAGGACGTGGCCGCCGTAGAGCCCTTGTTCCTCGCCCGAAAGCACGGCGAAGACCAGGGTGGCGGGGAACTTGCGCTTCGACAGCACACGAGCGGCCTCGATTACCGCGGCCGTCCCGGAGGCGTCATCGTTAGCGCCCGGCGCATCCGAGGTGAAGTTCTGCGGATCGCTCACGCTGCTGTCCATATGGCCGGAGATGACGATCATACGACCCGGGTCGGTGGTCCCGCGCTGGATGGCCAGCACGTCCATGACTTCTGTGGGATTGGGCACGCGGCGCCCCGTGAAGACCTCCGATGGCGTCTCGATCGTCAGACAGCCGCCACAGTCCTTCGAAATGGACTGGAATTCCGAGGCCACCCAACATCGTGCGGCCCCGATGCCGCGTGTGTCGGACTTTGTGTCTGAAAGCGTGTGGCGGGTGCCGAAGGAAACCAGCCTGGCGATGGTCGCGTGCTGCCGTTCGGGCGAAATCTGGGTGGCCAGTGCATGCAGGAGTGCCTGCTCTGTGGGTTAGGCTTGAACCGCGGACGCGGCGAGGACGAAGAAGGCGGCTAGACTGGGCAGGTGGCGCAAAGATGGACTCCGGAACTTGGGCGCGCGACCTTCGCCGCCCGCCTGGCCTGAAGCAAGGGCGGTGAACGAGGAGCGACGGATGCGCAAGACGATGGCGGTTTTGGCGGCACTGACCGCGCTTGGGCCTTCAACTCAGGCTGAAGCCGGGGCGCTCAAGGGCGACTGTCCCGACGGATATGTGGTCAAGGCCGGCCTCAACACCGACTTCCCTCACAATGGCGAAAAGCGCGCCTTCCTGGTCTATCCGCCAGAAGGTTCGATGGGACCTGCGCCCGTGTTCGTGCCGCTGACGGGTTCAGTGGAGTCGACACTGGACAATCTGACCGCGGCGCGCAGCGGGGCAACTTCGTTGATGGCCAAGCTGGGGTTCTTGATCGTCGGGCCCGTACGGCAATGCGCCAACCAGGACCCGAACCTGAAGGCGGGCGTCTGCAACGGACCGGGACACGACGGGTGGAATTGGAATCCTTGGCGAGAAGGCCGCGCCCCGGGCCTGGTGGGAGACAGGTTCAAGACGGATGAAGGTCCAGACTCCTCGTTCCTGATCGCGGCGATCAAGTGCGCGGCCAAATCGTTCCCTGTCGACGCCAAGCGCGTCTATCTGGGCGGCATTTCTTCCGGCGGCACGATGACCAACCGCGCCCTGACCTTCCGTTCCGATTTCTGGGCGGGCGGCCTACCTATCTCTGGCGAGTGGTATGTGACTGAAGACAAAGGGACCCCACTCAGTTTCGAAGGTGGTCGATCGGCTATAGCGGCCTCGCCGGCAGCGATCCACCAGGGTCGCGTCGGGCCATTTCCGCTGAAATCCAAGCTCGATCCGATGATCGTAATTAGCGTCTGGGGTGGGCAAAACGATCTCTGGAAATGTGATGGCGTGCTCTGCGCCGACTACCGACCCTCGACCCAGGCGGCCTCGAACTACTTTGCTTCAATGAAGAACGTCGTCCATGTGGCCTGCACAGCCAGCCACGGCCATATGTGGCCTCAGATGAACACCCAAGCCTTCAATGCCTGGGCGCTGAAGACATTGGCCTCCCACCCCAAAGGCAGCGATCCCGGCAAATTCAAGCTGACCCCGCCGCCTGAGGGGTACGCCTGTAAGCTCGGGCGCTTCACTGATCACTATTCGGAAGGCTGAGGCTCATGCGTCGCGTCACCATTTCTCTGGCGATCGCGGCTGCCTTGATGTCTAGCGCCGCCCAGTCGGCTCCAAGATGCTCGCCGCCCGGAGCGGCCAAGGACGTCGAAGCCGTCGTTAGAGCCTGGTTCGCAGCCTTTGCGCGGCAAGACTTTGCGGGTGGCTATGCGCTGCAGGCCCCCCAGTTCTACGCCTACGACGGTGGCAAACGCTACGACGGGGTCGCCCTTGGCGAGCTGCTGCGGACGGCCAAGGCCACGGGGACCATAGTCGAGTGGAACCTGCACGATATCGATGTTCACGTGGCATGCGATCAAGGCTGGGCCGCGTGGGTCAACACCGGCGCGGCGGGCAAGGCCGACGCTATGACGCCGGTGACATGGCTGGAATCAGCCGTCCTGAGCTACCGCGACGGCCGCTGGAGCATGGAGTTCTTGCATTCCGACCGCGTGCACCTGCCCCGCTGAGCGCTCAGCGGGGATAGTAGGGGCGCGGGTAAGCCCAGGCAGGCGAATCCGACGGCGGCGGCGGGATCTGTTGGCCGCTGTAATAGTAATACTGTTGCTGGGCGGCCAGCGCGTGCTGGCGGCTCTGCTCGGCCAACATTCGCTGTTGCGCCTGGTTAGCTGCGGCTCGTTCCTGGAGGGCCTTGGCAGAGAGTTCCTCGGCCTGGGCGCTCGCCAGCTGGGCGACGGCCGCGACCCGCTGGCGCTGAGCCTCGGCCGCGGCTGTCTGCGCGCGCGCCGTTGCGAGTTGTTCGTCGGAGACCGCCCTGGCGCGGGCCTCGGCGTCGGAGCGGGCGCGCTGCGCCTCTAGGGCTGCGAGGCGTGTGCGATGCTGGCCGGCGGCCTGTTCGCCGCACGTCTTGAGGTCGGCGATCCCTTGCCCGGCGCCGCTCAGCGAGGCGCTCACCGCCTCGTCCGCCAGCCAGGCGACCTGCAAGGTCTTGCCGTGCCGAAGGGCAACAAGGGTCTCGTCTGAAAGGTGCATAAGCGCCAGACCCTCGTCGCCGACCCTTTGCACGAGATTGGCGTAGGGCTTGGCGTCGACGCGGATCGGCAGAAAAGCCTGGCTAGGCACGCCCTCCTTGGTGAAACGCAAGGAGACATGGTCGCCGTCGGAAATCAGCATAATCGGCGCGACCGCGCCGGATCGTGCGACAAGGTCGAGTTCTGTGTAGCAGGCGGCGTCTTCGGGCGTGATCGCCCAGGCCGACGCCTCAAGATTGGCCGTGGCCGCCGGTCCCGCAACCGCCGCCGCGACTATTGTGGAAAGAACCCCAGCGCGCAGACGCATCCTGACCGCTCCAAAAGAGCCGTCCCTCGCCAACGAAGCTACGCCGAGCGTTAGCCCGCGGCTAGAGCTTGGTTTGTCACAATTTCCTAAAAGCCGGTCCTAGGCGGCGAAGCTGAGCGGGTGCTGCTCGGCGCCGAGTCCAGATTCGAAGTCCTGCAGCAGCTCCAGGATCTCGCCCATCGGCGCCATCAACGGCGTGCCCTGCGGGAAGCGGTAGCGCCAGAAAGTTGCGACGTGGGAGAGCGTGCCAGCGCCTTCGCCGAGCGCCATAAACATCTCCGGCGAGGCCAGCAGAAAGTCGCGGAAGGCCACGGCGTTGCCTTCGGTGAGCTGGGCGAAGACCGCGTCGTAGGTCTTCAGATAGCTCATCACCGTCTTGACTTGCCCTTCCATGGCGCTGCGGAGGCGAAGCTTCATTTCGTCGATCAGCACCATCAGCTCGCTGTCGCGCGGTCCGATAACGCGAAGCTTCATGACCTCGATCAGAACCTCCTTCAGCCTTGGCCAAAGGCTGTTCAGCACCCATTTGTAATAGAGGAAGCCCTTCCAACTGAAGATCCCCTCACGGTAGCTCTCGCCCTCGAGCTGCAAGGTCAGGCGCAGGGGCTCCAGGCGTTCGTCGGTCTTGGAGGAAAGTAGGGCCTCAACCAAGCGGTTGGTGGCGCCGCTGCTGCCTGCGCCGCCATAGGCGAGCTCGATCAAGCGGGCGATCTCGCCGCCGACAAAGCGCTGCATCTTGTCGGCGTCACCGGGGGAAATGTCGAAATGGGTCGGGCTGATCTCATAGCCGCGGCGCTTCATGTGCTCTCGCAGCAGGAAGGGATCGAGCGAGGGCAGTTCGTTGATCGCCTCGAGAATTTCGACGTCGCGGAGGATCTCGTCCTTGCTCCCCCGTAGCTCCTCGAGGACCGGCATCCAGCCCTTTTCCCCCACAAATACCGTCCGGCCGCCTAAGGATAGGTCCGCGCGGTCGAAGGGTACGATGATCTTGGTGGCTGTTCGCTGCAGGCCGTCAAACAGATCAGCTTCATCGACACGCAGGCGATGCTTAAGCACCACCGAGCCGTTGAGGGTCTGGCTGCGGAAGAGGGGCTTTTCCGAATGTTCGGGGTTGCCTGCGTTGCGCACTGAAAGAACGGCCAGGTTTAGGACCCGGCTCGTGGAGGCGGTCTTTTCGAGGCCACGCAGGCTTCGGTAGATGCGTTCGTTGGAACCCGACACTCTGAACCGTCCACCCCAGGCGCGAGCCGCGTTCGCGGCCCTAACAGCCTAGGCTTCCCATGCAATCCCGAAGGGAGCGTTAAGGCTGAAGCGACTGCGACTTTATGTGTAGGTCGATTTAGCCGGCATTTGGCGGGGCCACCGGGTGGGCGCTGACGTCGCCGGAGGCGACTTCGCCCTTCACAAACACCCAGGTGTCCTCGCGGGTCGCGCAGTGCCGGATTTCGACCTCGCCGTACCAGGCTCGGTCGACGTTTGGGTCTGGGTCAAGGCGGATCGCCGCTTCACCGCCTTCGATCATCAGGCGTGTCAGGTCCGCGCGGCTGGCCTCTATCCACTGCACGTCCAGGCCAAGAGCCGCAAGCGCGGCCAGCTTGGCGTTCAGCTCGTCGGTGAGCCGCCAATCCGAGGGTCCAGCCTCAGCTTCGGCGCGTTGTATATGAGTCGCCATGCCCGCTAAGGTAGCGCTAGAATCCTTAACGCAGAATATCACGTTATGGTTTGAGCGCACGGGCCCGAGTGTGGTGGACTTGAAGTTGGTCACGTTCCGGGTTTTGCAGCTTAGAGAGCTTCGGAAGCGGGGCCTCTAGCCCGCCCTTCGCCCCCAACAATCTGTCAAACTTCGCGTGAGGGTAGAAACTCGAGAGCTTTTCCGCGCATTATTTCGCAATGGCCCAGGAACTTGACGACGTCCAAGGAGTGACGACGGCTTCGGTGACCTACCACCTGCCAGCTGAGGCGCTGCGCGGAGCGATCACTACGTATTACCTCGTCAAGGTCACCGGGCCGGGTACGGTCTGGGACCAGATCTTCCCGGAGTGGCCGAACTTTCGGATCCTTCTCTCCGGCAAATGGGAAACAAATTTCCCCGGCGAGCCTCGCCAACCGTTGCCAGTGATCGGCATGAGCGGGGCGCTGGAAAAGGCGCTATGGGCGGGCGGCTCGGCGGGATTGATGGTTGGCGTCGGCCTGATGCCGACCGGATGGCCGCAACTCACCGACTGTTCGGCCGACCTCTTCACCAATCGGCTATGCTTGTTGAGCGAGGCGATCGGGCCTGTGGCCGACGACCTCTACCGCCGGCTCAAAGCCGCCGAAAGCGAAGCGGCGATCTATGCGGTGCTGGACGAGGTCCTGTTATCAATCCTGACAGAATGCCCAGAGGTCGAGGACGTGGCCGCCGCCCACGCTGCCCTTCAGGACCCCGAAGTGCAGTCCGTCGCCGACTGGGCCGAGGCGGTCGATCTCTCATCACGACAGCTTGAACGATTTTCCAATCGCTATTTTGGGATGTCGCCGAAGCGCCTACTGCGGCGTCAGCGGCTGCTACGCACCCTCGCCGCCATGCGGGAATCGCCGGACGGAACCTGGACGGAACTCCTCGACGATCAGTTCACCGATCAAGCCCATTTCATCCATGAATTCAATTACTACATGGGCTTGTCGCCAGGCGCCTACCTGGCCCGCGAGCAGCCGTTTATGGCGGAGGCGTGGAAACGTCGAAAGGCCCTTCTTGGCTCACCCGTGCAGGTGCTGCAGCCCCCCTCGAAGGCCTGATCCATAATGACCGCTGCCATGTGGCGGGATGTCGCAAACTTACAATCCAACAGCCATATAACCGAGTTCAGTGACCATGCTTTATGGTTCAACGGTGGGAAGAAATGGACAACAGTGTTGACGTGTTGGTGGGCCGTCGATTGCGGGCTCGCCGACGATTGCTGGGATATTCACAACAGACCCTTGGCGACGCTTGCGGGGTCACCTTCCAACAAATCCACAAATACGAGGCGGCCGTCTGCAAGATGTCGGTCCTGATGTTATGGAAGCTCTCCCACGCGCTGGACGTAGAGGTCAGCTACTTCTTTGCCGGTCTGTCGGCTGAAGAAGAGATCGTGACCAGCCGCCGCCGCGAAGCGCCAGCGGTGCGCGAAATCAGCGACGCCGCCTAAGGAAATCTCCCCAGATTGATGCCGACCGACCGGAGCCGTTAGGCTTCAGACGTATCGCGGACGGCTGTATTTTTGGAAAAAGGCGATCCGGGGGTGGAGGCTACGGCCAAATCCGCCTGGACGCCGGAGGTCCGCTGAGGCTTCGCAAGATCTTACTGGCTTGGGTTAGGCTGGAGGCGACCCCCTATCGGACCGCTGTTGCATTCGTAGATATCAGGGTCCGCACTGGGCGAGGCTGTGGGCTAAAGGCCTGCAAAATGGCTGCGATGGAATTGCGCAAGGAAGACGGCGCTGCCCTTTAGTTACAGGGACACGCGCCGGCTGGCTGCGGTGTCCTCCAAGAGCGGGAGATCGCCGCCTCTTTCGTTGACACCGCGCTCCCCATCCGTATAAGTCCCGCCCTCTCGCCCGCGGGCCATCTCGCGGGCGCATTCCGTTTTGCAAATACACTCTGAATTCGAAGGCTAGACCGATGTACGCGGTGATCAAAACCGGCGGCAAGCAGTACCGGGTGTCCCCCGGCGATCTGATGGTTGTCGAAAAGCTCGTGGGCGAGCCCGGCTCGGACGTTTCGTTCGGTGAGGTTCTCATGGTTGGCGAGGGTGACGCCGTCGTCATCGGCGCCCCGACCGTGAAGGGCGCCGTCGTGACCGCGACCCTGGTGGAAACCCGCAAGGGCGAGAAGGTGAAGATCTTCAAGAAGATCCGCCGCCAGGGCTATCGCCGCACCAAGGGTCACCGCCAGACGGAGACCGTGCTTCAGGTGACCGCCATCGACGGCGGCGGCATGAGCGCCAAGTGGGACGGCACGGTGGACCTGACCACCAAGGCCATGCTCAACGCCCGCGCCCGCAACCTGACCCACG
>JAYUBY010000302.1:0-11122 GCA_043740635.1 Alphaproteobacteria bacterium
GTCGGCCGCAAATGACGCGCATGGACGATCGACGGCAAGCCAGATCACCGGCTCAGCTTGCGATGCTGCCATGCCGTGGCAGTCCGGTTACATGTGACGATCCGTGCCCTGGACACCAAATGGCCGCTATCCGGTCTCGTCGGGGCCGTATGGGCTACGCATAAATCGACCGTCGGCTGATCGGTTGTTTGCGGGTCCGGTACCTGAACAGCCCCCCCAGCCCCCTGGATCGGCGGATGCCGGTCGGCCGACACTTCCCCTTACCGAATCGATGCCCGTCGACCGTATAAACTGCCGCCGCTCGCCTTCCGGTGCGGCATCGCTTAGCGTGATCAACCTACGGATCAGCGGCGCAAGGGGCATGCGGCCAATGAAATCGATCTTGATTGTAGGCGCAGCTGTCTGGGTTGCGCTTGCCGTTCCGCTTCGGGCGATCGCTGCGCCGGAGTTTCTCGCCTACGAGGGCAGGAACGCAATCCACGAAGGACAGGGCGGCGAGAAGAAGACCGTTGATGGCGTCGAGTTTTGGTCGAATGGTGACCCGCCCCACAAGTTCCTGGTGCTTGGATCACTTACGGACCGACGGCATGCGACTGGCTTGGTCGGGATGGTGCGGATGTCATCGCTAGATGACGACATAGCCAAAGCTGCGAGGGCGGCTGGTGGCGATGCCGTCATTCTGGCCAGTGAGGACAATGAGGTCGTCGGCGTAGCCGGCTCGGCGTACACGAGCGTCAACGGCTACGGAGGCTGGGGCAGCTATCACGCAAACGGCTTCACGTCCGGATTTGCCCGGCCAATCGAGAAGCACGACTCCCGATACATCGTGGTCAAATATCTGCCGGAAGATACTCCAGTGCCGAAAGCTGGCCCTGCACAGCCAGATCAAGCCGCGCCACCACCGCCGGTGCATCCGTAGTCGTTACGCCCCGGCCGACCTCTTCGCCAACCAGGCGCTCGACTTGTCCCTGATCCACTCGATGGCCTCGATCTCGGTGGAGAGCCGCATCGGCTGGCTGTTGCCCACAAGGGCGACTTGAGTTTCCGGACAAACTGATTTCCGAACGGGTAGATGGACAAGCGTCGCCGCCGAGGGGCTCGGCCCGAGTATGTGATAACGGGCATTATCACATAAGCAGGCACCATTAGGATGGCCGTCGCTGAAGAACTTCGCCCCGCGGAGGTCAGCTATCTTTTCGCGGATGTTGATGTCGAGGACCCGCCCGAGGAGGCAGACTAGCGTAGCAGTTCTGGCAGACGGTAGAGCAGGCGCTGAGCGGAGGGCCAACCCGCGTCCACAAAGATGTCCAGGCACTCCATCATCGTTTGGCGCCGCTCTGGCGCGTCGAATAGCGCCTTATGGTCGGCCAGGAATTCTCCGAACAATTTCACGACCAAGTCCGCGGACAGAAAGTCGAGCTCGAATCCGCCGGCTTTGCCCCCGCGCTGCAGGGCGCGTGCGATGATGTCAAAGCTCACGGTCGGGTCTGCCGGCGTCAACCGTCCGAGCAACTGAAGCAGATGGTAGATGGTGTTCGGACTCGCATGCTCGGCCACCAGCTCGAGGGTTGCGCGCGTTTCGGCAAAGAACGTCCTCAGACCCTCCGGCGTCAACGCGGCCTGTCCACCGTCTGCGTGTTGGCTATGGCGGTGGGGGCAGTCGGACGACCACTCGTCTCCACCGCGGGCAAAGATAGCAGAGTCTATCGGCCGCTAAAGCCAACGCAGGGAGCCCGCTGCGCGATTGACGACGGATGGGACCGGCCGGCCTGGCCTGGTTCAGGCTTGGGCGCGGTCCGTCTCCAGTCCCATATCTTGGTCGCTCAATGCCAGGGCTTGTTCGATCCCCGTAATCAGAGCCTGCGCGGTCACCGGCTTGGCGATATGAAGGTCGGCGCCGGCGGCCAGGGCGTCGTCGGCATGATGGGCCATGGCGTTTGCGCTCAACATCGCCACCGCGGTGCGCGGCCGCTCAGGATGCGCGCACTCGTATGCGCGAATGGCCTTCGTCGCGGCCACCCCGTCCATGACCGGCATCTGCATATCCATCAGGACCAGGTCGAACCGTTCCGTCTTGAAGGCCTCGACGGCCAGTGCGCCGTTTTCAACAATCGTCAGGTCGGCGCCGAACGGCGAGAGAATCAGCTCGACGACCTTCTGATTGGCCGGGTTGTCCTCGGCCAGCAGGATACGCAACGAGCGATCGGCGCCCGCGGAGACACGCTCTGGCGCCGGGTGGGGCGCATGGGCGATGTCCTCGTCATAGTCGGCCAGAGGCAGGCTGCGCGGCAACGGAACGACAACGGAGAAGGCGGCGCCTTCCCCAGGTTGGGAGGTCGCGTGAATCTCCCCGCCCATGATTTCGACCAAGGCCTTGATGATGGCCAGACCCAACCCCGAGCCGCCGAAGCGCCGGGTGATCGTGTTGTCAGCCTGACTGAAACGCTCGAACAGCGTCGAGACGGCGGCGGCGTCAAAACCGACCCCGCTGTCGCGCACCTCAAGCAACAGTCGCGACGGCTGATCGGCCTGGGCCGATTCAGCGACGTCGACGCGAACGCTTACCTGGCCGCGGTCGGTGAATTTCACCGCGTTGGACAATAGGTTCCCGAGAACCTGCTTGACCCGGACGCTGTCGCCATCGAACACGCCCCGCGCGGTCGCCCCGTAGTCGACGTGGAAGGCCAGGCCCTTCTCGTCGGCCCGGATTCGGGCGACCTCGACCACGCCGCCAAGGGCCTTCCGCAGATCGAACTGCCGCATCTCGAGTTCGAGACGGCCGGCCTCAATCTTGGAGATGTCTAAGATGTCCGAGACCAAGCGCTCGAGCGTCTCGCCCGAACTTTGGATCAACTCGACCATCTCGCGTTGAGTTGAGGAAAGCTTGGTCTGAGCCAGGGCGTCGACGATCCCGATCACGCCGTTCAGGGGCGTGCGCACCTCGTGGCTCATATTGGCCAGGAAGTCGCTCTTGGCGACATTGGCTGCGTCGGCTTCGGCTTTCGCCGCCCTGAGCTCCGCTTCGGTCTCAATCCGTTCGGTGACGTCCCGGCCGACGCAATAGACCCGGTCGCCGGAGGGGCCGACGCGCCATTCGATGTGTTTGTAGGTCCCGTCAGCGCATCGGCAGCGGTTCACTGAACTCACGGCCGCGCCCCGTTGTAGGCGGCGCGTGCCGTCCGCGACGGATTGGGCATCGTCCGGATGCAGCAGGTCGAAGAAGGACGTGCCGACAAGCTGGCTGAGCGGGTAGCCGAGCAAGCTCTCCCAGGCCTGGTTCAGCTTGAGCAGTGTTCCCTTGAAATCGTTGATGCAGAGAAGATCTGCGGAGACATCGAAGAAGTTTTCGAGATCGTTGGACGAGGCCTGCGCGCGCGCTTCGCTGGCCGCGAGCGCCTCTTGAGCGGCCTTGCACTCAATGGCGAGAGCGGCGAGGTGAGCAGCGCCTCGGATCGCGCGTATATCGCCGTCGGTCGGCTCCCGGGCCTGGCGGTGATACATGGCGAAGGCGCCGAGCAGACGCCCGTCGGCGCCCTTGATCGGCTCGGACCAGCAGGACACCAGCCCGGCCGCATGGGCCAAGTCCTTGAAGTCCGCCCACAAGGGATCGGTCTGGATGTCGGTGACCACGACGCGTCGGCCAGTGTAGACGGCCGTTCCGCAGGACCCGACGGACGGACCGATCGCCACGCCGTCGATCGCCTCGGTGTAGAACGCCGGCAGGCTAGGCGCGGCGCCGTGCAGCAGATGCTGACCGGACTCGTCCAAGAGCAGGATGCTGCACAACATGCCCGGGTCCTCGGCCTCGACCCCGCGCACGATGCCGTCGAGAACCTCATGCAGCGAGGCGCCGCCGGCGATCAGCGTCATGGCCTTGGTCAGCATGGCTGGGTCAGCCTTGGCGGCTGCCAAGCGGCGGCCGCGGTCCCTTTGCGGCTTTTTCGGCATCTCAGATTTAGGTGATTGAGGCACGCCGGACCTAAGCACAATCGGCATTTCGAAGTGATGAACCGGCAAAGAGGTGAGCGTCTCTTTAAGTCGAGGAGCGCCCGCGATCTCACGCACCCAACGTGCGCGCTGTCGGGTTTCCGACCACGTGAACGTTGGGCTGGGAGGCGCGGGCCACCCGCGTACGCCATCCGTCTTCGACACCCGCTAAAACTGGGCATAATTCAGGGCCGCTCTTCACCAAGCGAGAGAGCACGCGAAGAGATTGATGGTGACGACGATATACGCAATCAGCTGTGGAGCTGAGTGAGCGCCTTGGGCCTGGCTGGGTATATGGTACTGCACAGCGTTCGGCTTTGTAGGCAGAACACCAAAACATCGACCGTGCGCAACCGTCAGCGAAAATTGTGATGGCTTGAGGCGGTGGTCGACCCGGCGCGGGGCGTCCGAGGCAAAACTATCCTCGGCACTTCGGCGGCCGGGTTGCCGACCTTTACTGCAGACAAGCGCCGAGTGCGCGACCGTCAGGCAGATTCAGGTCGAGGTCGGCCTGGCGGCGACGGTGCGACCGCGCTGTTCCAGCGCGGTATTTGCGCTAGCGATATTTGTTACGTGGGCTTCCAACATCGACTTCAGGACGGCGTGAAGTCTGTCGTCTCGAACCCGCGGCAACAGCGCCTGGAGCTTGCGAACTACCCAGCCCTGGCCGCGATTGGTGAAGGCGAGCCGGTCCTGGACGTCTTGGACGGCCATGGCCTTCTCATAGAAATCTCCGACCGCCTTAGAGGGCTCTGCCCCTAGCTCGATCAGCGCTTCGAAAAGCGTGCGCGCCCACTTGATCTCGTCGGCCTGAATGAGGTTAGCCATCGCTTTGAACTCGGCGTCCGGGGCCTCCGACACCAAGCTGGCGCCCACTCGCGCTCCGGCGCGTTCGGCCTCCAGCAGGATAGTCAACTCGTTCAGCAGTTCATCGCGATCAGCAAATCCCATGTAAATATCTCCCGCTTCCTTTGCGTTGCACACCGTCGAATTCACCTCGACTGGTTCTTGGCCGACCGTGTCGGTCGCGGAGCCTCGCGCGTCCAGGATAGCCCTGGCCTGTGCCGCCATTTCGCGCAGGCGTTCGCCGGCCGGAACAATGGCCGCGATTCCCGCTGCCCCCTGACCTGCATAGATCGCCATGGCCTCCAGGTTCCCCGTCATCGAGCGGAGCGGCGAGTCGGTGCTGAAGAGGAGGATGTTCCTGGCGCCGTCGGCTCCTACGATCTGACGTTCGGAGGTATAGGGGTCGCCATGCTCGCCGCGTGTCACGCTGTTGGGCAGCACTCGGACCGCGGAGTTTGCTGGCCAATTAATGTGGAATATCTCGGTGTGCAGGGTTTCGTCGGGCCGCGCCTCCACGATCCGGCGCTTGTGATAATCGTGGGCGAACGACTCAGACGTGGCGAGGAACCCCGTTCCGACGACAACGCCCTGCGCCCCCAACGCCAGGGCGGCGGCTAGGCCGGCTCCGTCAACAATCCCGCCCGCCGCCAGCACGGGCAGTCTCACCCTGGCGACGACATCAGCGAGCAGGACTTGAAGGGCGGTATGGCCACGAACATGGCCGCCTGCCTGCCAGCCCTGGGCGATCAGGATATCGGCTCCCGCGCGCTCGGCCGACACGGCCTCGCTCGCCGAACCGACCTGGCACACGACGAGGACTCCAGCGTTGCGCAGGCGCTCAATGATCGGGGGGTTCAGATCCCAGAACAGGGTGACGGCGTGGACCTTGGCCTCGATGCAGACGGTCAGTTCGGCATCGAGCAGAGCGGGCTTCGTCGCCGCCGGGACAAGGTTCACCCCGAATGGTTTTGAGGTCCGCGCCCGCACCTCCATGATCTGAGCGGTGATGAATTCGGGTCGCTCGCGCACCATTCCCAGAAAGCCGAACCCGCCGGCCTCGGTCACCGCGGCGACGAGTTCAGAGCGCGCGACCCCGCCCATCCCAGCCAACACGATGGGCTGTTCGCAGGCGAGAAGTTCGCAAACCGGGGTGTGGAGATCCATCAGCAAGGTCCGTTGGCTATTCTCGCCCAACCTGAGCGGCGAGTCCGCCAATGACCCAAGGATACCATGACCGAGCCGCACTTGTGTTTGGTCAACGGCGACCTCCCGTGAACGCAAGCAAGAATTCGAACAGGTTGATGAAATCGAGATAGAGGCTCAGAGCTCCCGCATTCGTTGCTGTGATCATCTTCGTCGGATCATCTGCACACTCGTAGTAGGACATCTTAAGCCGCTGACTGTCATGGGCGATCAGGCCGGCGAAAATCAACACGCCAGCCATGTTGACCGCAAAGCCGATCGCCCCACTGTGCAGAACAAGATTGAGCCCCAGCGCCACGATCAACCCGATAAGCCCGGTGATCAGAAAGCTGGCATGGGCGGCGAGATTTCTCTTGGTGGCATAGCCCATCAGGCTCAGCGCGCCGAAGCCCGCGGCGCTGGCCATGAAAGCGACGGCGATCGAAACGGTCGTGTAGGCAAGGACGACTACGCCCAGGGAAGCGCCGACCGACGCCACGACCGCCCAATAGAGCAGCCCCAATCGGGCCGGCGTCTGTTTCCGCCCCATGCCGAACGCCGCAAAGGCGAGAATGGGCGAACAGGTGCTGATCATGCCCAATGCGGTCAATCCGCCAAGATGGCGCGCCCCGCCGGCGATGAGGGTGACGAATAGCGTGTCGCGTACGGCGGGGACGGCGGAAGTGGCATAGGCAAGCGCGGCGGAAACCAGCAGACCAAGCGCCACCTTGTTGTGAATGCCGACCATAAAGGCTCGAAGGTCAGGATCGACCGCCTCGACCGCCACATCGACGACGATTGAGCGCAGGCGGCCGCTGTCGACTTTGTTCATGTTGGGCGCTCCTTTCATGTCTCCGATCCGATGGGCCATGCGCTGGTGCGAAGACTTGCTGTGCGCCGCTCCAGTATGGATGCGGCGCTTTCGGTATTGCGTTCATGGGCTGCGAGCATCTCACGCAGGTTCGCATGAAGCGCGTCGTCCCGAACCTTGGGCAGGATTGCCGTCAGCTCCCCCACGATCCAGGCTCGGCCGCGGATCACGAAGCCGATGCGTGCCTCGACGTCGCAGATCGCCATCGCCTTGGCATGACCGCCCGCCGCTTGCGACGGCTCGGCGTGCAGGGTTCTCAACGCTCCGATGAGCATGCGGCGCCAACGCGCGCCGTCGATGCCGATGACGTGCGCCCATGCTCTGAGTTCCGGATCGTTGGCATCCGCCGCGAGCCGCGCCCCAACACGGTCCCGGGCGCGCTCGGCCTCCAAGAGCCGGTTGAGCTGTTCGACCAGCAGGCCGCGATCGAGATAGCCCATATAGCGGTCGTCCGCCTCGCTCGCGTAGCAAATCGGAGAGCTGAGTTTGACTGGCGCGGGATTGGGCGATCTGGCGACGCCAGCCGACGGCGCTAGAACCTCGGGCGCCTCCGCGCGCGGCACCCCGCGGGCGTGCGTCCGGGCGTCCGGCCTGCGAGGGTCGAGGCGCGCCATCTAGCCGGCCTCCGGCAAAGGATAGCGCCAGCCTGTCCCCTGCCCCAGGGCCGAAGCGTACTGGCCCGCGACGAAATCCCAATTGATCAGGAGATCCCACCAGGCGGAGAGGAACCCCGTCCGGTCGTTCTTATGATCGAGGTAGTAGGCATGCTCCCATAGGTCGCAGACCAGCAGCGGCGTGAGTCCCGGCGTCACAATCGGTGCCGCCGCATCGTGCGTGGCCACCACGGACAGACGCTCGCCATTGGCGACAAGCCACACCCAGCCAGAACCGAAATGAGCCGACCCTTCGGCCGTGAACGTCTCCTTAAGTTGAGCCAGGCTCCCGAACGCCTCGGCGACCTTCCGCCTAAGCGCGCCTGAAAGCGGTGAACGCTCCGTGCGCATGCACTCCCAGAAAAACCCGTGATTCCAGGCCTGCGCGCTGTTGTTGAACAGCTTACGGGCGCCATTACGATCAGCATCGGCGACAAGGTCCTCTAGAGAGATTTGCGTCTCTCGGGTTTCCGCGACCAGCTCATTGGTGACCTGGACATACCGTGCGTGGTGCTTGCCGTGATGCGTCCGCAGGGTCGTTTCGGAGATCGTCGGCGCCAGGGCGGTGTAGCCATAGGGAAGGTTTGGCAGTCTATACATGACTAAAAAGGCTCTTGTTTGCGGTCGTCTGAATCGCCTGGACTCCGTGTTGCGGCGGCGCCCAGGAAACGCCTGCCGGACCGATGTCATTTCGCCAACTGCACCACTCTCAGATAGGGATTTAGTTCGGTCCAGCCTTGGGGAAACCGGGCCCTGGCGTCTTCATTGGAGAGGCCGGGGGCGATGATCACCGGTTGGCCCTTCTCCCAATTGACCGGCGTGGCGACCTTTTCGGCGTCGGTCAGCTGCAGGCTGTCGATCGCGCGCAGGACCTCGGCGAAGTTGCGGCCGGTGCTTGGCGGATAGGTCAGGATCAGGCGGATCTTCTTGTTCGGATCGATGACGAACACCGCCCGCACCGTCACGTTTGGATCGGATTGCGGGTGGATCATGCCGTAGAGTTCAGCGACCCTGCGCTCAGAGTCCGCCAGCATCGGGAAGTTGAGCGTCTGGCCTTGGGTCTGTTCGATATCCTTCTCCCAGCGGCCGTGCGACGCGACTGAATCCACCGAAAGCCCGATAGGCTTCACGCCTCGCTTGTCCCACTCGGGCTTCAGGCGAGCGACTTCACCGAGTTCGGTCGTGCAGACCGGTGTGAAGTTCTTCGGATGACTGAAAAACAGCCCCCAGGACGATCCCAGCCACTTATGGAAGCTAATCGGTCCTTCGGTGCTGTCCTGCACGAAGTCGGGGGCGATTTGGCCCAGCTGAAGCGACATTCGACGTCTCCCGTTCGCAGGTGGCCGGCGGCCATGGCCGTCAGGGTTTAAAGGTATGGCTGGCTGGCTTTGACACCTGGCCGGCTTCGGATGGCGCCTGTCGAAACGACCGCCGTCGCCTCATCCAACTGAGCGGGCAGGGGTGGCCCGACCTAGACGGCGGCGGTCGCTTCGCTCGCCCCGGTTGGGGGTCCGGGATCGAGTTGGGCAAGCACGGGGCGGTGCAACCCGCCTGATCATCGCTGGATGTCCGAGCCAGCTCGACTGACGCCTATATTGATCCGCGAAGCATCAACAGGCAAACGAATGCTATTGCGGTTTAAACGCAATAATGTTGTTGTTGCGGCATGGATATCGGGCTGGCCCGCACCTTCCTCCAAGTCGTCGCCACCGGCAGCTTCGTGTCGGCGGCGGATCGGCTGAACCTGACGCAGACCGCGGTCAGCGCCCGCATACGGACGCTGGAGGAACAGATTGGCCGGCGCCTGTTCGTGCGCAATCGCGCGGGTGCGAGACTGACGCCGGCTGGCGAACGCTTTCGGCATCACGCGACAACCCTGGTGCAGGTCTGGGAACGCGCGCGCCAACAGGTGGCGTTGCCGCCGGGACGGGCCAACCTCGTGAGCATCGGCGGCGAGTTCAGCCTCTGGAACCCCCTCTTCGCCGATTGGCTGCTTTGGATGCGGCGCGAGTGCCCGGACATCGCGGTGCGCGCCGAGGTCGATACTGCGAGCCGGCTGCTCGATCGGGTCCAGGATGGCTCGCTCGATGTGGCCGTTCTCTACAACCCGCCACCGCGCCCGGAGCTTGTGCTTGAACTGATCACCGAGGAGAAGCTCATTCTGGTTACGACCGACGAGGATGGACGGCTGCGGCCGGAGGACTACGTCTATGTTGACTGGGGCCTACCCTACTCCGCCAGCCACGAGACCGCGTTCCCCGAACTTGCAAACGCCGCTGTCTCAATTTCGCTCGGGCCGCTGGCGCTGAGCTATGTGCTTGCGGTGGGCGGCGCGGGATATTTCCGGTCGGCGATCGCGCGCCCCTACCTGGAGAGCCGGCAGCTACATCGCGTCGATCGCGCGCCGGAGTTCTCGTATTCGATCCATGCTGTCTACTCCGCCCGAAGCGCGGCGGACGTCATCGATCGGGTGCGCAACGGACTGCGCCAATGCGCCAGCCGCGAACCGCCAACCCATGCAACGTGAACGTTCCGCCTCGCCGGACATCTCTATGACAGCGCTCGGCCACCAGACCGTCACGCTGGCCGCGGAAAGACGCCCGCCTCAGTGACGATGACGTCCATAGGAATGTCATGTGGCAGCGGTTGGATCGTTTGTAGCCTCATGAATTCGAACCCGATACCGATCGTCAGCGGCCTTGGTGTCGTGGCGGCGAGCGTGCGGTCATAGTAGCCGCCGCCATAGCCAAGCCGATGACCCGCCCCATCAAAGCCGACGAGCGCGACAATGAGCGTGTCGGGTTTTACAATCGGGCCGTCGCGGGGAACGGGAATATCATAGATGCCGTTCGACAACGGGTCTCCGGGCCGCCATACCCGAAACTGCACCGGCCGGTTCTTCTCGACGACAACGGGCAACGCGACCGATCCGCCTTCGGCGAGGATGCGGTTAGCCAATGGAAACAGACTGATCTCACGTTGAAACGGCCAGTAGATCCCAACCTGGCCCGTGCGTATCGCCGCGAATTCGGACACCAGCCGCGCCAACGCCGCGCTGCTCTTTTCGCGGTGAGCCGCCAAGGAGAGGTCGATTCGGAGGGCAAGAAGTTCGGCGCGCCTTTTGCGCCGCCAAGTCACGATCGCGGCGCGATCCTGCTGGTTGACCGAGGTCGTTTCCATGCGGACCACTAGGCGGGGAGAAACCGCAGCGCACCGCCGTCATTGCAATAACGCAGGCCGGTCGGCTTCGGCCCGTCATGGAAGATATGACCCTGGTGGCCGAGGCAGCGGGCGCAGTGATATTCGGCTCGCTCGCAGTCCAGCGAAGTATCGCGTTTGATCGCGATGTTTTCATGGAAGACGTCGAAGAAGCTTGGCCATCCCGTGCCAGAGTCGAATTTCCAGTCTGACTTGAAGAGAGGCAGGCCACAGCCGGCGCACACTAACAGGCCGCGCCTATGCTCGTCATTCAGGGGGCTGGAACCGGGTGCTTCGGTTCCTTCGTGCCGGAGCACGTCAAAGGCGGCTGGTGTGAGCCGCTTTTTCCATTCGGCGTCGGAGATTTTGCGCCACGGCGATCCAG
>JAYUBY010000303.1:0-1517 GCA_043740635.1 Alphaproteobacteria bacterium
TGCGCAGCCTAATTCTAACGCTGGTGCTTTCGATTCTCGCCGGAGCGCTAGGCGTTTGGGGCGGCGTCTACTACGTCGATGCGCACAGAAGCCAAGCTCTGTCGCTCCACCAAATGGTGCATGAAAGGCTGCATCTCACAGCCGACCAACAGCACCAGATCAACGGGTTAGAACGCGATCACGCCGCAAGACGCCAGGCGCTGGAGGCAGAGATGCGCGCGGCCAACGCCGAGCTTGCCCAAGCCTACCAGAAGTCCCACGCCTACACGCCGAAGGTCCAGGCGGCAATCGACCGGTTCCACCAGGCGATGGATGCCCTGCAAACCGAGACGATGCTCCACGTCATCGCCATGCGCGGGGTCCTCAAGCCCGCCCAGGCGGCGCAGTTCGATGATACCGTTGTCAAATCGCTGACCGCCGAAGGCTCGTGAACCTCTGCGATGCTCCGCCCGACGCCGTGCTCGCCAGCCGCGCAGCCAAGGGCGACGAGCGCGCCTTCGCCGACTTGGTTCGGCGGCACAAGGATCCGCTCTACCGCCTGCTTCGCCGCTACACAGGCGATGCGGATGAAGCCTACGAGGCTGCGCACGAAGCCTTCATCGCCGCCTGGATCGCCATTCGGCGCTATGACCCGCAACGGCCGTTCCTAGCCTGGCTCCGCACCATAGCCATCAACAAGGCCCGCGACCGCGGCCGCCGCATCGCCTTTCACAGGTTCCTATTTGGCTCCGACAGTTTGGAAAAGAGTGGCGCAATGGCGGAGCCGGACCCCGCCTCGCGTGCGGACGAGACGGTGATTGCGCGCCAGGAGGCGGTTATCCTCGATCGCGCCGTAGCCCGTCTGCCCGCGCCGCTCAAGGAGGCGCTACTGCTCACCACATTTGATGGCTGGTCGCAGCAGGAGGCCGGAGACATTCTGGGGGTGTCCACCAAGACAATCGAAACCCGCGTCTACCGGGCCCGGAAGATCCTCGCCACAACGCTCGATCGGGACCTCAAGCCCAAGGCCTAGCAGCCCGCCCCCGTGCTTCGCAGGAAGCTGCGCCGCAGGGAGATGGCGGCCTTCTTCCAGAAACCGCCGCCGACGGTGATCGCCATAGAAGCGTGCGGCGCCTCCATCACAGGGCGCGCTTTCTCAGCAGCTTCGGTTACGTGGTGAAGTTGATCGCGCCGCAGCTGGTCAAGCCGTACGTCAAACGCGGAAAGAACGACGCGGCGGATGCCGAAGAGCATTGCTAGGCCATGAGCAAGCCCACCATGCGCTTTGTTCCCGTGAAAACGGCTGAGCAACAGTCTGAGTTGATGTTGATGGGCGTTCGCGATCGGCTGGTCCGCAACCAGGCGCAGCGGGTTCACGCCATCCGCGGCCTCGCCGCCGAGTTCGGGGTGACCGCCGCCAAGGGCATTGATCACGTGGTATCGCTGCTTGATCGTCTCGAGGCCGACGAGAACCTGCCGGTCTTGGCAAGGGAGCTGTTCGCGTTCCAAGCGAAGGAATACGCCTAGCTGCAGGTGAA
>JAYUBY010000304.1:0-17107 GCA_043740635.1 Alphaproteobacteria bacterium
TCTTAGGCGTCGCGCCCCGCAAGGATCTCCGCCGCCCCGAGCTTGGCGCCAAGCCGGTGACCAGTGGACCGAGTCCTGGCGCTCAGCCGGTAACCACAAGGATCTGTCCTGAAAGAGATTCGAGCTTACCGGGCATGGTTAGCTTTAGGTCTCCAACGCCGCGGCCAACTGGCGAAGAATTGGTGCGGATCCAGATCCAAAATTGCGCCTCTCCTATTTGCCCCACCTGTCCAATCACGAAAGATTCAACAGCCCAATATGGCCATGGGGACGGTGCGACTCTTGAAGCGAATTCCGCATCGGATTAACGATTCGAACCGAACGAACACTCCTGATTAACCAGTCTTAAATTAACTCGGCGGCAGGTTAACGGCGAGATCCGAGCGGATTAGCTGAATTCGTGGAACATGCGGGAACGCGTTAGGAGAGGCAGATGCGGGTACTGTTGATCGAGGACGACAGCGCCACGGCTCAAAGCATCGAGTTGATGCTGAAATCCGAGGGATTCAACGTCTACACGACCGATTTGGGGGAAGAAGGCGTCGATCTGGGCAAGATTTACGACTACGACCTGATCCTGTTGGATCTGAACCTGCCTGACATGAGCGGCATGGATGTGCTGCGCACCCTGCGGGTCGGCAAGATCAACACACCGATCATGATCCTCTCCGGTTCGGCCGAGATCGACACCAAGGTGAAGACTTTCTCCGGCGGCGCCGACGATTACATGACCAAGCCCTTCCACAAGGACGAGCTGGTCGCCCGCATTCACGCTGTGGTCCGTCGCTCCAAAGGCCACGCCCAATCGGTTATCAAGACCGGCGATATCATGGTCAACCTCGACGCAAAGACTGTCGAAGTGAACGGCCTGCGCGTCCACCTGACGGGCAAGGAATACCAGATGCTGGAGCTTCTCTCGCTCCGCAAGGGCACGACCCTCACCAAGGAAATGTTCCTCAACCACCTCTACGGCGGCATGGACGAGCCCGAGCTGAAGATCATCGATGTCTTCATCTGCAAGCTGCGCAAGAAGCTGGCCGCAGCCGCCGAAGGCAAGCATCACATCGAAACTGTCTGGGGCCGCGGCTATGTGCTGCGTGACCCGCAGGAGATGGCAATCACCGTCGCAGCCTAGCGGCCCGACACGGTTCCATCGTTCACGAAAAAAGGGCGTCCCGCTGCAAGCGGGGCGCCCTTCATCTTTGTGCGGAAGCCCGGATCGGATCAGGCGAGTTTGCGGAGCAGGAAAAAGTCGCCAACGACCGCCCGTCCGGCTTCACGCCGAAGCGTGCCGCTTATGCACTGGACGATCTGGAACCGATGGGCGGCCAGGCGCTCGATGTAGCCGTGGCCATGGCCATAGCGGCCATTGGCCTTCAGCAGGAAGTCGTCACCATCAGCGGCCTCCGTCGAGAAGGCGAAAAAGCCTCGCGACGTCAGCACCTGGGCGGCGTCTGCGAACACCGGCTCCAAGTCGCCGAGGTACGGAAAGGTGTCGGCAGCGATCAGCAGGTCCCATCGGTCGGACGGATGGCTGAGTGCGCTCACGAGGTCAGCAACCTCGAGGCTGTCGTAGAGACTTAGCGCGCGAGCCCTTGCCAACATCCGCGACGACAGATCGATGCCGACCAATCGGCGCGCGAAGGGCAGAAGCAACGGTGCGCAAAGCCCGGTGCCGCAACCGAGATCGAGTATGTCGAGCGAAGCCTCAGGCGTCAGATGCTGCGCGATGAGGCTCATGAGGCGCTCGGGGCCCTGGTAACCCAGGCGGCGAACCAGCCGCTCGTCAAAATCCTCGGCGATGCCGTCGAAATGCTGAGCTACGAGTTCTGCAGGCTGACGAGGCACGGCGCGTGACTGGGCCGCGTCGCGAAAGTGTGCGGCTTCGATGTTGTCAGGAAACGCTGCGACCCAAGCCTCGGCGACGCGGGCGGCCGCGGCGGACTGCTCTGCCGCGTTCAATAGCAAGAAGGCCGTCTTGAAGCTTTGGTCACAGTGGGACAGCTCCGTGTGCGCGATGCTCCCCGCGATGGCGGCGACGATCAGGTCGCAGACGTCTTTGAATTCAGCGGCCGATGGAGACGCAGAATCGAGCCTCAGAGATTTGGCCAAGGCGATTTCGGCGTCGGCGAAGCGCCCGCACTTCATGAGCGTCGCGCCCAGATTTAGAAAGAGCGCGGCGTTTTCGCCGACGAGCTCGATGGTGCGGGAGAAAGCCTCTGCCGCGCCGACAAATTCCTCAGCCTGGACACGTAAGAAGGCGCGGGTCTGCCACGCTTCGGCGCAGCTCGAATCCAAGGCAAGAGCGGCTACGCAGGCATGCTCAGCAGGTTCGATGTCGCCTAGTCCGACCAGCACGTTCGCCAGGCTGTTCCAGGTTACGAGCTGGTTCGCGTCGATGATAAGGGAGCGCCGCAGCGCCGCTACAGCTTCCTCCGCCTCACCTCGTGCGACCAGCACGAGGGCTAGATTGTTCCAGGCGATGGCTTGGTCCGGTGCGACCTCGACAACCGTGCGGAAGGCCTGCTCGGCCTTACTGTGTTCGCCGACCGCGAAAAGCGCCAAGCCTTGCCGGGTCAGCCCGACGGCCGCCGATGGCTGGGGCGGCATCATCCTCGTGTGGTATGAGGCAAACCCTTCGTGGCCGTCGGAATCGGCGGCGGGGGACGACGCGCTTCCTTGCTGGATCGGCAGAGCGGGCACGGGAGTCTCCAGTCAAGCCAAATGTTCCCGCCACCTGCGCCGATCGTGGTTAATGAGAAACAAACGAGCGCCCGACACTTCGCTTCGACCAGTATTTTCGTTTTCTCGGGCTTACCGCTAGGGTCCCGCTGAAAATCTGGAGAAACGCCTTGGGACGACTGATTGCGCTGGCTGCGGCGCTAATCGCTGCGGTTGTCATCGCCTGGGCGGGTGAACAGACGCCGAAACCCGCGCCGGCCACTGCGCCAGCGACCCGTTTCTCGGCCGATCGCGCGATGGCAGACATCGTGGGCTTTGCCTCGTCGCCGCATCCAGTCGGTTCAGCCGCAGACCGCGCGGCGCGCGACTATCTAGTGGCCCGAATGACATCGCTGGGCCTGCAGCCGCAGGTTCATCCCGGCATCGGCATCGACCGGCCGAAAGCCGCGGCCAACATCCTATGGGGAGGCTCCGTCGAGGATATAGTTGGTGTGTTACCGGGCAAAGATCACAGCGCGCCAGCCGTAGCGCTGATGGCGCACTATGACAGTGTGCCGGGCTCGACCGGTGCATCGGACGATGCGGCAGGTGTGGCGTCCGCCCTGGAAGTGGTCCGCGCCCTCAAGTCGCGCGGCGTCCCCGCACGCGACGTGATCGTTTTGCTGACCGACGGCGAGGAAGCCGGCCTGCTGGGCGCCGACGCTTTCTTCCGCAATGACCCCATGGCTAAGCGCATCGGCTTCCTTTTCAACATGGAGGCGCGCGGTGCGGCCGGCCGGGTGCAGATGTTCCAGACCGGCGATCAAAACGGCGACGCCATCCGGCTGATGAGCCGCGTGGCGCCTCGGCCAGTGGCGTCATCTCTGACCGGCTTCATCTACCAGCATATGCCCAACGATACCGATTTCACGGTGTCCAAACGCGCAGGTGTGCCGGGGCTGAACTATGCCTTCATCGACCACCAGTTCGAATACCATTCCCCCTCCTCGACGCCGGCGACTCAGGACCGCGGAACTCTGCAGGACATGGGTGACCAAGTGCTGGCGACGGCCCAAGCAGCGGCCTTCTCCCCAACCCTGCCTGCCCCGACACCGGATCTGGTCTATAGCCAAACTCCCGGCGGACTGACGCTCGTCTATCCTCCGACAATAGGTTGGGTAATCCTGGCTGCCTCTGCGGCTTTGCTCGCCTGGGGCGCGATGCGCGCACGCCAGGTCAAGGCCCTTCCCTGGCTCGACGGGGCGCGCGGCGCAGGCGGCGCACTATTCGCCGTGATCGGCGGAGTGGCGATCCTCCATTTCGCGCGCCGGGCCACCGGCGTGGCGTTTGGCTACCTCCAGCAGCGATTCCTGCTGGCCCAGGCTCCGTTCTGGGAGACCGCCTTGTTGCTGCTGGGCCTGGGTGCGGTGTTGATGGCCGCTTCCGAACTCGCCCGCGGACGGCGCAGATCGGCCCTGCTTCCGCTGGCGGCTGGGATCGGCTCATGCCTTTTCGGCGGACTTGACCAGTGGGGATTGGGCCTGGGTGTTGCCGCAGCATTTGTCGGCGTGGTTGCCTATGGCCGCCCGGTGGCGCGCCCGGCCGCCTGGGCCGGCGTCCTGTTACTCGGTCTTGCGGCGGCCACCGTCGCTCAGGTCCTGGCGCCGCCGGCCGCGTTTGTTCTGACCTGGCCGCTAGCCTTGGCCTGCCTGGGCGCGGCGCTCACCGCACTTGCGGCTCATCGTGGAGCCGGGAGCTTGCTCGTACTGGCTGTAGTTGCCGCGATCGGCGCTGCCTTTGCGGGATCATTTGCGCACGCGTCCTTCCTCAGTCTCGACCTTCCCGAGCTCTTCGGCCTGCCAATCCTGATGGCGGTGTTGACGATGTGGCCTCTGGCCCAGACCGAGGAGGGCGCCCCGCCCGCGAGGCTGGTCGGACCCGCGTTGATCATCGCGGGCCTGGCGGTCGCTGCGGCTGTGAGACTCAACCATCCCTACGACGCACGCCATCCGCAGACGACCTATGTAGGCTATCAGATCGACCAAGACCGCCGGCAAGCTTGGCGCTACAGCGACAGCCCCGAACATACCGCCTGGGCTGACCAGGTCCTGACGGCGGGCGGCGGCAAGATCGGCAAGCTCAAGATTGGGCCACGAGGCCGGACAGTAGACGCCGCGCCGGCGGCCTACTTCGACCTCCCAGCGCCGGGGTTCACCTTCGCAAAGGATTCAGCCGGCCGCGTGACACTGCACGTTGTGCCGCCCCCTGGGGTACGCGTCATGCAGATGCGCCTCACCGCCAACACCGCAGCCACGCTCGTCGGGGCCAGTGGGATCGCGGTGCACATGCCAATGAAGCCGGGCGGCGACACGCTCATCAACTGGTCGGCGGCGCCGCAGGGGTTCGACCTGACGATCCAACCTGGCGGTCCGGGCCAGCTGACGGTCGACTACGACGCCATCCTTGAGCACTGGCCAGCGGGCGCGCCGCCGCTTGCGAAGCGGCCGGCGAACCTGATGCCGTTCGACACATCGGACTCGACCAATCTGATCGGCACGCGCCACTTCTCCTGGTGACCGCGTCGGGCTATTTGGCCGCCATGAGCGACGTAACGATCTACCACAATCCCAACTGCGGGACCTCCCGCAACACGCTAGCCCTTCTCCGCGAACGGGGCATCGAGCCCAAGGTCGTCGAATACGTGAAAGTCGGTTGGACCGAGCCGCAGTTGCAGGACCTGCTCAAGCGCCTCGGCTTATCGGCACGGGGTATCCTGCGCTCCCGTGGAACCAACGCGGAAGCTTTGGGCCTTACCGATCCGAGCGCTTCGGACCAGACCCTTATCGCCGCAATGGTTCGCGAGCCCATCCTGGTGGAGCGCCCGATCGTGGTGACGCCCAAGGGGGCGGCGCTCTGCCGGCCCGTGGAGGCGGTACTCGCCCTGATCTAGCTGGCGCGGCAAATCGACCAGCCGCCGCCACAACCGCCTGAACGCCATCTTTTCAACGCGGACTCGCTCGCGTCTTGGTCTGGCCGAAAATTTGGCTTTGTGCCGTCTAGGCCTTAACCACACTTGGCGTAGTCTGGGGGCGTGATGAAGCAATCCAGTTTGCGGTGGACTTCGATTCGCCGCGCGAAGCCCGTAGTCGCCATCGGCGTGAGCGCGGCCGTCTTGGCGCTTGGCGCAGGCCTCTTCCTGAGCCGCCATGCCCCTCACGCCCCGCCCAGCCTCGACCCTATCGTCGTCGCAGCCTTGCAGAGCGTCGCCTTCACACATGCCGAAGCCCAAGGTGGTTTCGCCCAGCCCACCAGCATTCCCGTGAAACTCCAGCGGGGCGAGACATTGGAAGGCGCCGTTCGCCGCGCCGGGGTCGGCCCCGCCGAGGCCCAGCTGGCCGTGGCCATGCTGTCAAAGGCCATGGACACAGTCCACTTGAAGGCGGGCATGCTGATCCAAACCGCCATCGCCCAACCGCGCGCCGAACGTGGCGAGGCCCGGCTGATCGGGCTGTCGCTGCGCACTGGCCCGGCCACGGCGATCACCCTTTCGCGCAGCTTTGATGGCGCGCTGCGTCTACGTGAACTGGACGAAAAACTTCGCGACGAGACCACCGTCGCCGATGGCTCGATCCAAGGCTCCCTCTACGAAAGCGCCGAACGCATTGGGGCCACGCCCAACATCACCGTCGAGGTCGCCAAGCTCTTCTCTCACAAGATTGACTTCCAGCGCGACCTTCAGCCTGGCGATGATTTCAAGCTGGTCTTCGACCGTAAAGTCACAGAGTCAGGTCGCACCGTCGAAGCCGGTGACCTGCAGTACGCAGAGATCCATGGGGTCAAATTCTACCGCTTCGCACGAGGCAGAGATGTCGAGTATTTCGATGAATTCGGCAAAAATATAAAAGGTTTCCTACTGAAGACTCCAGTAGACGGCGCGCACATCACTTCGCTCTTTGGCATGCGTAAGCACCCGGTACTCGGCTATACCCGAGCGCACCAAGGGGTGGATTTCGGCGCCGGCTGGGGCACGCCCATCCTTGCCGCGGGCGACGGTATCGTGGCCCAGGTCGGCCCCTGGGGCGGATACGGCAATTGGCTCCGAATTCGCCATTCGGCCGGCTGGGACACTGGCTACGGTCACATCTCGCGCTACGCCGCTGGCATTCGCTCAGGCGTCCACGTCCACCAAGGCCAGGTGGTGGCCTATGTCGGCGCTACCGGTCTCGCGACTGGCCCGCACCTGCACTATGAGATCTGGAAGAACGGCGAGCGCGTGAATCCAATCGGCGCCAAGGTCCCGCAGGGCTCCGAGTTGGCCGGCGTCGAGCTATCTCACTTCAAGGATCAAAAGGCTCACATTGACGGCTTGCTTTCCCGCGGCGCGCCCCGCGCGCTGGCGGTCGCCGACGCTCACAGTGGACCACCGACCCTCCAGCGCTAAACGATGCCGGCGCCAAGCTTTGGCGCCCGCCGACGCCTTGCCAGCGAAATCTCGGCGCCCAGGTCCGCCGCCCGCGCCTTCGGAGAGTCGGCCTACGATAGAAGCCCGGTAGGCACTTTCAGCGGCGGTTGCATGCGGCCAAGGAGAGGGTCGCTCGGTGCGCGATAGGCGATGGAGTAACAAGATTAGGCGCCCCGGACTGAAGTCCAGAGCGCCACGCCCGTTCGCGCTCTGGGGGGGAGCTATGCGGACGGGCTCGACCAGGCCCAAATACGCGTTTCGGTGCGATCAACGTGGGCCAAGAGAACGGCTGCGACGCTGGCCACAAGGAAGCTCGCGCTCACGTAGCAGTCCGGGCAGTGCGTCAAAGTACTGAAACCGGAACCGCAGATTTCGCCGTAGGTGTGCGCGAGCTCGCGCATGTGCAGCCAAGCGGCATCCGCCGACAAGAGGGCTCCGCCCATCAGGATGACCGCCGTCTGGAGGAAAGTCCGGTTGATGTTCAAGGTAGGCATGAGACTAGGTTCCTGACTGCCCGGCACATCTATCTCGTTCTGCCTCAGCCCAACCTTGACCCAGATCAAGGCGCCGCGGGCGCCTCTGAGCCACTCCTTGCGCGCACCATTCGCAGGAAGCCGGGGGGCCATGACAGCTGTTACCGCCCAAGACGACGAAACGCCCTTCGGCGCCATTCTGCTCTATGCGTTCTGTGGAGTCGCCGCGTTCCTTAGCCTGCTCGCGACGGCCTTCTCGCACGACCCGCTGTTCCAGCTGCAGGGCTGGATTTACACCGGCGCCTTCGTGCTGGCCTGCGCCGCCATGACTGTCGGCATGACATCCGGCTTGTTCCGCGCGACGCCGGACCGCTACGAGGACGGGGTGATCCGCGCCGGCGTGATCGCCACCATGCTTTGGGGGGTAGTCGGCATGTCGGTGGGCGTGATCATCGCCTGCCAGCTCACCTGGCCCGCCCTCTTCTACATCCCCTCAGAGGGTTGGCTGAACTTCGGCCGGATACGGCCGCTGCACACCTCGGCCGTGATATTCGCCTTCGGCGGCAACGCGCTGATCGCCACCTCATTCTGGGTGGTCCAGCGCACCTGCCGCGCCAGGCTGGCCGGCGGAGTCTGGCCGTGGTTTGTGTTCTGGGGCTACCAGCTGTTCATCGTCTCCGCGGCGATCGGATACCTCTCCGGCGTCACCCAAAGCCGCGAATACGCTGAGCCCGAATGGTTCACTGACATTTGGCTGACCGTGGTGTGGGTCGCCTACCTGCTGATTTTCCTGGGCACGCTCTGGAAGCGCAAGGAACCGCACATCTATGTAGCCAACTGGTTCTACCTGGCTTTCATCGTCACCATCGCGCTGCTGCACATCGTCAACAACCTTGCGATGCCGGTCAGTCTCCTGAACCACAAAAGCTACTCGGCGTTTTCCGGCGTCCAGGATGCCCTGGTCCAGTGGTGGTACGGCCATAACGCCGTGGGCTTCTTCCTGACCGCCGGATTCCTGGCGATCATGTATTATTTCGTTCCCAAGCGGATCAACCGGCCGATCTATTCCTACCGGCTCTCCATCGTCCACTTCTGGGCGCTCATCTTCATCTACATCTGGGCAGGTCCGCACCACCTCCATTACACGGCGCTGCCCCAGTGGACCCAGACGCTCGGCATGACATTCTCGATCATGCTGTGGATGCCGTCCTGGGGCGGCATGATCAACGGCCTGATGACGCTCTCAGGGGCCTGGGACAAACTCCGCACCGACCCGGTGGTTCGCATGATGGTCACCTCGCTGGCCTTCTACGGCATGGCGACCTTCGAGGGTCCGGTGATGTCGATCCGCGAGGTCAACGCGCTCTCGCACTACACCGACTGGGGCATCGGCCACGTCCATTCCGGCGCGCTCGGGTGGGTTGGGTTCATCACGTTTGGGGCGGTCTACTGCCTCGTGCCGTGGCTCTGGAAGAAGAAGGAAATGTGGTCCACCCGCCTGGTTGAGTGGCACTTCTGGATCGCGACCACAGGCGTCCTTCTCTACATCACGGCCATGTGGGTCTCCGGGATCATGGAAGGCCTGATGTGGCGCGAATACACGCCCCAAGGCTTCCTCGCCAATTCCTTCATCGAGACCGTCTCCGCCAAGCACGTCGAGAACATCGTCCGGATGGTCGGCGGTCTGATGTACCTCGCCGGCACGCTGATCATGGCCTTCAACATCTGGCGGACGATCCGCATGCCCGGTGCGACGAGGGTCGATGCTGAGGCCGCGGCGCCCGCTCTTTCCGCCCTCGCGGCGGCTTAAGGCCAGCATCATGTGGAAGCATCACGCCAAGTTCGAGCGCAACTCTCTGATCTTGTTGATCGGCATCCTGGTGGTTGTCGCCATCGGCGGGCTCATCGAGATCACTCCACTGTTCTACCTGGAGAGCACCATCGAGAAGGTCGAGGGCATGCGGCCCTACACCCCGCTCGAACTCGCCGGCCGCGACGTCTACGTCCGCGAGGGCTGCTACCTTTGCCATTCGCAGATGATCCGTCCGCTGCGCGACGAGGTGGAGCGCTACGGTCACTACAGCCTGGCCGCCGAGAGTATGTACGACCACCCCTTCCAATGGGGGTCGAAGCGCAACGGGCCGGACTTGGCGCGGGTCGGCGGCAAGTACTCGGACGAGTGGCATCGCCAGCACCTCAGCGATCCGCGCTCGATGGTGCCAGAATCGACGATGCCGCCCTACGCATTCTTGGCCGACAAGGACCTCGACTACCACGACATGGTCGAGCGGTTGGCGGCGCAGCAGAAGGTAGGCGTCCCCTACACCAAAGACCAGGTCGCCCACGCGATCGACGACCTTGAGGCCCAGGCCGACCCCTTCGACGCCCGCGGCACGGCTCTGAAGAAGCGCTACGGGGCCAAGATTATTCAGCGCGACTTCGACGGCCATCCGGACCGGATCACCGACATGGATGCGCTCATCGCCTACCTGCAGATGACCGGTACGCTCGTCGACTTCCGCACCTACCACGCCGAAGCGCCTGAGAACCAAAGATGACCGGCATTCAGCAATACGAAGCGGTTTCCCGCTTCGCCCAGCAGGGCGGCACGATCTACTTCGCCGCCGTGTTCCTGGCTGCCATGGTCTACGCGCTCTGGCCGCGCAACAAGGAGGCTTTCCAGCGCCTCGCCCGCCTTCCGCTCGAAGACGACGAGAGCGATCATGTCTGAACGCAAAATCGACGAACCGACAGGGGTTGAAACCACGGGTCACGAGTGGGACGGCATCCGCGAACTGGACAATCCCCTGCCTCGCTGGTGGCTTTGGACCTGGTACGCCTGCATCGCCGTTGCAGTGGTCTATTGGGTCCTTATGCCCGCCTGGCCCGGCCTGCACGGCTACACCAGGGGCATCTTGCACCAATCCGACCGGGTGAAGGTGGTCAACGACCTGGCCGACCTAAAGGCGCTCCGCGGCGCCGAAGGCGCCCAGCTGCAAACGGCGAGCCTTGAGGAGATCGAACGCGATCCGAAGCTGCAGGCCTACGCTATGGCCGCGGGCCAGGCGCTGTTCGGCGACAACTGCGCTACCTGTCACGGACAGGGCGGAACGGGCGGAAAGGGCTACCCGAACCTGCGCGACGACGTATGGCTCTGGGGCGGTTCGCTCGAGCAGATCCAACACACGATTACCTATGGTGTGCGGACGGGCGAGCCCGGCGCGGCGAATACCCAGATGCCTGCCTTCGGCCGCGACCAAATGCTCAAGGACGACCAGATCGACGACCTCACCGAATATGTGGTGGCCCTGTCGCATCGGCCGGCCAATCCGGCCGCAGTGGCGCGCGCGACCCAGCTCTACAAGGACCAGTGCGCGGCCTGCCACGGACCGGAAGGGAAGGGCGACCAGACCCGCGGCGTGCCCAACCTGACCGACAACGAATGGCTTTACGGGTCCCGCCGTCAGGACATCCGCGACCAGATCTTCAACGGCCGCGGCGGGGTCATGCCGACTTGGGGCAAGCGTTTCGATCCGCAAACCATCAAAGCGCTCACAGTCTACATCCACGCAAACGCCGGGGGTCAGTAGACCCGATGACCGTGGTCATCAACCGCACCAAGGCACAGCCTGCCCGAACCGGCGCCGAGCCGGTGTCGGCGGCGGCCCACGTGCGGGCCAAGGCGGCAAAGGGCGGGCTCTATCAAGCGCGCGTCCCGATCTATCCGAAACTGGTCCACGGCCGGTGGCGCGCGATCAAATGGGCGCTGTTGGTCGTCACCTTGACGATCTACTGGGTGACGCCCTGGATCCGCTGGCCGCGCCCGAACGGACTGCCGCAGCAGGCTGTCCTCGTCGACTTCGCTGGCGGCCGGTTCTATTTCTTCGGCATTCAGCTCTGGCCCCAGGAGGTCTATTACATCACCGGTCTTCTGGTGATGGCGGCCATGGCGCTCTTCCTGGTGAGCGCCCTCTTCGGCCGGCTCTGGTGCGGCTACGCCTGCCCGCAGACGGTCTGGACCGACCTCTTCATCTACGTCGAGCGCGCCTTCGAGGGGGACCGCAACGCACGCATGCGCCTGGACGCGGCGCCCTGGTCGATCGACAAGGCCTGGCGCAAGGCCGGCAAGCATGCGATTTGGCTGGGCATCGCCTTTGGGACCGGCGGCGCATGGATCTTCTATTTCCACGACGCGCCCACGGTCATCCGCGGCTTCTGGGTCGGCCAGGCCGCCGGCACCGCCTACATCTTTTGCGCCCTGCTCACCGCCACGACCTACGTCTTCGCCGGGTTCATGCGCGAGCAGGTCTGCACCTACATATGCCCCTGGCCCCGTATCCAGGGCGCGATGCTGGATCAGCATTCCCTGCAGATCACCTATTTAGCCGACCGCGGCGAGGACCGCGGGCCCCACAAGAAGGGCGAGACCTGGGAAGGCCGCGGCGACTGCATCGACTGCAACGCTTGCGTGGTCGCCTGCCCCATGGGGATCGATATCCGCGACGGGGCGCAGCTCGAGTGCATCAATTGCGGCCTCTGCGCCGACGCCTGCGACGATATCATGGACAAGATCGCCCGCCCGCGCGGACTGATCTCCTATGACACTGACGCCGCCGTCGCTGCGCGCGCCTGCGGCAAGCCCGCCGTCTACAAGTTGGTCCGGCCGCGTACCGTCTACTACGCCGGCGCGCTCAGCCTAGTCAGCGTCCTGATGCTCTGGGGCCTGACGCATCGCAGCGTCATCGACCTGCACGTGCTGCGCGACCGCAATCCGATGTTCGTGCGGATGCAGGACGGCTCGGTGCGGGATGGCTACACCCTGAAGATCGCCAACCGGTCCTTCTATCCGAAGACCGTCGCAGTCCGATACATGGGCCTGCTGGGCTCGCAGTTGAAAACCCCCGGCTCCCCGCCCACCACGGGTGACCTGCTTCTCACGGTCGAGCCCAATTCCATACGCGCCGCGCGGATCTTTGTCGTCGCGCCACCCGGGGCCACGCCGGGAACCCGCCCCGCCACCTTCACGGTCCACGATCAGCGCGACAGTGCACGCGCGAACACCGTCTTCGACGCGGGAGCCGAGCCATGACCCCGATCAACACGCCACGGACGGCTTTCCATCTCACCGGCTGGCACGTCCTGGCGATCATCAGCGGCTTCTTCGCCATCGTGATCGCCGTCGACACCGGATTCGTGGTGATGGCGGTGAAGACCTTTCCTGGGGAAGTGTCCGCTACGCCCTATGAAGATGGCTTGGCTTACGACAAGTCGTTCGCTCAACTCCGCGCCCAGGAGCGTCTGGGCTGGCGCGCGACCGCCGCGGCGGAGCCGGGCGCCGTTATCCTCGAGATACGCGAGCGTGAGGGTAGGCCGATCAGCGGCTTGTCGATCAAGGGGGTGATTGAACACCCGGCGACCGAAGCCGGCCGCGGGGTCCTGGCGTTCCACGAGGCACGCCCGGGCCGATATGTCGCCATGACCGGGGACCTCAACGGCGCCTGGGACGTCACCGTTCAGGCCACGAACCCCAAAGGCGAGCACTTCACAGCCAACCGGCGGCTGTCATGGCCCTGACCCAGGCTCTGGCTCCGGCCCCCGACCTATCGGCCTTTCTCAAGCGCCGGTCCGGGGCGAAGCCAAGTCTCGAACTCCTGGTGACCGGCGCGCGTTGCGCAGCCTGTCTCGGAAAGATCGAGCGCGAAACGGCGGCGATCCCGGGTGTCAGCGGCTCGCGGCTGAACCTCACCACAGGCAAGCTCACCATCGGCTTCCACAGTGAAGCGGTCGCCGATCCTGGGGCCGTGATCGCTACCCTGGACCGGCTAGGATATCCCGCTTCGCCCTATGATCCGGGTCTGGCGGCCGAGGCGGCGGATCGCGAGGGCCGCCAGCTTGTCTTATGCCTGGCGGTCGCGGCCTTCGGCGCCATGAATACCATGATGTTCTCCGTGCCGCTTTGGGCCGGACTGTTCGGCCAGGAGCTGGGGCCGGCCACACGGGTCGTGATGCAGTGGTGGTGCGCGTTGGTCGCCACGCCGTGCGTGCTCTTTGCGGGCCGCCCGTTTTTCGAGTCGGCGTGGCGATCCCTAAAGGCGAGCCGCGCCAACATGGACGTTCCGATCTCAATCGGGGTGCTACTGACCCTGGGGATCAGCTTCTCCGAGACCATCCTGCGGGGTCGTGACACCTATTTCGACGCCGCGGTCTCGCTGTTGTTCCTGCTCCTCATCGGGCGTTGGCTGGACCATCAGTTGAAGTCCCGCGCGCGCAGCGCGGCGGCCGACCTTTTGGCGCTTCAAGCGCCTATGGCTGTTGTGGTGGGGCTAAATGGTCTCGAGCACCGGCGGCCGATTGGCGAGGTCGTGGTCGGCGACGTGCTGATCGTTCGGCCTGGCGAACGGATTCCGGTGGACGGACGGGTCGAGGCCGGCTTCGCGGAGCTCGACACCTCGCTCCTGACCGGCGAGACAAAGACCCTGGACACTGGACCCGGGATGTTCTGCCGCGCCGGTGCGCTCAATCTCTCTGGCGTGCTGCAGATCCAAGCCCTGGCCCGCTCGGAGGATTCCGCCGTTGCGGCCATCGCCCGGCTGGTGGAGGCCGGCGGCCAGTCGAAGTCGAAATATGTCCAGCTCGCCGACCGTGCGGCGGAGATTTATGTCCCCGTAGTGCATTCCGCTGCGGCGCTCACTTTCGCGGGTGGTTGGCTGTTTGGCCTTGGCCCACGCGAGGCCTTGCTGCGCGCGGTGGCCGTGCTGATCATCACCTGTCCTTGCGCCCTGGGCCTGGCGGTGCCGGCGGTCCAGATCGCAGCTTCCGCGCGCCTGTTTCGCCGCGGCATCCTGGTGAAGTCCGGGGCAGCGCTGGAGCGGTTGGCCGAGGTCAATCACGTGGTTTTCGACAAGACAGGCGTTCTGACCGAGGGACGGCCTGAACTCATCGACGCCCCGCCGTCGACCATCGCCTTAGCCGCTCCGCTGGCGCGGGCCTCAGTTCATCCGCTTGCGCGGTCCCTGGCGGCGAGCGCCGGCCCGGGACCGATGGCCATCGATACCGTTGAATACCCCGGCCTGGGCGTCGAGGGCGTCATCGACGGCCGTTGCGCGCGGCTGGGCCGCGCCGAATTCTTGGGCGTCACCGGTTCGCATATCCGCGAAACCGAGCTGTGGTTCGGTTTTGATGGCGACACCAAGATCCGGTTCAGTTTTTCCGACCGGCTGCGGCCCGACGCCGCCGAAACCGTGGCTACCCTGAAGGCCATGGGGCTGACGGTTGAAATCCTGTCCGGCGACACGCCGCCGTCCGTGGCCATCGCCGCGGACGCTGTTGGGATCACCCGGCGCCGCGGTGGGCTCACCCCCATCGGTAAGGCCGAGGCGATCGACGCGCTTCAGTCCAGCGGCCATAAGGTCCTGATGGTCGGCGACGGTCTGAACGATACCGCGGCCCTGGCCCGGGCGCACGCCGCCATGGCGCCGGGTTCCGCGCTGGATGCCAGTCAGAACGCGGCCGACTTGGTCTTTTCCGGCGAACAGCTGGGCGCCGTGGTCGAAGCGTTGAAGGTTGCGCGGAGCGCGCGGCAGCTGGCTCTGCAGAACTTCGGTTTCGCAGCCGCCTACAACGCCGTGGCTGCGCCGGCGGCGATGCTGGGCCTGGTCAATCCGTTCCTGGCGGCCCTTGCCATGTCGGGATCATCCTTGGTCGTGACGCTCAACGCACTGCGCCTGAGGGCAGCAAAATGAACATCCTCATGATGCTGGCCCCCATGTCGGTCTTTCTGGGGCTGATCGGCGTCGGCGCCTTCTGGTGGACGCTGCGTCACAACCAGTACGACGATCCGGCCGGCGACTCCGTACGGATTCTGCTGGATGATCCTGAGGACCGTCCGCTCTAGATTTGACTTCGGTCACAGCGGCCTCGGCGCGTTTGAGGCATGCCTGCGGGCATGACCCTAAAGACATTTCCCGCGCCGAACGCCGCCCAGTTGATCGCCAAGTACGATGGCCGGACACCGCGCTACACCAGCTATCCGACCGCCGTGCAGTTTACGCCCGAGGTGACGGCCCAGACATATCGGCGATGGCTGTCGGAGTTGCCGATCGAAGATGCGATCTCACTCTATCTTCATATCCCGTTCTGCGCTCGCCTCTGCTGGTACTGCGGCTGCAACACACGCGCAGTGAACACCCACCAGCCGATCGGCGACTATGTGACGCTGATGCTGGCCGAGCTGGACATGCTGTCCCATGCTCTGCCGGGCCGCCTGACTGCCAGCGCCGTACATCTCGGCGGCGGCACGCCCAACATGCTCAACGCCCACGAACTGACCGCGATATTCGAGGCGCTGAAGCACGCCTTCCGCTTCACCTCCGACATCGAGATCGCCGCTGAGCTCGATCCGGCGATCCTCACCCGAGAGTGGGTTCATGCAGCGGCGTCCCACGGCCTGAGCCGCGCAAGCCTGGGCGTCCAGAACCTCGATCACCAGGTGCAGAATGCCGTGAACCGTAAGGACACCGTCGAGGAAATTGGGGCGGCGGTGGGCTGGCTCCGCGAAGCGGGTGTGAGATCGGTCAATCTCGACCTTATGTACGGCCTGCCACACCAGACGGTGGAGAACACCTTACGGACGCTGGACGCGGTCCTGCCGCTGCAGCCCGAACGCCTGGCGCTGTTCGGCTACGCGCATGTGCCGTGGATGAAGGCCCATCAGAAGCTGATCCACGAGGCGGCGCTCCCGGGCGGCGCCGAACGGTTGGCCCAGAGCGAAGCAGCCGCCGAGCGGCTGCTCGGCGAGGGTTACGTGCAGATCGGGCTGGACCACTTCGCCCTGCCGACTGACTCCCTGGCGGCGGCAGCCTCCGAAGGCAAACTGCACCGCAACTTCCAGGGCTACACCACCGACGCGGCCGGGACCCTTTTGGGTCTGGGCGCCTCGTCGATTGGTTGTCTGCCACAGGGGTTCGTACAGAACGTGACCCAGGAAATGGCTTGGCGGACGGCGCTAGGCACGCACGATTTGCCGATCGCCCGCGGCGTAGCGCTCACCGACGACGACCGTTTCAGAAGCGAGATCATCGAGCGGCTCATGTGCGACTTCGATGTCGACTTGGCGGCGATCTGCGCCAAATACAGCCGCTCGATCTCCGACTTGGCCGAACCCTTGGCGCGACTGGAGGATTTCGAGCACGATGGACTGATCCGTCACGACGGGGTGCGCCTAGTGGTCACCAAGCTGGGCCGGGTTCTCGTGCGTTCGGTTTGCGCGGTGTTCGACGCTTATCTTGCGCCGGAAGCCCAGCGACACGCCAAGGCGATTTAGGCGGCCATCCCACCGACACGCGCGAGGTTGCACTTCACCCAGAGGGTTTCCAGCGCGGCCACCAGCTTGTCCATCATCTCATCGGTATGCGCCGGTGACGGGGTGAAGCGCAGGCGCTCGGTCCCGCGCGGCACGGTCGGATAGTTGATCGGCTGGACGTAGATGCCGTGATCCTCAAGCAGGATGTCG
>JAYUBY010000305.1:0-1541 GCA_043740635.1 Alphaproteobacteria bacterium
TCCTCAGGCTTCCAATATGGCGACGGCGGAGATGCCGGGGGCGCCGTACACCTGGCTGTAGGCCAGTTTTGCGTCCGGAACCTGACGACCTTCGGCGCGCCCACGCAGTTGCTGCACATTTTCATAGATCTGGCGCAGGCCCGAGGCGCCGATCGGTTCGCCGCAGGCGAGGCATCCGCCATCGGTGTTGATCGGCAAGCGGCCGCCCAGGCTAGTGACGCCATCGGCCAGCCAGGCTTCCTGTTCGCCGTCGGCGCACAAACCGTTCTCCGCCATGTGCATGATCTCCGCACCGGACTCGGTGTCCTGAATCTGGGCGACGTCGATATCCCCCGGTCCGACCCCCGCCATGGCATAGGCCGCCTCGGAGGCCAGAACGGTCGGGGCCACGCCGCGTTCCACATCAAGCGACGGCGCGAAAACCTCGAACGAGCCCCGCAGCCGCGTGCGCACGGCCGCGCCGCGCACCTTGGGCCCGGTGAGCCCAAGTTCGCGCATCTTCTTGTCCGAGGCCAGCACCATGGCCACCCCCCCCTCGGCCGGCGAGCAAAACATGAACTTGGTCAGCGGATCGGACAGCATCTGGCTGGTGAGCACAGTTTCAATATCCACCGGTTCACGTCGCCAGGCGTGCGGTGCGCGTGCGCCGTTTTCATAAGCCTTGACGGCCACCCGGCCGAGCGACGTTTCGCTGACGCCGTAAAGTTCCATATAGCGGCGAATCTTCATGGCGAAGAATTGGGTGGTGAGCATCATGCCGGTCTCGCCGTACCAGCGCGGCAGGCCCGAGGCCTCCGGGTCGGCGTTGAAGGCGCCGCGGGGGTGCTTGTCGAAGCCCAACACCACTCCGATGTCGAATTCACCGGACTTGATCGCCCAATAGCCTGACAGCATGGATGACCCGCCCGTGGCGCAACCATTGGAGATGTTGATGAACTGGACGCCGGTCAGCCCCAGTCTCGGCAAGGCGGCGTCGGCGCTGCCCGCGGCGGCCGATCCCCCGAAAGCGAATTGCATGTCGGCCCATGCGACTCCGGCGTCGTCCAGGGCTTCGCGCACCGCATAGACGCCCTGATCGAGGCCGGTCATGTCGGGATGCCGGCCGAAAGGATGAATGCCGGCGCCGATAATATGCACGTCAGTCACGTTGGGTCTGGCTCCTCAAGTCTGGATCAGGCGGGGCGGAAGGCGTAGGTCGCGACCTCGCCCCGGGTGGAGGTTGGAAAGGCTTCGATCGCCACCTTCATGGGAAGGCCGATCTTCAAGCTGGACGGATCGTCGATGAGAATGCGGCCCTCGGCGATCACCTGGCCGGCAAATTCCACATAGCCCAGCGCGAAGGGCACAAAGCTCTTCTCATCATCGGCGCCGATATAGGGCGGGGTCTTGGGACGGAAACGCTGGACCGTATAGCTCCAGAGCTTGCCAACCGGGGCAAGTTCCACGGGATCGTACAACGCCGCGTCGGCGCCGCGGGGCATGGGAAAACGCATTTCGCCGTCGGCTTTGCGGCGTCCCGCGATCAATCGCACGCCGTCGGC
>JAYUBY010000306.1:0-3745 GCA_043740635.1 Alphaproteobacteria bacterium
TGGCCTATGCGACGCGGAACAGCAGCATCAACGCGCTGATCATGACCGACTTCACCTTTCAGATCATTTGCGCGGTGAAGCGCCACGCGGCGAACGACAGCGGCGAAGCGAACGTCCCGGCTCAGCCGGAACTCGAACCGGCGGGATAGAGGACCGACCGCAGGCGCGTGACGAGCTCCGCGCGGCGTTCCGGGGTGATCGCGGCGAGGTTCTGCTGACGCCAGGCGATGGCCGGCAGATCCGCGGCCTGCGGCAGCTCAATCAGCGACCAGACGGGCGCGCCCGTCTCGAAGGACAGCAGAAACCGGCGATGGGCGTCCGGCATCCCGCCGACGGCCGCGTCCACGATCGCCGCCCGCGCGGCGATGAGGTCGTCGAGGGCGACGGGCGTCTCGGTCATCTCTTCGAAGCTGCGTTCGTAGGCCTGGGCGATATCCTTCGGGCGCGGGGCCAGGACCTCGGACATCGGACGCGTGTGGCTCACCAGGTAGATCAGGAAGGCTGCGCGAAGGTCGTCCGTCAGGCCCTCGTGGGCGAGCAGGTCCCGGACGTCGAAGAGGTCGCGCGGGTGTTGCCGGTCGAGGGCGGCCACGATCTTGCCCGCATAGAGGTCCGCGAAGGACACCACCTGCGCTTCCGCAAATCCGAACGCGGCCTCGACCCGTTCGGTCACCGTCATCATCACCGGGTCGAAGACACAGCCTCGGAGGACTGGAGTCACCTCGATGGTCACGCGGGTCACGCCGAGCTGGATCAGCAGCTTGTCGACGCTGTTGTCCGGCTGCAGGCGGTGGAGGCTGACCTGCACGCCGGCGATAGCGGCCCGGATCCGGTCAGCCAGCCGCAGCAGCGCCGCCTCGATGGCCGCCAGGGACACGTCGCGCGGGTTCCACCGGCAGGTAGGTGAGGTCGATGTCGACGGACAGCCGCGGGAGGTCGCGGACGAAGAAGTTGATCGCGGTGCCGCCCTTCAGGGCGAAGACCGTCTCTTCGGCCACATAGGGCAGCACGCGGATCAGCAGCGCGACCTGCCGCCGATAGAGATCACGATAGGCCATCGAGATCCTCAGGGACGGTGATCTGGTAGCGCCGGTCGAACTTGCCGCCCCGGACCAGCACGCGCTTTCCGGCGCCCAGGTCGAAGTCGGCGGCGCGCAGGCGTTTGGCCCAGGCGTGCTGGTGCCGGTCGGCGAAGAAGAAGAACAGCCGCTTCACCTTCACACTGCGGCACTCGGTCAACAGATGGGTGAGGCGTCGGGGGCTGAGGTTGGACAGGCCTTCCATCAGCTTGTCGGCGTCGTGGAAGGTTTCCCGGTCGGGCAGCTCGTCCAACAGCTCCAGGAACGCCCGCTCCGGGGTGGAGAGCGTCATCGGCAGGTCCCAGCTGCCCCAGGTGACCTGGCGAACGGCGTGGACGGACTCCGCGCTCCAGCCCGCTTGGCGGTGGACCCGGAAGTCGGCGCTGAGGGGGCTGCTTGGAGAGGCCCCCGGCCTGAACAGCCGGTCGCTGTTGTGGTGTTGGAAGGTCACGGCGAGCGGGAGCTTGGCGAGCCAGGTCGGCAGGGCCACGGGACCATAGAGGTGAACCTCGCGCATCTCCTGGGCCAGGTAGTGGCTCGCCCCCTGGACCTGCAGGGCGGTGCGGCCCCCCACCACCAGCGGCAGGTTCAGGAGGGTCTGCAGGGAGACGACGACGGCTTCCCAGCTCAGGACGCCACGCGGACGCCAGTAGACGCGGCCGGCCGGCTGCTCCAGCCAGCCGGCGGAGACGTACTGGCCGCGCAGCTGGCGTGAGTAGCCATGGCGCTCCATCCAGGCGGCATCGACCACCATCCCCTCGGGAAGGAGGGCTTGGAGTTGGTTTAGCTTTCCGTCATTTTGTATAGCCACACTTGACATATTGACTGAATTTCAAACCTACGTCCAGTTTGGATTATCCCCAAAACGTCAAGCCTCCCTTGACATATTGGCTCAAAGTCAAACCAACCCTGGTTAAATGACTCCAGGATAATCGACGCCGCGGACAGAGGGCCAGACCTCGCCTAGAGAACAAGCGAGCCTGGTCCAGACCAGATGCGCGAGGGGATCCAGCTCCGCCTTCGCCCCATGGAAGTGGAAGAAATAGGCCAACTCCGTCGCGAGACACCGAGACCGAGTTCGTCGATCAGCGCGGCGGACGGCACACGCCGCATGGCGGTGCTCGCAAAGCTCCACCCTTGTTGATCCGCAAGGCTCTCTCGCCCTGCGAGACAGCGACCTTTGGCTGGGATCGCTTGGTCATCGCGCGATCGCTGTCTGAGCGGTCATTGGCGAGCGGCGGCCTCGCTGAGACCGAGGACGACAACCTTCCCGGTTACGACCGCGGTCGGCCAAAGGATGGAGGTGAACCCTGTCGCCACGGCGACCCTCTGCGCACCGTTCGCGGTGTAGGTTATCACGCCGCCACCGATGGCTCCGCCGATCTTCTTTCCCCAGAGTCGCTGGCCGTTGAGGGAATCGACCACGTAGAAGTTGCCGCCCATATCGCCGAAGAACACGATGCCGCCCGCTGTCGGGGTCATGCCGCTCTGGATCGGGTAGTTGGACTTCAACCGCCACTTCCAAGCACCCGTGTCAGCATCGACGGCGTAGACCCAACCGGCCCAGTGGCCGAACGAGTCAGGGGTGCCGTAGGTGGAGTATGGGTTGACCGTCGCCATTGCGGACCACGCCTTGCCCGATTTGACCGCCTCAATTTGTTTGTCGTTCTGGAGCTTCACCGTCGCGCACCAATCGACTTCGCCAATGAGGATGAGGTTAGTTTGCGGGTCGTAGGCGGGGCCATTCCACTCGGCGCCGCCCACCGTGCCTGGACAGAAGTGGACAGCCTTGCCGACCGCGAAAGGCTCGGCGACATTCTCGACCCGAGTCACCGGCGTTCGATAGAGCATCGAGTTGGTGGCCAGATCGAAGCCGTAGAGGTGTCCGTCCTTGGGCGCGACCGACAGGAGCTTCCTGCCGCCCTTCGTCTGGATCACCGAGGGCGCGGTCGAGACGTCCCAGTCGTGCCAGTCCTTGGGCACGAGCTTGAAATGGTTTCGGTAGGCGCCGGTCATCGCGTCGAGCACGACAATGGATCCGGAATAGAGGTTCCCGCCCTCGCGCGGGCCGGTGGCGAAGTCGGGCGCCGGATTGCCGCCGGGCACATACAAAAGCCCCGTGCTCGGGTCGATGGTGTAGGACGTCCAGGTTGCCCCGCCGGTAATCGGCGTGCTCGAAGTGTTCTTCCATGTTGAACCGTCTAGCGGCGTCTTGCCCTGTGGCCCGCGGATGGGGTCGCCGGCCGACCGGGGGACCAGGTAGAACTCCCACACGATCTTGCCGGTCTTTGCGTCGAGCGCATACATGCGCCCCTTCACACCCTTGTTGTCTCCACCGGCATTGCCGATGAACACGAGACCGTTCCAGGCGATCGGGGCTGCAGGTGTCGACTCGCCGATTTTGGGGTCCGCGACTGTCGTCGCCCACACCCGCTTGCCGGTCTTGAAATCGTAGGCCAGCACCCGCCCGTCCTCGGTGCCGCGAAACAACAACCCATCCATATAGGCTGCGCCGCGATTGACCGCGAGGACGCTGGCGGGCTTGTATTCTTCGCTCGTCCGCCAATTCTCATGACAGGTGGCAGGATCGAGTGAAAATATATCGTGCTCGGTTGTGCCAATCAGGGCGCCATTGACCATAATCAGGCCAGTCTCGAAGCTGGTGT
>JAYUBY010000307.1:0-2966 GCA_043740635.1 Alphaproteobacteria bacterium
TCCGAAGCCGCCTGCTCATCGCGTTCGAGCGGGCCGAGATGGAGAACGATCCCGAAGAGCGCCAACAGCTCCTCACCATTGTGATCGTCGGCGGCGGGCCGACCGGCGTGGAGATGGCCGGCGCGATTGCGGAACTGGCCCGCAAGGCGCTCGCGGCCGACTTCCGGACCGTCGATCCCAAACACGCGCGCGTGCTGCTCATCGAAGCCGGGCCAAGGCTGCTCCCGACCTTCCCCGAAGACCTGTCGCACTATGCCGGGCGTGCGCTGAGGAACCTGGGCGTCGAGGTGTGGCTTGGGCGCGCGATCACAGGCTGTGACGCGGCCGGCGTCATGCTGGGTGAGGAGCGTCTCCCCGCGGGCACGGTGATCTGGGCGGCTGGGGTTGCCGCGTCGCCGGCGGCCGCGTGGCTGGGGGTCGAGGCGGACCGCGCGGGACGGGTGAAGGTCGGCGCACGACTGACGCCGCCAGGATCCGACGACGTCTTCGTGATCGGCGATACCGCCCTCGCGCTTGACGCGAACGGTGAACCGCTCCCGGGACTGGCTCCGGTCGCCAAGCAAGAAGGTGCCTATGTGGCCGAGGTGATCAAGGCGCGTCTTGCTGGCAAGACCGACGTGCCGCCCTTCCGTTATCGGGACCGGGGCAAGCTCGCCACGATCGGACGGCGGGCGGCAATCATCGCCTTCGGACGCCTGCGGCTAAAGGGGTGGCTTGCCTGGTGGATCTGGGGCATCGCCCACATCTACTTCCTGATTAGCATTCGCAATCGGCTGATCGTGGCAACGCAATGGCTCTGGTCCTACGTCACCTTCGAGCGCGGTGCGCGGCTGATCACCGGCAGGCATCCGAACCCCAAGCGTGACGGGCACGGTCGTGTGCCACCTCAAAACCCCGGCTGAGCTTCGCCAGCCCATGGTTCGGGTCGATGATCTGATCGAGCCAGGAAAAGAACAAATCGTTCTGCCCCGTCTCGCGCCGCTCCTCTGGCCGCGTGAGCCTCACCTCCGCATCAGCTGCTTCGGTGCCATTAAATCATAGGTTACGCCTTCAAGGATTCCTCAATCGCGCGGCTCACGCAAATTGCAAGAAAAACAACTGCCCCATCCCGCTTTCCGGCAAAATCGAATATTGCAAACCCACCGCAAACGTAGCTTTGCCGCCAATTTCAAAATTCTCTACGGACGTCCAGTTCGATTCCCGAATTTCGCTATCCCCATCCCGTCGCATGACCGAATAGCTCACCAGTCAGGCGCTTCGGAGAGTTGCCGGGTGGCGTTCGCCGCCGGCTCCTTGCTGCGCTCGCTGATGCTAAAGGTGCAACAGCGGTCTCCCGAGAGGATGTGTTCGACGCGCTCGATGCGGACCTGTTCACCCAAGGTGGCTTGAAACAGCGACAGCTCGCTGCCGCAGAGCTTGGGGCAGAGGCGCGCCACCTTTCCGATCGAGCAGTGATACTCCACCAGCTCCACTACGCCATTGAGGCGGAGCCGCGATTCGGCCATGTAACCTTCCTCTTGGCGAATGCGGGCCAGGCAGGCCACCCGCTCCTCGAGTGGAGCCTCCGCGGGCGGCATCCGTGCGCGGTAAGTATCGGTCTGCTGACGGGTGAGCGCCTCAGCCAAACGCTCAAATCCATTCTCACCGAAGGCGTCGTCCACCGCCTGGAGCATGGCGATCACGAGCTCTGCATTGCGGTCGGGGAAGCGATCGTAGCCCTTATCGGTGAGCCGCCATAGCCGGACAGGACGCCCGACCTTGCGCCGTTCGTAGATGAAGTTGACGAGCGCCTCGCCCTCCAGCATGGCCAGATGCTGGCGCACGGCCATGGACGTCACGACTAGCCGCTTGGCGATGTGCGCAGCGGTCTGGGGGCCGTTGGTCTTAAGGACAAAAAGCACCCGTTTCCGCCCGGAACCGAGGGCATCAGAACTGGTCGCGCTGGTATTCACAGGTCTCTCCTATTTCTAGTTTGAAAAGTACTGGGTTGATATGTAAAAAGCAAGCGTATACTTTACTAAGTGCTGCCTAGGTTGCTGCGGAAGTAGGAATATCGCCATGACACGATACTTGAAAGTCGCTAAATGTGGCGGTCTGTAATTTGGGACGGGCAAGACCGTCAGTGTGGACGGGCAGCCGGAGGCCCTCTTCAACGTGCACGGCAGCTATGACGCCATCAACAACACCTGTCCGCACGAGGACGGCCCCTGTGGGAGTGCGCGCTTTGCGGCCGCATCGTCGGCTGCCCCCGTGCATGTCCACGAATTTGACGTGTCCAGCGGGAACTGCCTGACCGAGTCAGCGTACTCGTGGAGCGGTTCGAGGTGCACGTCGAGGGTGACAATATCCTGGTCAGCGAAGAACCCGCGCCGGGCTGAGGTCGGGTCATAACGAGCCAACAGCCGCGACTACCGAGACTTTTTCATTTTCAAAAGATATAACTTGACTATAATTAAGAAAGAAATTACTTTTGTAATTATGGGATTGGGCCTCAGTGTTGCCCGGCCGGACTAGGAGAGGACAAGAACAATGACCGCTTCGATCACGAAACGCAGCACCATGCAGGAGGTCATCGAGGCCTATCCAAGTGCCCAGCGCGCCCTGTTCCAGCGCTACCACATCGGCGGCTGCAATAGCTGCGGCTATAAGCCAGAGGACCTCCTCGAAGCAGTAATGCAGAGCCACGACGTCCATGACATCGACGAAGTCCTCGGCTTCCTCGCGCAGGCCGAGCAGTTAGACCGTCGGCTGCAAGTGAGTCCGCAGGCGCTGGCAGAAGCGCTGCGCAGCGACACACCACCGCGGCTGATCGACATCCGCACGCAGGAAGAATGGGAGCTATCGCGGATTCCGGGGGCCACGCTGAACACGGAACAACTGACCCAAGCGTTGATGCAAGGACCCAAGGACGCGCCCATCGTCTACCACTGCCACCAAGGGCAGCGCAGTCTCGACGCAGCCAGCTA
>JAYUBY010000308.1:0-8519 GCA_043740635.1 Alphaproteobacteria bacterium
CGAGCCATGCAAGCTGGCCTCCATCCAGCTCACATCTTGAATCACGATCCGGCCCCAACCGGAATCATCGATTCAACCAAGGCCAAACAGGCTCTAGACGCCGAACAGGTCGGCGACGCTCTGGTCGTGCACAACTACGGTCACGGCGGATCCGGCTGGTCCCTGTCCTGGGGTTCAGGGACGATCGCCGTTCAAAAGGCGCTGGCCAATAGCCCATCCGAAATCGCCGTAGTGGGTTGTGGCGCGCTTGGCCTTACCTCTGCGATACTGGCTCTTGAGGCTGGCGCCAAGGTGACGGTCTACTCCAAGGATCTGCTCCCCGATACGCGCTCGGCCAGAGCAACCGGTAGCTGGACGCCGGACAGCCGCATCGCGCTCGCCAACGTCGTCGGCCCGCAGTTCGGCGACCTCTGGGAACAGATGGCGCGCACGTCTTTCAAGCGCTTCCGCCGCTATCTAGGCTTACCGGGCTCGCCTGTGGAATGGTCGGACCGCTATAGGGCCAGCGACGTGCCTTCGCCGTCCGATCCGCTTGGCCCGCCGCCCCCTAAGGATGCACCGGCGCCGCTCGACTTCGCCGACTATTCGGATCGCATCCGGGACATCACGCCGGACTCCGAGCTGCTGGCGACTGGCGCCACACCATTTCCGACGGCCCGTGTGCGACGCTCAACGAGTATGCAGTTCAACGTCGCCGACTACGGCCACACCCTGATGGCCGACTTCCTGGCGATGGGGGGGCGGATCGAGCGCCGCGAGTTCCATACGCTCGGCGACCTGGCGGCCCTGCCGCAGAAGGTCGTGATCAATTGTCCCGGCTACGGAGCCCGCGCCCTATGCCGGGACGAGACGGTCACGCCAGTGCGTGGCCAGATCACCTGGCTGATCCCGCAGCCGGAAGTGAATTACGGGGTCGTCTACAAGCATGTCAGCATGCTCTCGCGGCGCGACGGCATCGTCGTCCAGGCCCTGTGGGGCGGCGACATGTTGGGCTATGGCGACGACCATGAGGTGACCGACATGGCCGAGGCGGAGCGCTCGGTGAAGACGTTGGCGGAGCTCTACGGTCGGATGAAGGGCTGATTCCCAAACGCTTAGTCGAACAGCGACGGCTGGGCGGAAGGCGAAGCTTTCTTGGGTGGCGTAGGCGCCGACTCCAGCACCTTGGCGCCCTCGATGGTCAGCAGCTTGACCTTGGTGTTGACCCCGCCACGAGCGGAAAATCCGCCAAGCTTGCCGCCCGCAGCCGTCACCCGGTGACACGGCACCACGATCGGCCAGGGGTTCTGACCCAAAGCCGCACCGACGTCGCGGGCCAAGAGCTTGTCGCCCAGCTTCACCGCGATCTCGCCGTACGTGAGGGTGTCGCCGGGCGGAATAGCGCGGGCGATCTCATAGACCCGAGCGTTGAACTCGGGGACGCGGGCGATATCAATGGGGACATCGAGCAGGTCGACAGGCCGACCTTCGAGCAATTCCCGAATGCCGGCGATTGCGTGGGATACATAGTCTGGCGGCGTGGCTTCCACCGCGTCGGGGAAACGCCGCAGAAAGCTCTGCCGTGCGCCCTCAGGCGAGGGCTCCGGAAGATGCACGGCCACGAGCCCTTTCGCACCCCAGGCCAGGCCCGTCCAACCGATCGCGGTTTCAAAGAAGGTGTAGCTGGTCATGAAGCTTATATAGGCCCAATCGCGGCTATCAGCTCGCGGCTTTCGGACATCGATGACCGAGTTCCTCGGGAACGGTGTTAGACACGGGACCCCTAGGCGGCCGGAAAATACCGGCGCCAAATTGCCTCTAAGAGCGCCGCGAACGACGTGATGACGCATGCGATGGCCAAGGTCTGCGTAGGGTTCGTCACCGCGGCGGTCCAGACGACTTGGCCCTTCGTCACGACGAACATGAGGAAGACCGCACCCCAGGCGAAGAGCTTCCACAACTCTGGCCGCTTCGGCGCGGAACGATATTCTGACATGGAAGGCTCCGATCACGCCGACGTTAGGCTCACGCGCGCGAAAGCGATCCAATTCGGCGGGCCCGGCCGCCGGCGTAATCTTACGTTAGGTCAGTTGGCATCGAGCATTGAGCCTACCGGATGATCTCGCCGCCACTGTCACCGGCTTTGCCGCAGGGCTCCGAATCCGGGTTAACGCCAGGTAGGTCCCAGTAGGTTTGCCAGACATTTGGTGTCCCATCCTGCGATTTTGCGGCGGGATTTGATGGAGCGCCTGTCCGTGGCGGCGCGGACGATGTTGATGGCGAAGTGTCTGACGACGGCCATGTTCTTGGCCCCGTGGCCTTTTCGCAGGCGAGACTGGTCCTCCTTGAAGACGACGTCGAGGGTCCAGTGGAGGCTGTTCTCGATGGCCCAGTGACCGCGCACGACGGCGCCGGCGCGCTTGGCATCCAGGGTGGCGGAGGTGATGAAGTAACGGGTGTAATAGCGGCATCGGTCCTTGAGCTCAGTGCGGGACTGGACGCGGACGATGGCCGCGACGCGCGGCAGTCGCAGTTCGCCGGGAAAGCGTCGCTCGCCGCCCAGCCAGTCGACCTCGCGGACCACGGTGACGGTGCGCTGCTCGATGCGGCCATGGCCCTTGTCGAGGTCGGCGAAGGTGTCGAGCGCGCCGGCGGGCGGGCCGGCGAAACAGGCTTCCACCTCGGCGCGCAGGGTCAGCTGGTTGGCTTTGACCGCCAGGAGATAGTCGGCGCCCTGATCGCCGATGGCCTTGGCGATGACGCCGTTGGTGGCGATCGCATCGATGCTGACGATCGCGCCCTTCAGCCCGTCGTTTCGTCCCAGGCGCTCCAGCAGGACGGGGATGGCTGTCGTTTCGCTCGATTTGTCGGCCACCGCCTCCTGACCCAGCACCAGGCGCTGGGTGGTGGCGAAGGCTGACACCAGATGCAGCGGGGCTGCGCCCAGACCCCGGTCGTGGCTGCAGCGCGAGGTCTTGCCGTCGATCGCCACCAGATCCAGCCGCTCGGGCCAGGTCTCGCGCACCCAGGCGCTGAAGGCGGCGCTGAACAGCTCAGGGTCAATGCGGTTCATCAGCAGGGTCAGCCAACGGCCGCCCGGAACCCCGTGATCGTAAAGCAGATACCGCCGCAGGAAGTCCAGGTGGCGCTCGCCCCACGCCGCGATCAGGTCGTAGTCGTCACAGTCGCAGATCATACCGCAGACCACCAGCAGCAGGACCTCCGTCAGCGGGTGCGCCACCCGCCACGGCTCCCGCGGATCGTCGATCTCGCCGAGGTGCTCCAGCAGCACACTCAGGCGCGACTTCTCAAATCCTTCCAACCCCGCGACGCTCATCCCAACGACTCCGAACCAACGAAGCCCTCAGGAAATCACCGCCCACACAATCCCCAAAGCGCGTTAACCCGAGTTCGGAGCCCTGGGCTTTGCCGCCCTTTCCTTGACCTAGACGCCCTCAAAGCGCATAACCAAACCCTTCCGGCGCCAACCTCGGTCAGCGCCCTCCACCGCCACGACCCCCATTTTGATGGGACGAGGGCGGCGAGGCCCCCCGTCGACGCAATCGTCCACGGGGGTCGATTGCGTTTGGACTACCAGGGCTCGCTTTTGTTTGACGCGCTAACCGATCGTCTGTCGTCAGTCTTCGACCGCCTCGGCGGTCGCGGCGTGCTGTCCGAGAAGGACGTCGCCGAGGTGATGCGCGAGATCCGCGTCGCCTTGCTCGAGGCCGACGTAGCGTTGCCGGTGGTCCGCGACTTCATCGCCAAGGCGACCGAGGCTGCCACCGGCGAGGCGGTGATCCGCTCGGTCCGGCCGGCCGATCAGGTGGTCAAGATCACGTACGACGGCCTGGTGGAGATGCTGGGCGGCGAGGGTGAACCGGAAGGACTGAACCTTTCGCTGAACCCGCCGACCGTGATCTTGATGGCCGGCCTGCAAGGCTCCGGCAAAACTACCACCGCCGCTAAGCTCGCGCTCAAACTGGGCAAGGATCGCAAGCGCGTCCTACTGGCTTCCCTCGACACCCGCCGTCCGGCCGCCATGGAGCAGCTTGCGACCCTGGCGAAGCTCGCGGAAGTCGACAGCCTGCCCATCGTCGCCGGCCAAACCGCGCCCGACATCGCGCGCCGCGCGCTGCAGTCGGCCAAGCTGCAGGGCTATGACGTCGTCATTCTAGATACCGCCGGGCGAACTACGCTCGACGAGGCGATGATGAGCGAAGCCGCCGAGATTGCGCGGATCGCCAAACCCTCCGAGACGCTGCTGATCGCCGACGCGCTGACCGGTCAGGACGCGGTGCGCACTGCCAAAGCCTTCCACGAGCGCCTGCCGCTAACCGGCCTGGTGCTGACCCGAGCCGACGGCGACGGGCGCGGCGGCGCGGCGCTCTCCATGCGCGCCGTCACCGGCCTGCCGATCAAATTCCTTGGTGTCTCCGAGAAGATCGACGGCTTGGAGGTTTTTGACGCCGCCCGCGTCGCTGGCCGCATCCTGGGCCAAGGCGACATCGTGGCCCTGGTCGAGAAAGCCACCGAGGAGCTGGACGTCGCCAAGGCCGAGGCGATGGCCAAGCGGCTCGCCAAGGGCCAGTTCGACCTCGACATGATGGCCGAGCAGCTTCAGCAGATGAAGCGGATGGGCGGCATGGAAGGCCTGATGGGCATGTTGCCCGGCGTCCAGAAGATCAAGAAGCAGATCGCCGAGGCCAACATCAACGATAAGATGGTCGACCGCCAAGCGGCGATCATCAGCTCCATGACCAAGGTGGAGCGAAGGAAGCCGGATATTCTGGCCGCTTCACGCAAACGCCGTATCGCAGCCGGCGCTGGTGTCGACGTCGCCGAGGTCAACCGGTTGCTGAAACAGCACCGCCAGATGGCAGACGCCTTCAAGATGATGAGCAAGGGCGGCGGACGCGGCTTTGCCCAGATGGCTCAGATGCTAGGCGGCATCGGCGGTGGCGGCGCCGGCGGCATGGACCGTCTGAAGAGCCTTGGCGGCGGCAAAATGCCGATGCCTTCCGAAAAAGAGATTGAAGAGATGGCCGCCAAACTCCAGGGCGAGGGCGGCCTGAAATTGCCCGGCCTGGGCGGCGGCTTGCCCGGCTTCAACCCTTTCAAAAAATAGCTGAATCCAAGAAGGACCACCCCAATGCTGAAAATTCGTCTCGCCCGTGGCGGCGCCAAGAAGCGCCCCTACTATTCCATCGTCGTCGCCGACAGCCACTCTCCCCGCGACGGCCGCTTCATCGAGAAGGTCGGCTCCTACAACCCGCTGCTCAAGAAGGACGACCCGAACCGCGTCGTCCTTAAGGTCGAACGCATCCAGGAGTGGATGAGCAAGGGCGCCCAGCCGACCGACCGCGTGGCGCGCGAGCTCTCCAAGCAGAACCTCGTGAAGTGGGAAGCCGGCAACAACCCGAACAAGGGTCAGCCGGGCACGAAGGCCAAGGAACGCGCTGGGGAGAAGGCTCAACGCGAAACCGATCGCGCGGCCGCCATCGAAGAAGCCAAGAACAACCCGCCGCCGGCTCCCGAGCCTGAGCCGGTCGTGGAAGAAGTCGCCGCTGAAGCCGCTCCCGCCGTGGAAGAAGTCGCCGCTGAAGCCGCTCCGGCTGTGGAGGCTCCCGCCGCTGAAGAAACTCCGGCCGCCAAAGCTTTCGCGGAAGAACACGCTGCTGAAGCCGCCCCCGCGGAAGAAGCTGCGGCTGAACCGGTCGCCGAAGAAGCCGCTGAAGCGCCCGCCGCCGAAGCTCCGGCTGACGAAAAAGCCGAAGGCTAAGATCCGTTGGGCGACGCGCTGATCCAGGTCGGACGCGTCGCCGGGGCGTTCGGCATCAGGGGTGAAGTTCGCATCACGAGCTTCACCTCCGAGCCCCTGGCCCTAGTGGACTACAAGACCCTGCTGAACGAGGACGGCTCGCCAGCGCTTACCGTGCTGGGCGGTCGCGTCGCCAAAGGCGGCGTGGTGGCTCGCACCAAAGAGATCGAGACCCGCGAACAGGCCGAGGCTGCGCGAGGGCTCAAGCTCTTCATCCCCCGTATCCTGCTGCCCGAGCCGGACGACGCGGACGAATTCTACATCGCCGACCTGATCGGCATGGATGTGGCTAGCCTGGAGGGTGACATCCTAGGCAAGGTACGATCCGTACGCGACTTCGGGGCCGGTGACCTTTTGGAAGTCGCCCCGCTCACCGGCGAAAGCTGGTGGCTGCCGTTCACCCGCGACGCCGTGCCGGAGGTCCAGTTCACCGACCGTCGGATTGTGGCGGTGCGGCCAGACGAAGTGGAATGAACACCCCGCGGGTTTAGGTGGCCTTCGCCTTCCGCATCCGCATCAGGCCTTCCTGTGCGACGCTCGCCACCAAGGTTCCATCCGCCGCGAAGATCGAACCGCGGATAAAGCCTCGCCCGCCAGACGCACTGGGCGAGTCTTGCGAATAGAGATGCCAGTCGTTGAAATTGGTTGGCTTGTGGAACCACATGGCGTGGTCGAGGCTGGCTGACTGGAAGCCCGGCGTCTGCCAGTGGACCTTATGCGGCCTCATGGCGGTCGACAGCAGGTTCATGTCCGAAGCGTAGGCCATAATCACCTGGTGCATGTGTTGGTCGTCGCCGATCGGTGCACGCGCGCGGAACCAGACGTTGCTCTCTGGATCTTTCGCCTCACCGCCCTGGAAGTAGCTGCGGGCGTCGGCCGAGCGCATCTCAATGGGTCGGGGTCGCGACATCCAGCGCTTCGCCTCCTCCGGCATGTCCTTCATCTTGGCCATAGCCTCGAGCTGGATCTCAGCTTCGTCGGGCAATTCGTCCCACAACTTGGTGGTCGGCATCTTGGCCTGATGCTCGAAACCGTCCTGAGCCTCCATAAACGAGGCTGCGAGGTTGAAGATCTGCTGGCCGTGCTGAATGGCGATCACGCGGCGGGTCGTGAAGCTGCCGCCATCGCGGCTGCGGTCCACCTCGAAGACGATCGGCACGGTCGGGTCGCCCGGACGAATGAAATAGCAGTGCAGCGAGTGGCAGATGCGTTCTTCGACCGTCTCGTAGGCTGCCAGCAGGGACTGGCCGATCACCTGGCCGCCGAAGATGCGGCCGGGAGAATTGTCCGCCGTCGTGCCGCGGAAGAGGTTCACTTCGATCCGCTCGAGTTGGAGCGTCTCGGTCAGATTCTCGGTTTGCATGTGGCGCCGCTTACGCTCCAGCCGCCCAGGCCACAAGACTTGTCCCGGCTTTCGCCGATATCACCCGGCGTCTGTGAGAACTTGACGCAGGCCACTTCCGGCGGCCTTTGAGGCGACATGCCGTTCAACGTCATCGTACTGACCATGTTTCCGGAGGCATTTCCGGGCCCGCTGGGCGTCTCTCTGATCGGGACCGCCTGGCGCGAGCACGGGCTTTGGTCATTGGAAACGGTGGACATTCGGACGTTTTCCACAGATAAGCGCGGCTTCCTTGACGACACCCCCGCGGGTGGCGGTCCAGGACAGGTGATGAGGGCGGACGTGATCGCCTCTGCGCTGGACAGCGTGGAGCGGCGAGAGCGGCCGTTTTTGTACATGAGCGCTCGGGGCAGGCCCCTGACCCAGGCGCGCGTACGTGAGTGGGCCCAAGGGCCGGGATTGATCGTTTTGTGCGGTCGGTTTGAAGGGGTGGATCAACGAGTCCTCGAGGCTCGCGGTTTCGAGGAGGTCGCTGTGGGCGACGCGGTCCTGGCCGGTGGCGAGGCGGCGGCGTTAGTGGCGATCGAAGCGTGTGTACGGCTGGTTCAGGGTGTGTTGGGACAAGCCGAGAGTTTGAGTGAAGAAAGCTTCGAGGACGGGCTCCTCGAGTATCCGCAGTACACGCGACCGCGGACGTTCGAAGGGCTCGATATCCCCGAGGTCCTGCTGGGCGGTCACCACGCCGAAGTTCGGAAGTGGCGACAGGCTGAGCGGGAGCGGACTACGCGGGAGCGGCGGCCGGACTTGTGGGCGCAGCGAACCGCCAATCAACAGGCAAAGGGCGATTAAGCCCAGAAGGACCAAGACCATGAATATGATCGAGACTCTCGAGAAGGAAGAGGCCGACCGCCTTCTCGCCACCCGCAAGATCCCGGAATTCCAGCCCGGCGACACAGTACGCGTGAACGTGAAGATCAAGGAAGGCGAGCGCGAGCGCGTCCAGGCCTATGAAGGCGTCTGCATCGCTCGCGGCGGCCAAGGCATCAACGAGAGCTTCACCGTCCGCAAGATCAGCTTCGGCGAGGGCGTCGAGCGCTTGTTCCCGGTGATGAGCCCGAACATCGAATCCATCGAAGTCAAGCGCCGCGGCGTCGTCCGTCGCGCAAAGCTCTATTACCTGCGCGACCGTCGCGGGAAGTCGGCCCGTATCGCCGAACGCCAGATGACGGCGCGCGAAGAGACCCCGGCGCCAACGGAAGCCTAAGACCTCCAGGACTCAGAGACCGTTTGGAAATTCACGGGTGGGCGTTTCTGCGTAGCAGATTGCCGCCCATGGCGACGAGTATCATGGCCTCGGAGACGTCGAGGCGGGCTTCG
>JAYUBY010000309.1:0-18497 GCA_043740635.1 Alphaproteobacteria bacterium
TTGGCGTCTCCATGGGTTCACTCAGCATGATCGTGCTGGAGCTTTCCGTCTGGGTCGGAGTTGCTGGTCTGATCGCCACGGCGCTCTTCACCTTCGGCGTCTACCTGCTGGCCACGAAGTTCGGCATGCCGATGGGCTTCCCGATGCCCTGGGTGATCACCGTCACAATGCTGCTGACGACCATTTCGATCCTCTCTGGGGTCTTCTCCTTGGGTGTCCTGAAGAAAAGCCAACCGGCGGATCTGCTTCGATGAGCGTTCAGCCAACCCTGAACGGCCGAAAACACAATACGCCAGCTGGGAAGCCACGCTGATGCCTCTGGCCCTGGCGACATTTCTCTACGAATGGAAGCGTTACAGCGCCGCTATGGTGGCGCTCGCGTTCTCGGGCCTGCTGGTGCTGGCGCACGTGGGAATGTTCACTGGCATCGCTAAGTCGATCACCGCCTCCATCGACCGCGCGAACGCCGACCTCATGATCCTGGCGCCCAAGAGCGAGAGCCTGATCAACCCCGGTCCCAGCGGTCTACCGGGACGCATCCAGCCGCAGATTTATCTCAACCCGCAGGTCCTTGAGGTGGAAAGCCTTGATCTCGACGGTGCGCGCTGGGTGAACACGCCAGAGCCTGGCAAGAAAGCTGTCACCACGTACGTGAATATCTTCGACGTCGACCCCAGGCCAGGCGCAGCGACGCTGCCGACCGACTATCCGGAAGCGATCCGCCTAGCCCTACTCGAACCCTACGCCGTGATCATCGACAAGTCCGCCCTGGCCAGGCTTGGAACACATCTCGGCGCGACGGCCTCCTTGGACGGCAAGACCGTGCATGTCCGAGGCTTGCTGGAGAACTACCCAAACATCAATCAACCTGAGGCCTACACCTCGCGCGACACCCTTCGGATGCTGGGCCTTGGCCCTAAGAACGGCAAGACCGGCCCCCTGATGGTCAAGATCAAGGATCCATCCCAGGTTCAAACGGTTGTCGACCAGCTGAATGCCGCCAGCCATGGAACCTATAAAGCGTGGACCAAAAATACGCTTTCAGAGGCCAATCGGCGCGCCCTCCTGAGCGAACAGATCATCGGCATCTTCCTGGGCTTCTCGCTGTTCTTGGGCCTGTTGATCGGGGTCGGCATCACCTCCCAGACTCTGCGCGGCGCGATCCTGGCTAGGATCAAGGAATTTGCCAGCCTTCGCGCGCTCGGCATCTCGGTGGGTTCACTCAGCATGGTCGTGCTGGAGCTCTCCGTTTGGGTCGGAGTCGCCGGGTTGATCGTCACTGCGCTCTTCACGTTCGGCGTCTACTTGCTGGCCATGAAATTCAACATGCCGATGAGCTTCCCGATGTCGTGGGTGACCACAGTGGTCATTCTCTTGATCGTCATTTCCATCCTCTCAGGGGTGTTTTCCCTGGGCGTCCTGAAGAAAAGCCAACCTGCGGATCTCCTGCGATGAGCACTCAACCTGCCTTGGTAGCAAGGGGACTCGTGAAACGCTTCAAGACCGGGCGCACCCACATCGAGGTCCTGAAGTCCGTGGACTTCGAGGCCCTGCATGGCGAGGTGACCATGGTCATGGGCCCCTCCGGATCCGGCAAATCGACCCTGGTCGCAGCACTCTCCGGCCTCCTCAAACCCGACGTGGGGTCGGTCAGCGCCATGGGCGAAGATCTGTGGAGCTACAAGGCCGGCAAGATCGATCGTTTCCGGCTCAACCACTGCGGGTTCATCTTTCAGGGCTTCAACCTCTTCCCGGCGCTGACCGCCCTGCAGCAGGTCGAGATCATCTTGAAATACAAGGGCTATTCACGCTCCGCCGCCCGAGAGAAGGCCGCAACGGCCCTCACCGAGGTGGGGCTTGAGATGCGCATGAATTCGCGACCATCGGAGATGTCCGGTGGCGAGAAACAGCGCGTCGCGATCGCCCGCGCCATCGCCAAGGACCCGCAGCTACTGTTCGCTGACGAGCCCACCAGCGCACTCGACGGCGAGAACGGCCAGGTCGTGATCAAACTCCTCCAACGCGCCGCCAAGTCGTTTGGCGCCGCGGTCGTCTGCGTCACCCATGATGTCCGCCTGGAGAGCTACGCCGACCGCATTATCCACATCGACGACGGCCGTATCACCGACGACAGACGCGCCGTCGCCGGCCCGCCTCTGCACGACCACAGCCATAACCACCCGGCCTTCGCCGGGACCTAAGGACCAACTGTCATGTTCGCCTTTATCCGCAACCGAATCGTCTGGGTCGTGATCGTTCTGATCGCCGTGCTCGCTGGCGGCGGCTTCTTCCTGTCGAACCAGGCCAACGCCAAGAAGGCGCAAGCCGCCAAGGTCGCGGCTGCCCACGCGCCGAAGAGTCCCTACGTCGCCATCGCCAACGGCAAGGCCGACGTCGAAGGTGGCGTGATCCAGGTCGCCGCGCGGACCTCTGGTATCGTCAGCGAGGTGCTGGTCCAGGAAGGCGACGATGTCAAAAAAGGCCAGATTCTGGCCCGCCTGGAAGATGAGCAACCCCGCTTGCAGGCTCAGGAGGCCGCCGCCGAACTTCGCCAGGCCAAGGCCCAGGTCGCCCTGCTGCAGGTCCAGATCTCCACCGCAAAGCGCGAATTCAGCCGCATCCAAGGCCTGATCGACAAGAACTACGTCGCCCGCCAGACGGTGGATCAGGCGCAGGACGCGATCCGCGGCGCAGAAGCCAGCCTCGAGGCCCAAAATGCGGCCATCGCGACCTCCCAGGCCAAGCTTAGCATGGCTATGTACAATCAAGAGTTGACCGTCATCCGCGCGCCGGCCGATGGCCGTATCGTGCGCCGCTACGCCAACCCTGGCGCCGGCGCCTCGACGCTCAACGTCTCCAACATGTTCGACCTTGAACCCCGCGCCAACCGCATCGTTCGCGCCGAGATCTCCGAGAGCTCCTTGCCCTATGTGATCATCGGCCAGACGGTGCAGCTTTCTCCCGAAGCCGACCCGACGAGGGTTATCTCCGGCAAGGTGCTGCGTCGCGCAGCGGTCTTCGGCGCCCGCAAGCTGCAGTCTGACGATCCCACCGAGAAGTCGGACGAGCGCGTCGTGGAAGTCGTGGTCGCCACCGACGGCGCCCCCTTCTTGATCGGCCAACGCGTCTTGGTGAAGTTCCTGCGCACCCAGCAACAGGCGGTGGCGAACCTTCCGGCCGTCGGCTAGGACACCGACGGCGACGAGCGCGAGGTCTCGAAAGCCATTTCGGGGCGCACCTCGACGCTTCCCACCCTGGCCATTGGAATGACGACGGCTATTTTCAGAGCCTCGTCCATGTCTGCGGCGTCAACGAAAATGAAACCGCACAGGACCTCCTTCGTCTCAGCAAACGGACTATCGACCTTTGTGGCCTTGCCACCGCGCCTGCGCACGGTCTTTGCCGTGCTGACCGATTGGAGGGCGGCGGCCTGGATGTAGTGGCCGCGCCTGCCAAGCTCGTCATCGTAGTTGGCGGAGTCGCGATCTAAAGCAGCGCGATCCTCGGCGGACAAGGCCTGGAACGCCCACGGTTCGATGTAGACGAGACACATATATTTCACGTCGATTTCTCAGTTCAGGGGTTGATGGACCCCTAGAAGTCGTTCGGCTCAGCGCCAACTCGACACTTCGCGCTGTGGGACGCGACAGATTTCTCAGATCGAGGAGCGTCCAGGACGTCTGACGTAGGTCCTCCACCATCCTCGGCTCCCGGTCGGCGAGGCATGGCTTGACGCCACCCCTGCTCTCCCCGCACAAGGCCCGCCGAATTCTTGCAGCGCGCTTATGAGAGGACTTCCCCATGGCGGACATCCGTTTCGACGGCAAAGTGGCCATCGTCACTGGCTCGGGTGGGGGCCTTGGCCGCCAGCACGCCCTGGAGCTTGCCCGACGTGGCGCGCGTGTGGTGGTCAATGATCTGGGCGGTTCGGTCGACGGCTCTGGCGGCGGCTCAGAAGCCGCTCACGCCGTGGTCGAAGAGATCAAGGCCTTTGGGGGCGAGGCAATCGCCAACGGTAGCTCCGTCACCGACGACGCCGGCGTGGCGTTAATGGTGAAGCACGCCATGGACGCCTGGGGCCGCATCGACGTCTTGGTCGCCAACGCCGGCGTGCTGCGCGACAAGACCTTCTCCAAGATGGAGATCGCCGACTTCGAGTTCGTGCTGAACGTCCACCTGATGGGCACAGTGAAGCCCGCCAAGGCCATTTGGGAGATCATGCGCACCCAGAACTACGGGCGCATCGTTTGCACGACCTCGTCCTCTGGTCTCTACGGCAACTTCGGCCAGTCGAACTATGGCGCGGCCAAGCTCGGCATCATCGGTTTCATGAACACGCTGAAGCTCGAAGGTCAGAAGAACAACATCCACGTCAACGCCGTTGCCCCCGTCGCCGCTACGAGGATGACCGAGAACCTGATGCCGCCCGAAATCCTCGAGCGTCTGAAGCCTGAGTACGTCACGCCGGGCGTCGTGTTCCTCTGCTCGGAAGATGCGCCCACCGGATGCATTCTGGCGGCCGGCGCCGGCGCATTTGCACTCTCACGCATCGTTGAAACCGAGGGCGTCTACCTAGGCGAAGGCGGCCTCTCCGTCGAGGAAGTTCGCGACAATTGGGCCAAGATCACCGACCCGCAAGGTCAGCAGGCCTATCAGGCTGGCGGCGAGCAATCGGCCAAATTCTTCCGCAAGATGCAGGGCGGCTGAACCGGCCCACATTACGCCGAATCCACTTGCGCCGCGGCAGGTGATCGCGCGTAACGTCATCTCCTGACCGCGCCCACCAGAGGCGCGGCGTGGTGAGGAGCATCGACTTGTCTCAGGCCAGGCCGCCGACGCGAACGCCTATGCCATTGGCGTCGGTTCTCATCTTCGCCTGTTGCTATCTTCCGTTCGCGGCGCTCAACACCTCTGTCGCCGTGCAGGTGCCCAACTACTTCGCGCGCCATATCGGTTTGGGCCTCGCCGTGGGCGGGATCTTCGGCCTCATTCGACTGATCGACATTCCGCTGGATCCATTGCTGGGCCTGCTGATGGACCGCACCCGCACCCCGATTGGCCGGTATCGGCCTTGGATGATCCTCGGCGCACCGGTGCTGATGCTGGCGATTTACAAGATGTACGAAGCGCCGGTCGGCGCGTCCGGCGGCTACCTGCTGCTCTGGCTGCTGGTCATGTACATGGGCATGTCTTTCTTGCTGCTCGCGGCCAACTCCTGGGCCGCTGCTCTGGCCACCAGCTACACTCAACGGTCGCGGATATTTGGCGCCATGCAGGGCCTGGGCACTCTTGGCGCCATGGCCATATTGGTGATCCCCATCATCACAGCAAAGGCGCTGCACCGCACCGATGCGCAGGGCATTCAGGCCGTCGGGTGGTTCCTCATTGTCATGGCGCCGCTCGCGATCGGGCTGGTCACGCTGCGCACGCCCGAACCGCTCAAGAAGTTCCAAGAAAGCCGGGTAAGGCTGTCGGACTACGCCAACCTGCTCGCCCGTCCCAATGTCCTTCGCCTCATCGCGGCCGACTTCTTCATCATCATGGGCCCTGCCTGGATGAGCGCGCTCTACCTGTTCTTTTTTACCGACAGCCGGGGGTTCTCGACCTCGGCCGCCAATGGACTTCTGGTGATCTACATTACCGCAGGACTGTTTGGCGCGCCTGCCACGGCTTGGCTCGCCAATCGTATCAACAAACATCGAGCGCTTGCGGTCACCGCCGTCGGCTATTCAATCATGTTGATCGTGATCTTCCTGTCGCCCAAGGCCAGCTTCGCAATCGCCGCGCCAGCTATGTTCGTGGCCGGCGCGCTCGCCTCCGGAAGCGTCGTTATGATCCGCTCCCTCACCGCTGATATCGGTGACGAAATTCGCCTTGAGAAGGACCAGCATCAGATTGGTCTGCTCTACGCCTTGACCAGCGGTACGACGAAGGCTGCCGGCGCCTTCGCCGTGACCTTGACCTTCTGGGTGCTCAGCATCGTGGGCTACGACCCCAGTGAGCATGCCGTAAACGGAGCCGCGCAGATCCGCGGCCTGGAACTAGCCTACGCCATCGGGCCCATCGTTTTCGTGTTGATCGGGGGCGCCTGCTTCCTCGGCTACAAGCTCTCGGCCGAGCGGCATGGCGAGATCCGGCGCCAGCTCGACGAGCGTGACGCTCTCTATGAGGAAAGCGCCATTGTGGAGAGCGTGTCCGGAAGCCCAGGCAATGTCATTGTCACCGACCCCTGACTTGGGCGCCCCAGCGGAAAGCGCTTGCGCGCCGGCCATCTGCAAGCTCTCCTGCCTAGATAAGCACCCCCAAGAGGGTGACCTAGTCATATTGGGAGACGTTCAGTGACATTAGCCTCCGCGGCCCGGGGGGGTCGACTCTCCACACCCCGCCTGCTCGCCTTTTCCCTCGGCAGCATTCCTGCCTACATGCTGATCAGCATGCTCAGCACCTATCTGCCGCCGTTCTACGCCGGCAGGATGGGCATCTCGCTGACGGCCATCGGACTCACGCTCGGAGCGCTTCGTCTGGCAGACCTCGGCGTCGACTTGGCGCTCGGTTGGTTGATGGATACGACCCGGACCCCGATCGGTCGTTACCGGCCCTGGTTCCTGGCCGGCCTGCCCGTCCTGTGGGTCGCCGTCTACAAGGTGTTTAATCCACCACTTCACCCCGACGCGGGTTATCTCTTCGCCTGGTACATCCTGCTCTACGTCGCCTATTCAATGCTCGTGCTCGGCCACTCTGCCTGGGCCGCCTCGATCAGTGGCAGCTACAATGAACGCTCGCGAATGTTCGGCTGGATGCTCGGCATCGGCGTCGCCGGCTCCGCGATGTTAAACCTCCTGCCGAAGTTGACTCACGACCAGATCAAGCCCGCCGACCCAGGCAGCATCCCTGCCATCGGCTGGATTATTATGTCGGTGGCGACGGTGGCGGTGATCATCGCCACGCTTTCGACATCGGAACGCGTCGCTCCCGTCGCGGCCAAAGACCGGGCGACGCTCAAGGACTACCTGGCCGTCTTCACCAACAAGTCGATGTTGCGGCTGTTGGGTGCGGACCTCTTTCTGATCCTCGGCCCCGGCTCCAGCGCCCCGATCTATGTGTTCTTCTTCCACGGGGCGAAGGGATTCACCGCGACCGATGTCGGCCTGCTTTTGATTCCCTTCGGCACCGCTGGCATTTTCGGCGCGCCGTTTTGGGCATGGGTCGCGCAGCGATTTGGCAAACACAGAACCGTTCAGATGGCCGGGCTTGGCTATGCCGTCATGCAGACCATCTTGATGCTTGTGCCCGCAGGCCTCTTCTGGCCGACCGCGCTTAGCATGTTCAGTGTGGGCTTCTGCGCCTCAGCCTTCATCGTGCTGATCCGCGCCATGGTCGCCGATGTCGCCGATGAGCTTCGCTTGCAAACCGGCCAGGAACGCTCGGGCGTACTCTACGCCCTGGTAACGCTAACCCAGAAACTCGGCTCGTCGCTGGCGGTGACCATCATCTATCCGATCCTCGACCTGGTCGGGTTCATTGCGAAACCTGGAGCCCACAACACCCCTGAAGCGATCCGCGGACTGGAGATGTGCTACGTCTTCGCGCCGATCATCCTGGTCGTCGTCGGGTCCGCCTGCCTGACCGGCTACAAGCTGGACGCCAAGCGCCAGACCGAAATCCGCGCCAAGCTCGACGAAATTGCCGGAGCCGAGAGCCTGTACGGTGCGGTGGAGAGCGCGGTAGAGGCGGAGCAGGCGTTCAGGCCAGCCGGCGCGCCATCGCGATAAATACCTGGGCCGCGGCGCTTTCGGGCGCCGTGGCGACCAGGGGCGCGCCGTCGTCGCCGCCCTGACGAAGGGCGATATCGATCGCGACCTGGCCCAGCAACGGCACGCCCAACCGCTGCGCCTCCTGTACCGCCCCGCCCTCGCCGAAGATCGGGATGCGCGCGCCAGTCGCCGGATCTGCGAACCAGGCCATGTTCTCAACGACGCCAAGGATCGATGCGCCGGTCTTGCGGAACATCGTCGCCGCGCGACGCGCATCGATCAGGGCGATCTCCTGCGGCGTCGAGACGATAACAACCCCATCCAGCTGCAGCCGCTGAACCAGTGTCAGCTGGATGTCGCCGGTTCCCGGCGGTAGGTCGACAATCAGGACGTCCAGCGGATCCTCCGCCGTGCCCCAAACGCTGTTCATAAGCGTGCGTAGCGCCGATGAGGCCATGGGTCCCCGCCAGATGTTGGCTGTGCCATCTTCGACGATGAAGCCGATGGACATCACCTTCACACCCCAGGCGGTGAGCGGGATCAACCGCTTATCCTCGTCGAACGTCGGCTCGTCCTCGATCCCCATCATGTGCGGCGCAGACGGGCCATAGATGTCGGCGTCCAGCAGCCCGGCGCGCAGGCCAAGGTGCGCGAATGCGGCAGCCAGATTCACAGCGACTGTCGACTTGCCGACGCCGCCCTTGCCGCTGGCGATAGCGATAACCTTGCCGACGTAGGCTGGGCGCTCGGCCTCGGCCATCGGCGAAAGTTTGGCCTGCGGATCTTCCTGGACGCGCGCGGTAGAACGTCGGGGAGCCACCTTCAGCTGCGGCCCCGCGGTCTCGGCAGTCAGCACCACTTGGGCAGCAGCGACACTCGGGACCGAGGCCATGGCCTGCTCCGCAGCGTCGCGCACGGGGGCGTATAGCGCGATGTCGGCGGCCGGAACTTCCAGCATGAACCCCGCCCGTCCGCCCCGGATCGCCAGGCCCCTGACCAAACCTGCCTCGGTCAATCCCTTGCCGGACCTGGGATCGGCGACGCGGTCAAGCGCAGCCAGGATTTCGTCGCGATTTGGGACTGGGACTTCGCTCATAACGCCTTGGGCTTGCTTTGACCCACTTGGGGTCGCATATCCAGTGAGGACTGCGCCGGTTTACACGCCTGCCGCGCCCGGATCGACTACAACTCAAAGCTCAAAGCGCAAAAGCAAAGACCGACCCGGCAAATGCCCTGGAACGACAACGCTAATCCCGGCCCCTGGGGCTCGCCCCCATCGGGCGATGACGGCGATCGCAAAGATCCGCCCAAACGTCCTGCTGGCGGCGGCGGTCCACGTCGCCCAAGCGGGCCCGATCTGAACCTTGGCTTCGACCGCCTGCGCCGGCAGTTGGGCGACATGTTCGGGGGCGGTGGCCGGGGCGTGCAACCGGGCGCACTGGCGGCCATCGGCGGCGCGGTGTTCGCGATCTGGGCCCTCTCTGGCCTCTACGTCGTCCAACCAAACGAGCAAGCCGTCGTCACCACCTTTGGGGCCTACAGCCGCTCCGAGGCGCCCGGCCTGCGTTATCATCTGCCGACGCCGTTCGAACACGTGGACAAGGTGCCCGTCACCAGCCTGAACCGCCTCGACGTCGGCGGCGGCGGAACCTCGGACAGCGATGTGCCTCAAGAGAGCCTGATGCTGACCAGCGATGAGAACATCATCGACCTGAACTTCAGCGTCACCTGGCGGATCGCCGACGCCAGCCTCTATCTCTTCGCCACCCGCAGTCCCGAGGAGGCCGTCAAAGCCGTCGCCGAGAGCGCTATGCGCGAGGTGATCGGCAAGACGCCTTTGGACCTGATCCTCACCACGGGCCGCGGCCAGGCCCAGCTGCAGACCGCCGAGTTGATGCAGAAGACCCTCGATGCCTGGGGCGCCGGCATCAGCGTCGTCGAGGTGCAGATCCGCACGGTGAACCCGCCGCAAGAAGCTGTCGCCGCCTTCCGCGATGTGCAGAGCGCCGAGCAGGACCGCGACTCCGCCGTCAACGAGGCCAACTCCTACCGCAATCGGGTGGTCAACGAAGCCAAGGGCGACGCCGCCAAAATCGTCCAGTCGGCACAGGGCTACAAAGAGCAGTCCGTGCGCACGGCGACGGGCGACGCGGCCCGCTTCAACTCGATCTACAACGAGTATAAGCGGTCCCCGCAAGCCACTCGCGACCGCCTCTATCTGGAGACCATGGAACGCGTGCTGCAGCATTCCAACAAGGTGGTGATATCCGGCAAGGGCGTCACCGCCCCGGTGATCCTGCCGCCTGATATCTTCCGCCCACGCAGCGGTCCTGCCGCGCCGATAGCGCCTCCGGCCCCCCCACCGGCCGCAGCGCAACCTCAGACGCAATCGCAGGGAGGCGAGCTATGATCCGCTCCAGCCCCATGATCGTCTACCTGATCCTGGCGCTCGCCGCCGTGATCGTGCTCGCCAACACTCTGTTCGTGGTGGAGCAACGCCAGGAAGCCGTCGTGCTGCGCTTCGGCCAGCCGGTGCGCGTGATCCACGCGCCAGGCCAGCCGGGGGCAGGCCTCAATTTCAAGGCGCCGTTCGTCGAGAATGTGATCAAGTTTGACCGCCGCAACCTGGCGCTCGAGGCCGATCAGGAAGAAGTCATCGCCGCCGACCAGCAGCGCCTAGTGGTTGACGCCTTCCTCCGCTACCGCATCTCTGACCCGCTGCAGTACTACCGGACCCTGCGCAACGAGCAGATCGCCCAGGACCGCCTGGAGCGCTTGGTGAACTCGTCCCTGCGGCAGGTACTGGGTCAGACCAACACGCCCGACATCATCTCCGGACGCCGCGATGCGCTGATGCAACAGTCCAAACTCGACGTCGCCCGCCGCGCCAAGGAATCACGTTTGGGCATCGAGGTGATCGACCTTCGGATCAAGCGCGCCGACCTTCCTGCAGCCAACCAGGCCTCTGTCTATCGGCGCATGCAGACGCAGCGCGCTCAGATCGCCGCACAGTACCGGGCTCAAGGTGAGCAACAGAAGCGCGAGATCTTTGCGTCGGCGGACAAGGAAGTGGCCATCACACTCGCCAACGCTCAGCAGGAGGGCGAAACAACCCGCGGCCTGGGCGATGCGCAAAGGACGCGAATTTTCGCCGAGGCGTTTGGCAGGGATCCAAGTTTCGCAGCCTTCTACCGCTCGATGCAGGCTTATGAGGCAGGCCTCGGCCAAGGCGACACGACGCTAGTCCTCTCGCCCGACAGCGCCTTCTTCAAGTACTTCGAACAGGGTCCGAACGGCGGCGGCGCTAAGCGCTGATGCCGGCCTTCGTGCGGCCGGCGACGTCGCACATGGCCTCGTTGGTCGACTCCATATCTGAAGGCTGCCGCCTAGGCTGCAAAAACCCGCGCATGTCGGTCTCCGCGACCATGGCCTGGGTGACCGGTGCTTTGACATTCGGTTCGGAGCACAAATCGGTATGTCCAAAGCGAGGACAACCACCCGGCGATTGAAGCCGTTATTCAACGACGGCTACGCAACCGGCGACGGCATATTTGTGCGGGTGCTGCGGGGCGACGACGGCAAGGTCAAAGGCCTGAGGTTCCAGACCGACCGAGTCTGGAACCTCGTGTTCCAGCGCGTTGCCCCCTGAAATTCCCGGCCGCAGACCCAGAACAGTTGGGCCAACTTCCCGCTTGGGCTCAGGCGATGGCGCGCGCCAAGTCCTCGTGATCGAAGGCGCTGGCCATGCGGTCGATCTGGTTGGCGGTGAGGCCATGTTGGCCAGCCACCTCGCGCCAGGTGGCGACGACGGCGCCGACGTGCTTGGCGATGGCGGCAGCCTCGGGCTTGTCGAGCCGGAAGTAGGCTGCAGCGCCCAATACCGTCTCCAGGGAGGCGTCCTGGTCGGTCTCGTTGAGGGCGAGGGTGTGGATGCGCGGCTTCACATCGGTCGGCATCGGGTTGAGGTCGTAGGCCGGCGAGAGCCGCCAGCCGCCGGGCTCGCGCAGGAAGCCGTGGTTGCGTAGATGGTCGTCGGTGTTGGAGATCAGGATGTTGAACACCATCCGCCGCCAGAGCTGGGCGGCGTCGCCGGGGGCGTCGGCGCCGTCCTGGCGCAGGACGTCAACCAGCTCCAGGTAGCTGCGGGTCTCGCCGTCGGCGGCGCCGAGCGCCGTGAGCGCCGAGCAGAACGGCCGGCGGTGGCCGTCGGGCGTGCGGTCGAAGCGCGACAACATGAACACCGGCCGCCGGGCAACCTGGCGGAGTTGGAAGACGGGCACAATGACGCCGGCCCGGCCGGCCAACGTCATGGCTACGGACTCCCAGGTGGGGATCGGCCAGTCGTCGGTCTGGCTGGGGAACTTGGCGATAAGCAGTTCGCCCTGGGCGCCCCGCACCGAGGCCTTCGGCCGCGCGCCGCCCAGCGAGCTGCCCGGCGCCAGCAGCAGGCGCAGGTCCTCGTCGGTTTCCTTGTCGTCGACGACCCGGCGCGCGGCGCCCAGCAGCCGGGGCAGCGCGACGATGGGCGGCACGGGATGGGCGTCCGCCGCCTGGAAGGCCTCGGCCCCCACATCGCGGAAGCGCAGGGCGCCGAGGCGAGTCTGGTCCTCGACCAGCATCAGGAAGTCCGCCTCCAGCAGGGTGCGCGGCGCCCGCCCCTCGGCCTTGGCCTGGTGGCGCTCGCGGCGGGCCATCAGGTTGCGGCCCCAGCGGTCCGGAGCCGGGTCGCTGAAGGCGTTGAAGAGTCCGCCGTCCCAGTGGGCCTCGCCGCGCACCAGCGGTAGGTTCGGGTCGAGCGGGAAGGCCCCGGCCAGGCCCAGCCAGGCGGCATCGTAGGCGAAGGAGCAGGTCTGGCGCGCGCCCTTCGCCCGCGCCCATAGCCGTCCCAGCGGCCGCGTTACGCCGCCCCAGTCGATATGCACTTCGATCTCGCGGTCCATCTCAGCGGGCTGCCGCCTTGGCGCGCACGCGCCTCGGCAGCTGCTCCTCGGCTAGGGTAAGGCCCACCTGGTCGGTGGTCGGGTCGGCCAGGGCGCCCAGGCGGTCGGCCAGTCCAAGGACAAACAGCACGGTGGCGTAGATGCCGAGCGCCACGCCGGGGTCGCCGTGCTCCACGCGGGTGATCGTGTTGCGGCCGACAAAGGCCCGCTCGGCCAGGGTGGCGATGGTCATGTTCCGCCGGCGCCGCGCCGTGGAGATGTCACGACCGAGCATCGCCAGCGCCCGGCGGACCGGCAGCGGCAGGGCGGACTGGGCTTTAGAGGCTTTCACGTTTGCACCAGAAGTGGGGTCTTAACGGCGATAATGCACGATTTATGGTGCGAAAAGTGTTTCTGCAAGTCTAATCACGATACGAGCGCATCATAAAAGATGCGCAAACCCGGATAAAGCACGGTTTATGGTGCAATTCACTATTGGACGAAGTCGAGAGCCGGGAGGTGAAAGCGACGAGGTCCAGCACCCTTGGGCGACACTGGCTGCCGCTACTGAATCGAGCTCGCCTGAGCCTCCAGCAACTCGCGGACCTCGTGCAGGTCATGAGCGATCCGCACCGTAAGCGTGTGCATTTCCTCGGTCGGGTCGAGCATGTCGGGGCACCATGATGGTCATCATGCCCGCCGAAGACGCCGCGCGGACGCCGTTGTGACTGTCCTCCAGTGCAAGGCAGTCGGCTGGGGCGACGCCGAGGGCTTCAGCGGCCTTTAGGAACGGATCAGGGTGCGGCTTGCCGCGGCTCTGCAGCTCGCGAGTGATGATGGCGCCAAAGTGTGCGGTCAGACCACGCCGGCCGAGGCTTCGTTCGACAGCCCGTTTTCCGGAAGAGGTTGCGATCGCGCAGGGGATACTGGCCGCGGCCAGATATTCGAGGATTTCCTCCACGCCCGCCTTGAGCGCTACGCCGGCTTCCATCTCCTCGTGGGCGTGCTCGCTGACGGCCTTCGACCAGGCCTCCAGGTCGAAGCCCGGGCCGAAGTGGTCGATCACGATCAGGTCGCTGTCGGCATCCTGTAGACCCACCATCCGCTGAAAGACGCCGAACGGCATCTCGCTGCCAATTGCGGCGCTGGCGCGCTCCATAGCGCGGTAGACCACCGTCTCGGTGTCGACAAGCAAACCGTCCATATCAAAGACGACGGCTTTTACGGTGCGGGGAAGGCTCATGGCGCCGAGTAAGCGGAATCGGGCCCTGACGCCAAATCACCGCTGGCTTCAATCTGTAACGAAGTCACTCTGTGAATAGCCTTGGAAATAGAGCAGCGCCGTTAGGTCCGCGTGGTCGACCCTCGCATCGGCCTGTGCCGCCACAACCGGTTTGGCGCGATAGGCGACGCCCAGGCCCGCGGCTTCAATCATCGCCAAGTCGTTGGCGCCATCACCGACGGCCAAGGTGGCTGACAGGGGAACGCTCAAGGCCGCGGCTTCCGTATTCAGCGCGAAGAGCTTAGCCTCGCGCCCAAGGATCGGCTCACCGACCTGCCCGGTAAGGACGCCGTCGGCTTCAAGCAGGATGTTGCCCCGTTCGGCATGAAAGCCAGCGGCCTTGGCGACACGCTTGGTGAAGAACCCGAACCCGCCGGAGACCAGCACGCATCGCGCGCCGTTGGCTGCCATGGTCCGGACAAGCGTCCGGGCGCCGGGATTGAGCCGGACGCGTTCGTCATAAGTCGCTTCCAGGGCCGTCGTCGGCAATCCCTTCAGCATGGCGACCCGTTCACGCAGCGCGCCCTCGAATGCCAGCTCGCCGCGCATCGCGCGTTCAGTGATCGCCGAGATTTCCGCCTTAAGCCCAGCAAAATCTGCGAGCTCGTCCAGGCACTCGACGTCGATGATGGTCGAGTCCATGTCGGCGATCAGCAAATGCTTTCGGCGACCTTCCAGAGGCTGCAGGCACCAGTCCAGTTGTTCATCGGCCATCGCCGGCTTTAAAGCGGCCCGCACAACCGAAAGGTCCTCAGCCTCCAAGATCACATCCGTCGCCGCAGCATCGCCGGCGTCCAGTTTGCGAGATTCCTTGCCGCGCGCGCCGACGCTAGCGAACACTTCGCGTAGGTTGACTGAGAAAGCCCCAGCGTTCGGGGGTGCGACGAGAGTGAGCACGAGTTCCATGGAGCCCCGCATCTGGCTGATCGCCGGACCCACGGCAAGCGGCAAGTCTGCGCTGGCGCTGCGCCTCGCCTCGGCGATCGGGGCTGAGATCGTCAACGCCGACTCCATGCAGCTCTATACTGACCTGCGTCTGGTCACCGCCCGTCCATCTCCGGATGAGGAAGCCCGCGCGCGGCATCACCTCTTCGGGACCGTCGACGGCGCCGACGGCTGGTCAGTCGGCCGCTGGCTGCGGGCCACCCTGCAAGCCCTGGACGAGATCGCCGAACGCAAGCACCCCGCCGTCGTCGTCGGCGGCACAGGTCTCTACTTCAAGGCCCTGACCCAAGGTCTTGCTGAAATCCCGCAGGTGCCGCTCGAGGTTCGTGAGCGTGCTCAGGATGACTACGCGCAAATGGGCGAGATGGACTTCCGCGGGCGGCTCGGTTTCGTCGATCCGGCCGCTGCAGCCCGCATCGCGACGGGCGACCGCCAGCGGCTCGTGCGCGCCTGGGCGGTATTTTCGGCCACCCAGACGCCACTTACGGATTGGCAGAGCAATGGCGAACCTTCGGTCGCCCCAGGCGCGTGGTCGGCCGCCGCGCTGGAGCCGCCGCGCGATACGCTCTACGCCCGCTGCGATACCCGCCTCGCCAGCATGGTCAACGCCGGCGCTCTGGAGGAGGTCGCAGCCCTCGCCGCTCGCAATCTCGACCCTGTGCTACCGATCATGAAGGCCGTCGGCGTCCGCGAATTCACAAGCTACCTTCGCGGCGAGACGAGCCTGGCCAAGGCCGTCGCCTCCGTCCAACAGGAAACGCGGCGCTACGCCAAGCGCCAGACGACCTGGATGCGCGGGCAGATGGCGGACTGGCCACGCCTCACCGAAATCGATCCCGAAGGCCAATGGAGGCAGTTTCTTGCCGTCAACCCCGCCTTGACGGCCTAGGGGCAGCATGCGACATGCTGGGTCTCAACGTTCCAGGGAATTCTCGTGCGCAGCATTCTTGTACTCGTAAGGCGACCCGGCGCGGACTGACTTGAAGTCAGCCCGTCAACGGTCGCTTGCACCAGGCCCCTAGAGGGCCTTTTTTATTGCCCTAACCAGAGCTACTCCCATGACCGCCCACCAAACGATCAAAGCTGAAACCATTACCCTCTCCGGCGCCGAGATGGTCGTGCGCGCGCTCCTTGATCAGGGCGTAGAGGTGCTCTTCGGCTATCCGGGCGGCGCGGTGTTGCCGATCTATGACGCGCTCTTCGCCGAGCCGCGCTTGAAGCATGTTCTTGTTCGCCATGAGCAGGGCGCGACCCACGCGGCGGAGGGATACGCCCGCTCCACCGGAAAGCCAGGCGTGGTGTTGGTTACTTCAGGCCCCGGCGCGACCAACGCGGTGACAGGCATTGTCGACGCTCTGATGGATTCGATCCCGCTGATCGTCATCACAGGCCAGGTCGCCACGCACCTGATCGGCACCGACGCCTTCCAGGAATGCGACACCATTGGCATCACGCGGCCCTGCACCAAGCACAACTACCTGGTGAAGGACGTAGCCGACCTGCCGCGCATCCTGCACGAGGCCTTCCATATCGCGACCTCAGGTCGCCCAGGCCCGGTCGTCATCGACATTCCGAAGGACGTGCAGTTCGCCAAGGGCGCCTATCAAGGTCCGACAGAGGTCAAGCACGTCCACAACTATTCGCCCCGCACCAAGGGCGATCCAGCTCGCATCGCCGAGGCCGTGGCCATGATCGCCAAAGCGCGGCGGCCGATCCTCTATACCGGCGGCGGCGTGATCAACGCCGGGCCAGAGGCCGCAAAATTGCTGCGCGAGTTCGCCGCGCTGACCGGCGCACCGGTCACTTCGACCCTGATGGGCCTGGGGGCCTTCCCGGCGGCGGACCCTCAGTGGCTGGGCATGCTGGGGATGCATGGCGCCTTTGAGGCCAACCACGCCATGCACGATTGCGATGTGATGGTCGCCATCGGCGCCCGCTTCGATGACCGGGTGACCGGCCGCCTCGACGCTTTCTCGCCCGGTTCGCGCAAGATCCACATCGACATCGACGCATCGTCGATCGGCAAGAACGTTCGCACCGACATCGGCATTGTTGGCGATGCAGGCTCGGTCCTCGCTGACATGATCGCCATTTGGAAACAGCAGAACCAGAAGACCGATAAGGCCGCCTTGGCCGACTGGTGGAAGCAAATTGACGTCTGGCGGGCTCGCAACGGCTTCGGCTACGCCCCCGACGCCAAGCTGATCAAGCCGCAGTACGCCATCCAGCGGCTCTATGAACTGACCAAGGGCCAGGACGTTTACATCACCACGGAGGTCGGCCAGCACCAGATGTGGGCCGCACAGTTTTTCCGGTTCGAAGAGCCAAATCGCTGGATGACCTCAGGTGGCCTTGGCACCATGGGCTATGGCCTGCCGGCGGCCGTCGGCGTCCAGATGGCCCACCCCGACAGCCTCGTCATCGACATCGCCGGCGATGCCTCCGTGCAGATGACCATGCAGGAGATGTCGACAGCGGTGCAGTACGACCTGCCGATCAAGATCTTCATCCTGAACAACGAATGGATGGGCATGGTCCGCCAATGGCAGCAGTTGCTGCATGGCGAGCGCTATTCACACTCCTACTCCTCGAGCCTGCCGGACTTCGTGAAGCTGGCCGAGGCCTATGGCGGAGTTGGCATTCGCGCCGAGCACCCAGACGAACTGGACGACAAGATCCGCGAGATGATTTCCGTGCGCAAGCCGGTGATCTTCGATTGCCGGGTGACCAAGGATGAGAACTGCTTCCCAATGATCGTCTCCGGCAAGGCCCACAACGAGATGACGCTTGCCGACGAGGCCGGCGACCTCGGGGCACTGGTCAGTGATGCAGGAAAGCGGCTTGTGTGAGCTGCCGATCGTGGTCAGCGCACGCCCAGTCTGACCATCACCTCTCGCGGGATCTGGTAGTCCGCGACGATCTGGGCCCGGTCACGCAAGCCCATGACCTCGCGCTGGACGAAGAAGCACCAGACCGCGTCGCTGGTGGTCTTCAACACCTCGGCGCGGCCTTCACCCTCGTGAGCCTTCAACGCCGATAGCGCGGCTTCAGCCTTGCGCCCCATCCGGCCGAGCGTGGCGGCCTGCTCTTCCATGATCTCATAGTTGAAAGCGGCTTCACCAGACTCTGCGCCGAGGCGTCGGAGGAAAATCTGAGGCATGCGGAGGGACGACATGGTCGACCATGTTGGCGCCATGCCGTCGCTGAGCAAGTATTGCTTCAGCCGCCGTAGAAAAACCGCTCCTCAGCAATCTTGCCTTCCTTGATGGTGTAGACGGCCATTTCATCAATGGTCATCCGTTGGCCGTTCGCCTTAGGGGTGATGTCCATCTTGAAGCGGACCGCAAACTGGTCGCCGCTGACGTAGGCGCCCTCGGCCTCGACGTCGTGGACTTCGTTGTTCGAAGACCACCACTCTCCTTTTCCGCGGGCAGCCTCTATGCCCCGGCTGACGGGATCCCCGCCACCCGGTGCGCCGGGTTCTACGCTCCCCACGTCATCGGCCCAGTATTTCTCACCAGACTCGGCGAACTTGCCTTGCTTGCAAAGCGCGACGAGGTCGTTGGCGACGTCTTGCGTGGTCATGATTGGTCTCCT
>JAYUBY010000310.1:0-17877 GCA_043740635.1 Alphaproteobacteria bacterium
TTATTCCCACGCCTGCGGGCTCTGTCGTTCGCAGGCGCGCTCTCGGAGAACCTTCCGGCGGGTCTGCTGAAGGCCGAAAATCCTGGCCTGACCGGCGAAATCGGCGCGCCGGTTTTGTCGCACTACCGCCTGCGCTTCGACTTCCCAGCTGGACATCTGCAGTTGGCGCCCGCCGGCTAGATTTCCATCAGGTCGCGGCCGACGACTAGATCCGGCCAATTAGGGGCGCACGGCGTCGTACCGGGCCTGATCGGGAATGATGCCCGTGAAAAGGGGCCCGGCTCTCGCGGAGGCCCCTGATCGTGTCTGTGGTCTGGCGATCGCTTAGTGAGCGACGTTGCGCCAAATCCGGCGGTAGCTCGCATAGAGCAGGCCTGAGAAGATCAACAGGTAGATCATCGCGCCGAAGCCGAAGGACTTTCGCTCTTCCGCCTTCGGATCGGATGCCCAGGCCAGGAACACGGCGACGTCTTGCGCTTCCTGCTTAATCGTCGAGCGCTTGCCGTCATCGAACGTCACCTTGCCGTCTACCAGCGGCGGCGGCATGCCGATGGCGCCGCCTGGGAAGTAGGCGTTGTAGTACTTGCCCGGCGGAAGCGTCACGCCATGCGGCGCAGCGGTGAAGCCGCTCAGCAGGGAATAAACGTAGTCCGAACCGCCCTCACGTGCCTTCGCGATAACCGACAAGTCCGGGGGAAGGGCTCCGCCGTTGGAGGCTCGCGCCGCGGGCTCGTTTGGGAACGGAGCCGAGAACTTGTCGGCCGGCGTGGCTGGGCGCGAGATCACATCGCCGGTGTCGGTGTCGATGTCCTTGACCTGGATGTCGTGAGCCAGGGATTTCACAACCGGATTGTCGTTCGGGTTCGAGTACTTCGGATCATAGAAGGGTCCGCCCTTCTGACCGAGGTTGCGGTAGTACATCAGGTTCATCGAGTGGCAGGCCGAGCAGACCTCCCGATAGACTTTGTACCCCCGCTGGACCTGCTCCTTGTCGAACTTGCCGAACGGGCCGTCGAAGGACCACTCGACGTGCTTCGGCTCTTCCTGCGTCGTCGCCGCCAGAGCCGGACCGGCCAGCAGGGCTAGCCCGAGCGCCGCGAACGCGAAACTATTGCGCAGCATCAGGCTCAACCCCTCTTTTCAGGCGACGCCACGGCGCCAACAGGCGCGGAGGCGGGGTGTGACAGGACGGGTGAGGAGATCGACTCCGGCACCGGAAGCGGCGTCTCAGTGAGGCCCAGCAGAGGCGTGATCACCCAGAAATAGACGAAGTAGTAGAGGGCCGCGATCCGGGTCAACCACACGAAGCTGTTGAGGTTCGCGTCAAGGATTTGCGGCCCCGAGATAGCCGGGATCACCGGATCGTCCGGCGAATGCGCACCGCAGAAGCCCAGCACGATGCAGGTCAGGACGAAGATGCCGTAGTAGAGCCGTGCGGTCGGACGATAGCGCATGGACCGCACCTTGGAGGTGTTGAGCCAAGGCAGCACGAACAGGGTCGCGATCGCGCCAAACATGAGTATCACACCCATCAGCTTGTTCGGAACGGCCCGCAGGATTGCGTAGAACGGCAGCAGATACCATTCCGGCACGATGTGCTGCGGCGTCACCAGCGGGTTAGCCTGAATGTAGTTCGCAGCGTCGCCCAGGGCGTCGGGCATGAAGAACACGAACACCGCGTACATGATCAGGAAGACCGAAATCGCAAAGCCGTCCTTCACCGTGTAGTACGGGTGGAAGGCCACGGTGTCCTCGGCGGACTTCACATTGACGCCAGTGGGATTGTTGTTCCCCGGCACGTGCAGCGCCCAGATATGCAGGCCAACGACGCCCGCGATCATGAACGGCAGCAAATAGTGCAGTGAGAAAAAGCGATTCAAGGTCGCGTTATCCACCGCGAAACCACCCCAGAGCCAGGTGGTGACCGACGGGCCGATGACCGGGATCGCGCCAATCAGATTGGTGATCACGACCGCACCGTGGAAGCTCATCTGACCCCAAGGCAGAACGTAGCCGAAGAAGGCCGTGCCGATCATCAGCAGGTAGATCACGCAGCCCAGGATCCACAGAACCTCCCGCGGCGCCTTGTAGGAGCCGTAGTAGAGGGTGCGGAACATGTGCAAGTAGACCGCCAGGAAGAACATCGACGCGCCGTTGGCGTGCAGATTGCGGATCAACCAGCCGTAGTTCACGTCGCGCATGATGCGCTGGACGGAATTGAACGCCCCGTCGGCGCTCGGCACGTAGTGCATCGCCAGGACAATCCCGGTGACGATCTGCAATCCCAACATCAGCGACAGGATGCCGCCGAAGGTCCACCAGTAGTTGAGGTTCCTCGGCGTCGGGAAGGTGACGATGGTGTCGTTGGCGAAACGGATAATTGGCAGCCGGCTGTCCAGCCAGCGCTCAAAACCCGACTTCGGTTCGTAGGTTGAATGTCCGCTCATCTGATCAGCCAACCTTGACCTTGGTGTCCGAGAGGAAGCTGTAGTCCGGAACCGCCAGGTTCAGCGGCGCCGGGCCTTTGCGGATGCGCCCGGAGGTATCGTAGACCGAGCCGTGGCAGGGGCAGAACCAGCCACCGTAGTCGCCGCCGCCGAAGGTCGGCACGCAACCCAGGTGGGTGCAGGTTCCGACCAGGATCAGAAACTGCGCCTTGCCGGGCTTATGCCGGCTCTCATCCGTAGCCGGATCGCGCAGGTCCGAGTGATCGTCTTTGATCGCCGCAGCGATTTCCTTTGCCGTGCGGTAGCGGACGAACAGCGGCTTGCCGCGCCATTTGACCACCACTTGTTGCCCCTCGACGACCTTGGACAGGTCGAACTCGATGGACGCCAGCGCGAGCGTATCGCCTGCGGGGTTCATCTGGTCGATGAGCGGCCAGGCAAGGCCACCCACAAGCCCCACCGCGGCCACGCCGGCAGCGATGTGGATGAAATCGCGACGGTTCGGATCATCGCCCGAAGCATGCGGTTCGGGGTTTGAGCCCACGACGGTGTCGGCCACCTAAAGCTACCCTTCGTTTCGAGCCCCCACAGTCTTTGGGGAGCGCCCAGTCTTTGGACCCTACCAGATGCTCTGGTAAGGGCTTTAATGTCACGACGGGATCGAACAGAACGCACGCATCGGAATTGCTGCCGGAGCCGCTTCCGCGATTCGTACTTTGTGCCCGGCCTACCCGTCGCGGATCGCTTAGAATGCGTTTGGCCCTTTTTCAACCGGACATTCCGCAAAACCTGGGCGCCGTGCTCAGGCTGGGCGCCTGTTTGGACACGCCGGTGGACGTAATTGAGCCCTGCGGCTTCCCATTTTCCGACGCGGGCGTGCGTCGCGCGGCCATGGATTATGGCGCTCTCGCCGAGCTGACTCGCCACGCTAGCTGGGGCGATTTCATAAACTGCACCGAGAGAAAAGCCGGCCGGCTGGTGCTGTTCACCACAAAAGGCGCGGCGCCTTTACACGGTTTCGAATTCCGCAGCGGCGACACGCTGCTCTTCGGACGCGAAAGCTCCGGCGCACCGGAAGAAGTCCACGCCGCGGCCGAGGCGCGACTTTTCATCCCGTTGGCCCCTGGCGCACGGTCGCTGAACCTGACGGTGAGCGCCGCGATCGCACTCGCGGAAGCCCTTCGACAGACCAATGGCTTCCCAAAAGACGCTCCGACGGTCTAGCAAGCTGGCTATGTCCATCAATCTTCCTCCCGAAATCCAGGAACGCCGAAATCGAGCCAAGACCTGGTTCGAGTCGCTGCAGCAGCGGATTGTCGCCGAGCTCGAACGCCTGGAGGACGAAGCCCCGGCTGAACTCTATCCCGACGAAACTGGCCATTTCGACATGCGTCCCTGGACGCGCGAGACTGGAACCGGCGGCGGGATCGGCGGCCACCTGAAGGGCCGCCTGTTCGAAAAGGCTGGCGTGCACACCTCCGCGGCCGCGGCGCGATTCTCGCCGGAGATGGCCGCGACCATGCCGGGCGCTGACAAGGACCCGTCCTACGTCTCGGCCTCGATCAGCCTGATCGTCCATCCGCGCAACCCGCGCGTTCCCACCGGTCATATGAACACCCGGTTCCTCTCAACGGCCGAGAGTTGGTTCGGCGGCGGAGCTGACCTGACGCCGATGCTGGAGGCACAACGCACCCAGGAGGCGGACGACACCGTCCTCTTCCATAAGGCCATGCAAGACGCCTGCGCCCCCTTCGATCCGGAGTGGTACGCAAAATACAAAGCCTGGTGCGACGAGTACTTTTTCCTACCGCACCGCGGCGAGATGCGCGGCGTCGGAGGCATCTTCTACGACCGCCACAACACCGGCGATTTCGAAAAGGACTTCGCCTTCACCCAAGCGGTCGGTGAAGCCTTCTTGGACGTCTATCCGAAGATTGTCCGCCACCACATGGACGAGCCCTGGACCGACGAGGACCGCCAGGAACAGCTGGTTCGCCGCGGTCGCTACGTCGAGTTCAACCTTCTCTACGACCGCGGGACCATGTTCGGCCTCAAGGCCGGCGGCAACATCGAGACGATCCTGAGCTCCATGCCGCCAATGGTCGCCTGGACCTAGGGCTTGCGCATCGGTTTCAGGGCCAGGAGGCAAAGCACGCTACCCAGCGCCGAGGCCGCGCCCATGCCGTAGCGCTCGCCCGCGGTCCGAGTGGCGAGGTTGGCCAAAGTGTTGAGCAAGAGCTGCGCGGCTAGCAGGACGTTGAAGATCACGAATGGCAAGCGCGGAAGGCCGCGCCCGATGTCGCCGGCCCGCACTTCCATGATGGCCGCGGCGACCAGCAGGTATAGGCAAGCCCCGACGCTCGTCCAACGCAGGTCATCAGGCAGCACTGCGCTCGACCCGCCCCACGCGATCTGGCCGAGCGGCGCGCCAAGCGCGAGCGATAGCTGGAAGACCGCGAAGGCCAAACAGAATATCGCTGCGCCGCGGGCGGACCATCGGCGCAGCGCAGTCGGCGCGAGCGCAGCTAGCTCGGACATGGCTCAAATCGTGGCATGCGATCAGGCCGCTTCGGACAGGAAACGATTGATCCAGCCACCGACCCGACGCCGGTCGTCGGTCGAAGCGAAACTCGCTACGGCCTGCGCCGCCTGATCCGGTGTCAATGGTCCGTCCCTCCGCGTTTCGATCAGGGCGATAGCGTAGCCCGGATCGAACTCCGGGTGCGGTTGCATCGAGATCGCGCGCTCTCCGGGCCAGACCAGGCCCGCGAAAGGGGTGAAGTCGCTTGCGGCCCAGACCTCGGCGCCCGGCGGCTTTTCCACCACCTGGTCCTGATGCGATGCCGGCAGACGGATGGTCTCGACCTCGCCATCGATCCAGGGCTCGCCCCGCAGGACGCGGTACTCGTTCTCGCCAACGCCCCATCCCTTGGGCGACTGGATCACTCTGCCGCCGAAAGCCTGGGCCATGATCTGGTGCCCCAGACAAATGCCCACGAGCGCCGCCTGTCCCTTGGCCGCGCGCAGGAAATCCTCGAACGGCGCGATCCACGGCAGCGGCTCATAGGCGCCCGCCGCTCCGCCGGTAATGATGTAGCCGTCGCACGCCGTGGGGCTGTCCGGCAGCTCGCCGGCCTCCACGTCGAATGTCCGCCAATCGTAGATGTCGCGGCCTAGCAGGCCCTCGAACATGTCGGGATAGGTCCCGAATGCTGGGATGCAGCTTCGCGGCGGCCGTCCGGTCTTAAGGACGCCTAGCTTCAAAACGCCATCCCCTGCACCACCGATTTGAGCTTCTCGATCGTCGACATCTTGTCGTCGATGAAGTCGTGATCAATCCACCAGTCCTCCACCTCGCGCAGCACCTGACCGACCATCGGTCCCTTCGGCGCGCCGGCGGCGATGACATCCTGGCCCTTGAGAGGGAATGGTGGTGGGGTCCAGCTTTCGCCGAGCGCGATCATCCCGCGCCACTGCGGCGTGGTCGCCGAGCGCTCCGCGCGAGCCCAGGCGAGCTTGGCACGGTCGCGGAACGGCTGCGCGCCCAAGCGATAAAGGGTTCGCCGGATCTCTCGCGGGCTCATCCAGCTCTTGAAGGCCGGCGTTGGGTCCAGGGCCGCGGCCAGGCGGTCGCGTTCAGCGTTAGAGAGCCTCAGTCGCTCGGCACACTGCAACGCGCCGATCTGGTCGTCCCGCAGCAAGGCTCCCAGCCTAAGCAGCGGATCGGTCTCGAACAGTTGGTCTTCTTCGATGGCCACTAGGCCCTCAAAGCGTTCCAAGTCGATCGGCGTCGGCAGGATCTCGCCCAGCACGCCCACGCGGTCCATCAGCGCTATGGCCGCACGCGGATCGGGCGCCGCCAAGAGCTTCAAGAGCTCTTTGGAGATCCTTTCCGCCGACAGGGTTTTGATCCCTCCCCGCAACGTCTCGCAGGCCGCCAGAGCCGCCGCGTCAGCAGGCTGCGAGCCATACCAGGCGAAGAACCGGAAGAAGCGCAGGATGCGCAGGTAGTCCTCCCGGACCCGGTCTTCGGCCTGGCCTACGAACACAACGCGCCCGGCACGGGCATCGGCGATGCCGTGGCCCGTGGGGTCGAAAATCGTTCCGTCCCGGCGGGCGTAGAGACTGTTGAGCGTGAAGTCGCGCCTCTGTGCGTCCTCGCCCCAATGGTCGGAGAAAGCCACGACCGCGCGCCGGCCATCGGCGGCGACGTCGCGGCGAAGCGTGGTGATCTCGAAGGGCTTGCCGCCGGACACCGCGGTGACCGTGCCGTGCTCAACGCCGGTCGGAACCGCCTTCAGTTTTGCAGCTTTCAGGGCACCGATCACTTGATTGGGGGAGAGCCTTGTTGCGATGTCGATGTCGCTAACAGGTTGACTAAGCAAGGTATTGCGAACGCAGCCGCCGACATAGCGAGCGCAGTCGGCACCACCAGCCGCCTCCAAGGCATCCAGCACTGCTACCGTCTCCAGCGCAGTCATCCAAGGGCGTTGGCCGAGGGTCTCGCTCATTTCGGCGCCCTCGCAGGAGGTGGGGTCGGTCTTTCGAAATAGCCCTTGGTCACAGCCCCACTCGCCGTGACCTCGCCAGGGACGTAGCGTTCGTGGCGGTTATCCTTGTGGAAGAGAGCCGTCGCGAGCAAGGACAGCCCGACCAGCACCGCGCCGGCCGCTACCAGCCAGGCATAGGGTGTCGAGCCCATCTCGCGTCCGGTTCGGCGCGCCCATGTGCGCCAGACGAACCACACCGCGAACGGTAAGGAAACCAAGATCAGACGCCAGGCGACAACCTCAGGCAACGGCGGCTCCATAGAGACGGTCATAGAGCGCGCGCAGCATTCCGGCCGTCGCGCCCCAGATGAACCGGTCCTCGTGGGTGTAGGCGTAGAAGCGGCGTTTTTCACCAGAAGGAAGTTCTCGCTCGTGCTCCTCCAGGTTGGCCGGGTCCATCAAGAACCCAAACGGCGTCTCGAAGATGTCCGCCACCTCGTCAGGATTGGCAGCCAGCGTAAAGCCTGGCCTGACGAAGCCGACAACGGGTGTAATTAAGTAGCCCGTGCCGGTGCGATAAGGTGTGGAAAGGCCCACGACGCTCACGAATTGAGGCTCAAGCCCGATCTCTTCGTGGGCCTCGCGCAGCGCCGTCTGCCAAGGCGTCTCGCCTGGGTCCCGACGCCCGCCCGGAAGCGCTATCTGGCCGGTGTGCCGGCGCAAAGTGTCGGCCCGCCGCGTCAGGATCACATGCAGGCCGGCGTCGCGCTCAACGAGGCCGATGAGCACGGCTGCCGACGTTAGCGGCCCCTCGGCTTCCGTTGGTCCATAGGCCTTGCTCAGGTCGTAGTCCGACGCGATCGTCCCGACCTGAGCCGGATAATGGGCCTCCAACGGGTCTAGGTGCTCACCGATCCAATCGCGCAGATCGCCTCTGCCGACGCACAAGCTCACAGCTGATGCACTCGCGCCGGGCCGACAGGGTACCAGGCGCCATTAGAGGCCACGCCCAGCGTCGGGCCCTCGGGCGTGTCGCGTTCCTCGGCCAGCTCGACTAACTCGTAGAACACCGGCCGCGAGATCAGGGCTTCAAGACCCCTCCGGACGTGGACGTAGGGGCGCGGTTCGCCGTCGGCGCCCGTGTCCACTCGGATATAATTCTCCGGCCCCGCTTCAACTTCATCGCCGACATTGGTCAGGAACCGCAAGCTAGCGCCCACTCGGTCCACTCGGGTGGCGATGAATGGCGCGTCTTCGACAGTGATCTTCATCTTCTCGACCGGCGTCACGAGATGGATGCCGTCGGGATCTTTGCGCAACACCGTCGAAAACAAGCGCACCAGAGCCTCGCGGCCAATCGGCGTGCCCTCGTGGAACCAGACGCCATCTTTGCGGATGAAGATGTCGATCTCGCCGCAGTGAGCCGGATTCCATAAATGCACCGGCGGCAAGCCGCGGCCGGGCGCTTGTTTCGCCGCGGCGACTATCCCCTCAATCCCTAGTCTCGCCGCCTCGTCTGCCATACTTGGGAACTTAGGCGCGCACGGACCTCGTCTCAAGCCGGCTCGATCAGACCAGCCAGTTCGACGGCGTCGGGCGTCAGTCCGCGAACCAGCACGCGCCGCGGGTCAACTGGACCGGGCAGGACGATCTGCCGGCCGGGCACGGCTGAAAAGCCGACGCGGCTGAAGTAGGGCTCGTCGCCTACCAGGACGACATGGGTCTCGCCAGCCGCCTGCGCGGCCTCGCACGCGCGAGCCACCAGCCGGGTGCCGAAACCTGCGTTGCGCTCGCCCTGTTCGACTGCGAAGGGGCCAAGGAACATGGCGTGCACGCCGCCCACCCGAACATGCCACATGCGCGCCACGCCCAGGAGGTTCTCGCCACTCCAGGCGCAGACGGAGAGGTCGGGGGCAAAAGTGGCGAACTCACGGACCCGCTCGGAGGCCTTGGCGTAACGGCCAGGCCCGAAGGCGCGCTCGATCAGGGCGTCGACCAGGGCGGCGTGCTGAGGGTGTTCGGGTTGAAAAGTGAGCGCCGGGATCGGCGCGACGGGTTGAAAAGTCATGGGATTGGACTTCGACTTGGAACGACGAGAATCCCGGATGCGCGATGGCGCAGTCGGACGCGGATCAGACGGTGCAGCTGGCGCACCCGTTTCGTCGCGGTCGTCGCATGTCGGCGGGACCCCGTGGTCGAGGCCGGCGCAATTAGGCGCAATGGCCCGCCAGGTCAACGGCGGCGCCTGGACTAGCCCGCCGCCGCAGGGCAGGTTCGCGGCCATCCATGGCCGAGAGCACTTCCGACATCGTCCCCTCGGCCCGCGCGCTTCTGAAGGAGCGCGACTACCTGTGCTTCTGGATCTCGCGTTGGACCGGCAGTTTCGCCGCCCAGATCCAAAGCGTGGCTATGGGGTGGCAGATGTACGCCATCGCCCGACAAACGCGCTCGGTGCAGGAGAGCGCCTTCCTGGTCGGCATGATCGGTCTGGCGGCATTTGTTCCCGTCTTCCTGCTGACCCTGCCCGCGGGCGAAACAGCGGACCGCTATAACCGCAAGACGGTCCTGCTGGTCTGTTTCGCCGGCGAGATCGCCACCGTGCTGACCCTGGCCATTGCCACGTGGCAGGGCTGGGCATCGATCCCGCTCTTGCTCGTCGTGGGGTTCCTATTCGGCGCGGCCCGGGCTTTCTTTGCGCCGGCCAACACTGCGCTCGGCCCTATGCTGGTTCCTCGCGCGCTGCTGCCCCGCGCCATTGCCTGGAATTCGCTCGCCTGGCAGACCGCTTCAATCATCGGGCCCGCCGCGGGTGGCCTTCTGGTCGCCAAGTCGCCGACCTATGCCTACTTCACCACCTTCGGCCTCTATCTCGTGGCCGCATTCGCGACCTTCCTGATCCGCAAGAACGCCCAGCCGACCGTCAATCCTGGTTCCCGCTGGACCCTGATGAAGGAAGGCCTGGCCTACGTCTGGAACCAGAAGGTCGTGTTTGGTGCGATCTCCCTCGATCTCTTCGCCGTTCTACTCGGCGGCGCCACCGCCCTGCTGCCGGTCTTCGCGCGCGACATTCTGCACGTGGGGCCTCAGGGCTTCGGCCTCCTTCGATCAGGGCCGGCGATCGGCGCGACGGTCGTCGCGCTGTTACTGGCGGTGAATCCGATCCGGCGCCGCGCCGGGCTTTTCATGTTTGCCGGCGTGGCGATTTATGGCCTGGCGACCTGCGTGTTCGCCCTCGCCCACTCTATCTGGCCATCCGGTGCGCTGTTGCTGTCCGTTTTGGCGCTGGCGACGCTCGGTGGCGCGGACATGCTGAGCGTCTATGTCCGCCAGACCCTGGTGCAGCTAGTAACGCCCGACGCAATGCGCGGACGCGTCGCGGCTGTATCGTCTGTCTTCATCGGAGCCTCCAATGAGCTCGGCGAATTCGAGAGCGGCGTGGTCGCGCGCTTCCTCGGGCCCGTCGGCTCAGTCCTCTTCGGCGGGATTGGCGCCGTGATCGTTACCGGCGCCTGGGGTGGGCTCTTTCCCGCCTTGCGCAAGGCCGACCGCCTCGAATAACTGTCGCCCTATAGTTTCAGGAGAATTCAAATGGGTGCGTTAGACGGCAAAGTGGTCCTGGTTACAGGCGGCGGAAATGGAATCGGGCGCGACTGCGCGCTGATCGCGGCACAGGAAGGCGCGAAGGTCGTGGTCAACGACCTGGGCGCTGGCCTCAAGGGCGACGACGAGGGCTCAGCCGGGCCGGCAGAGAAGGTTTGCCAGGAAATCCGCGCGGCGGGCGGTGAGGCCGTCTCCAACTCCGACAGCGTCACCAGCTTGAAGGCCGTGGAAGGGATGGTCGAGCAGGCGCGTGACACCTTCGGCGGCCTGCATGCCGTGATCAACCCGGCCGGAATCCTGCGCGACGTGATGTTCCACAAGATGAGCGAGCGCGACTGGGACCAGGTCATCGAGGTCCACATGCGTGGCAGCTTCAATGTCGCCCGCGCCACGATCGAGCTGTTCCGCGAACAAAACGACGGCGCCTACATGTTCTTCACCTCGACCTCGGGTCTTTTCGGCAACATTGGTCAGGCAAACTACGGCGCGGCCAAAATGGGTATCGCGGGCCTCTCGCGGATCATCGCCATGGAAGGCGCGCGCAACAACGTGCGATCCAACTGCGTGGCGCCCGTCGCCTGGACGCGCATGACCCAGTCGGTGCCGATCAAAGACGAAGCCGCCGCCGCGCGTCGCGCTGTGATGGCCGAGAAGGTCCGCGCCGACCAGCCTGCCCGCTTCTCCGTCGCCATGGTCACACCAGCCGCGGCCAATGTTTCAGGTCAGATCTTCGGTTCTTCCGGCGAGAACATCATCCTCTACTCGCAGCCCCGGCCCATCGAGACTTGCACCAAGCCAGACGGCGAGGGCTGGACGGTGGAGACCATCCTGTCTGAAGCCATTCCGAAGATGGCTCCCAAATTCTTCGATCTGAACCGCGCCCCTATGGCCGGAGCGCAACCGGCGAAGGCGCCGGCGCAGGCTTAAAATTCTGATCGTCACGGCCGAATTCTAACGGCCATCCAGAAGCGCTCGCGCCGAAATTCGGCACACTCAGCGCCCAAGGATCCCCGGGATTTACCCCCGGGGGTGACGAGCTGAATTGATTGCCTCGCTAAAGACGGTGCATTCGTTCCCATTCCGTACGAGTGAGCTCCCAGTAGAGCGAGCGGCGGGTGGTCCCATCGGGCTTCACACTTTCCACCTCGCCCATGCGCCGAAAGCCCGCGCCATCGATCGCCTTGGCGGATCGAACGTTGTCGACGGCCGCAGTCAGGCCGATCAGCCGTAAGCCGAGCCCCTCGAACATCCAGGCGATCGAGTGGGCAACGCTTTGGCGGCCCGCGCCTGAGTTCTGAAGGTCGGCACGACGGGCCCCGGCAAGCTCGCCGGACGCCCGTTCGGGCCAGATTGTAAAACGCGAATAGCCGGCAACCTCGCCTGCCTCGTCGAGATTAACCGCCAGGATGCAGCGGCCTTCCTGGCGCAAAGCCTCGCTCTCAGCCACCCACCGGGCGACGTTGTCGAACGTGATCGGTCGCGGAAGGTCGTAGATCGGGTCCGAGACAAGTGGATCAGACAGCAAGGCCAGAAGCCCGGCGACATGATCGGGCTCAGCGACCGTCCGCCCTTCTGCCCGACGGACCGCTGCGCGGATCGCAACCTCCTCCTGGGGCGTGGTGATTAGAACCGTTTTGGGCGGTGCGCTCATGACTCCGCGAGCTGGGCGAGCGAGTCGCCATAGAGGCGGCGTACGGTCCAGCCCTCCTTCTTCATCGCCCCCAGGCTATCGTAGAACTCGATGGAGGGCGTGTTCCAGTCCAGAACTGACCATTCCAGCCGCCCAAGGTCGGCCTCGAGGCACCGCTGAGCTAGCCGGCGCAGAAGGGCCTTGCCTGCTCCCACGCCCCGCGCGCCCGGCACTACGAAGAGATCCTCCAGATAGATCCCCGCGCTGCCCCGGAACGTCGAGTAGCTGTAGAACCAGAGCGCGAAGCCGACGGGCCTGCCGTCAGCCTCGGCGATATCACAAAAGGCCCTCGGGTTCTCGCCGAACAGGTCGCGGCGGAGATCGGCCTCGCTGCATTCAACCTCGTGCAGCAGGCGTTCGTACTCCGCCAGGTCGCGGATGAATCCGAGGATTAGGGAGATATCGGCGGGCGAAGCGACGCGGACAGTGACACTCATGCGCGGCTGAGGCTCCCATCGCCGATGACCACTCCGGGCGGCGGCTTGCTGCTGTCGGGGACGAAGAAGTCAGGCATCAGAGGCTGACTGGGATCGACGCGGTATTGATCAAAGTCACGGACGCCCTCGCCGAAAAGGAAACTGTCGTCGATCAGGAAGTTCCCAGTGAACTCGCGCGAAGGCTTTTCAAAGATCGCGTGTGCGGCGTCGGCCATGATCTCAACCGTGCGGCAACGCCGCATCCCCTCGTCGCCGGCCAGCGCGAACTTGATTGCCGCTGTAGCGATGCCCGTGCGCGGCCAGAGCGCGTTGAATGCGATTCCGTCGGCCGCGAACTCGGCGCTCATCCCAAGCACGCACATGCTCATCCCGAACTTGGCCATGCTGTAGGCCGTGTGGCCGGCGAACCACTTAGGGCTCATGTCCAGCGGCGGCGATAGCATCAACACGTGCGGATTGGCGGCCCGCTTGAGGTGTGGGATGCAGGCCTTGGACGTTAGGTAGGTCCCGCGCGCGTTGACTTGGTTCATCAGGTCGTACCGCTTCATGTCGGTGGCCAGCGTGCCGGTCAACGAAATCGCCGAAGCGTTATTTACGCAGATGTCGATGCCGCCAAACTTCGCGATCGTCTCCTCGACGGCAGCCATCACCGAGGCCTCATCGCGGACGTCGACGATCAGCGGCAGGGCCTTGCCGCCGGCCGCTTCGATCTCCTCAGCCGCCGTGTAGATTGTACCTGGCAGTTTTGGGTGTGGCTCGGCAGTCTTGGCCGCGATGGCGACGTTGGCGCCGTCACGAGCGGCCCGTAGCGCGATCGCTAGGCCTATGCCTCGGCTGGCGCCGGTGACGAAGAGGGTCTTGCCCTGCAGGCTCATAATTTTACTCCCGAAGTTTTTGAGGTGATCGGGGCCATCTAGGCCACCGTAGAGAAGTCGGGCGCCCGCTTCTCTGCGAATGCCGCGAAGGCTTCCTTGGCCTCGGCGGACTTAAGCTGGGAAATGAAATGCTGGCCTTCCTCTTCCATGCGCGCGGCCAGCGTCGCGGGATCGCGCATCAGGGCCTTGGTGATCGCCACCGAAGCCGGTGGTCGCGACGCCACCACCTCGGCAGCGGCTCGAGCCCGCGCCCGCACTTGGTCAGCCGGCAGAGCAACATTTGCGATGCCCCAAGCTTCAGCCTTCCGACCGTCGATCGCCTCGCCCAGTACGAACATTGAGAACGCCCGCACATGCCCGATCCGCGCCGGCAGCAGGATGGACGAAGCCGCCTCCGGCAGCAGGGCCAAATTGACGAAGGGAGTCGTCAGGAGTGCGTCCTCGGCCACGAAGACCAGGTCGCAGTGGAGCAGCATGGTCACGCCCACGCCCACCGCCCTGCCCTGCACCGCGGCCACTAGCGGCGTCTTGGCCCGGCCCAGGGCCTTTAGAAGCGGATTACCGTCAATTTGGGCCTGCTTGGCTTCTGGGTCGCCAGCGTTGACGGCTGCGAAATCGGCAAGGTCGTTGCCTGCGGTGAACATGTCACCGTTGGCCTGGATCAGGACGCAGCGAACCTCTTTGTCATCGGCCGCCCCATCAATGGCGTCGCCTAGCGCCTGGTACATGGCCCGCGTTAGGGCGTTCTTTTTTTCCGGGCGGTTCAGGGTCAGCGTCAGGACGCCCCCGGACTTCTCGGTCAGCACGTACTCGGTCATCGGAAGGCTTTCTCTGGGGTCTTGCGGCGTACGGCTTTAGGCCGCGCCCCGATACCAGTCGACACCGTTTGCATCTGGGGTGCGTATGACCTGGCCGCGGGCGATGAGGCAATTCAAGTGCGCCAGGCTTTCGCCGGTCGCCAGGCCCAAAAGGTTCTGGTCGATAGGCCGGCGGAACAGTGCGCGGAATACATCCACTGCGCGCTTCGGCTCGTCGAGCATCTGGAGCAGCCTAGTCAGACCCCGCTCATGCCCGCCAATCAGGTGATCAATGCGCGCGTGCAGCCCATGAAACGGGTCGTTGTGAGCCGGCAGCACCAGCACGTCGTCCGGGATCTTGGTCTTGATCCGCGCCAACGAGGTCAGCCAGTCGGTCAACGGATCGCCATCCGGCTCCGTCGGGAACACCGAAACGTTCGATGAGATCTTCGGCAGCACCTGGTCGCCGCTGATCATCAACTTCAGCTCTGGGCAATGCAGGCAGGCGTGCTCGGGGCTGTGGCCCGAACCCACCACGATGCGCCAGATCTTCCCACCGATCTCAATCTCGTCGCCGTCGTTCAGCCTGTGGAAGCTGTCCGGCAGGGCGTGCAGCGCGCGCCCGAAGCCACCGAACCGGGCCTTGTAGTGCTCAAGCGCATCTTCATCCCAGCCTGCGGCGTGAAAGAACTGCAGCGCATCGTGCGGCGCCTCGCGCCCGGTGTCGGCGGCCAGCGAGCGACAGGTCATGAACTCCAGGCGGGTAATCCACAGCTTGGCGTCAAACTTTCGCGTGAGGTATCCGCTCATTCCGATGTGGTCGGGATGCATGTGGGTGACGAAGACCCGGCTCACAGTCTTGCCCGCCAATGGCCCGGCGAAGGCAGCCCGCCAGGCGTCGCGCGTGGCAGTCCCGCCCATGCCGGTGTCGACGATCGCCCAGCCGTTCGCTTCCTCGATCGCCCAGACATTGATGAAAGCGAGCGCCCCGCCCAGCGGCATCCTCAGCCACTTCACGCCTGGCGCCACGTCCACAGCCTCGCCGGTCGTGGGCCCATGCTCGAACGGATAGGCAAGCTTCGGCCGCGGATGTTCTGGATAGGTCTGTTCGATGCCGTCCCGCAAAAGCCTGCTCCCCGCAGCGAGTGTTCGGCCATTTTCGACCGCCATCGCCGCCAGGGCAAACGGCTTCGCATCCGGCCGCGGCGACTGCTAGGGCGGATCGATAATCCGCTTCGAGCAGGAGGCCGACGAATGGCGATCACCACCGGGCTGAATGTCGATTGGTCCTAGCCGGGATTGATACGGAAGTCCGCCCTGATGCGATACTGGCGCTGCAACAGGGTCAGCTCGTTTTGCAGGGCGGCGGCGTGTTCGGGGCTCAGCCTGCCGCCATCCTCAGCCTTGATCTCGAGGGTCCTGTAGCTGAGGGCCGTGACCTTCTTCACATGGCCTGGGGCAGGCTCCGTCTTCCTGGAGATGGTTCCGGATCTGGTTCACGCTGCTCGGGCCGATCGAGGCCATGCCCATTGCGCCCATCCGGGCGAAGGCGGGGGCCGGGAGCGCCAGGGCGCCGCTGGCGGCGAGGGCAAGGATGTGAATCCGCATCGTCCGTCTCCCGTTAGGGAATTGCCGTAGGCAACGCCTCGGTGGGCTCAAGGTCAAGCCTGCCCAATCCGCGCCGCCTTGCGGCCCCTCGTCCAGGCTGAAATAGTCGCCCTAACTTACCGGGGATCACCAATGTCCAAGCTCTTCCGCGCGCTCGCCGCCGCTTCGCTGCTGCTTGCAGGTTCCGCCCATGCCCAAAGCCGCCCCGACCAGGTCGCCTTCCGCGCTCTTTAAATAAGGAGCTTGTGGAAACCAACAGCACCGCATCGGTCGGCGACTGCACACTCGCCGCCCAGAAAATGGCCACGCGCCTGAAAGCCGCGGGCTTCCCGGACAGCGACCTGACGATCTTCACCGCCCCACAATTCCCTAAGAACGGCGGCCTCGTGGCGATCTATCCGGGCAAGGACCCGAAGGCGAAGGCCATCCTGTTGCTGGCCCACATCGACGTAGTCGAGGCCAAGCGCGAGGACTGGACCCGCGATCCCTTCACCCTGATCGAGGAAGGCGGCTACTTCTACGGGCGGGGCGCGGCAGACGATAAGGCCCAAGCCTCGATCTGGGTCGACACCCTGATCCGCTATCGCCAGGAGGGCTTCAAGCCTAGGCGCACCATCAAGATGGCGCTGACCTGCGGCGAGGAAGGCGGCAGTCCCTTCAACGGCGCCTCCTGGCTGGTCAACAATAAGCACGACCTGATCGACGCGGCCTTTGCACTTAACGAAGGCGCCGGCGGCCAGCTCGACAACCACGGCGAACGCGTTGCGCACACTATCGAGGCTGGCGAAAAGACTTCACAGAGCTTCACCCTGGAGGTCACCAACCCCGGCGGTCACTCCTCGCGCCCGGTGCCGGACAACGCGATCTACCGTCTGGCGGACGCATTGGAGAAGATCCGCGGCTACGAGTTCCCGGTGATGATCAACGACGCCAACGGCGCCTACCTCACCAAGATGTCGAAAGTCGTGGGCGGCGAGCAGGGCGCGGCCATGACGGCCCTGGTGTCCAACCCGAAAGACGCCAAGGCTGACGCGCTCCTGTCGAAGGATCCGGGCCTGCACACCATGCTGCGTACGACTTGCGTGGCAACGATGCTTTCGGCCGGCCACGCCCCAAACGCACTGCCCCAGCGCGCAACGGCCAACATCAACTGCCGTATCTTCCCAGGCGTCAGCCGCGATGCGGTGCGTGACCAGCTGATTGAGGTGATCGGTGATAGCCAAGTCTCAGTCTCGAAGACCGCGGTCGCAGGCCCGCGTGGCGAGGCGCCGGCCCCGCCTCTCATCCCGCAGATCCTGGGCCCGATCGAAAAGGTCACCGCCGAGATGTGGCCGGGCATTCCTGTCGTGCCGATCCTCCAAGCGGGCGCTACGGACGGCAAGGCGCTGACCGCCGGCGGCATTCCGACTTATGGCGTGCAGGGCCTATTCTATGAACCCGACCTCGGCGGCATCCACGGTCTCAACGAACGGATTGGCGTCACTTCGCTCTACGAGGGCCGCGACTTCCTCTACAAGCTGGTCAAGATCTACGCTGATCAGCCCTGAGGGCGGAAAAGGGTCGCGTTCGACGGCTCGCGAAAAGCAAAAGGGGGGAAACCATGCGTAAGCTTGACCCGACGCGGCGCCAGGCCATCGGTGGCATCGGCGCAGGCGCGCTGGCCGTAACGGCCGTGCCTCTGCTCGCCGCCGCCGAACCCGAATTCCCGCTCGGGTCGGTGGTCCGCACCTTGTTGAAAGACTACGCGCCGTCAGAACTGGCGGGCGGCGCGACCCTCTTCCACGAACACATGTCGCTCCGGAATGGCTTCATGGTCGACTGGATGCGTTATGCTGGGGAGACGCGGACTGCGAACCAGGCTCCGGGGACGCCCGCGAGGCCTGTCGGTTCCGGTGGCGCCGCCCCGGCTCCTGCCCCCAACTTCATGGTCGAT
>JAYUBY010000311.1:0-19329 GCA_043740635.1 Alphaproteobacteria bacterium
GCCCGGACCGACCGGCCGAGGCCATTGCGGTTAAAAATATGCGCAAGCGCCAGCAGAACGGGTGCATTTGTCGCCAGGGGCGCGGTCAGGAAATGATCATCCATCGCAGCGGCGCCGGACAGCATGCCTTCAAACACATCGGCGCCAAGGCCGATCACACAAGAGAGCCCGACCGACGACCACACCGAATAGCGGCCGCCGACCCAGTCGCGAAAGCCGAACACTTGGTTTGCGGGGACCCCGAATGCCTCGGCAACGTCCGGCGCGGCGGAGACCGCCACCAATTGGGCATCGGCCTTCGCGCCCAGCGCGTTGCGCAGCCAGTCTCGGGCCGCGACGGCGTTGGTCATGGTTTCCTGGGTCGTGAACGTCTTGGAGACCACCACCACTAGCGTCTCGGCCGGATCCAGGTCTTCCAGCGCCAGCGTAGCTTCGGCCGGATCGACGTTGGCCACAAAGCGCAATTCAATCGGTGGCGCCACAGGACGCAGCGCCTCCCACACCAGGCGCGGACCGAAGTCCGACCCACCGATGCCGATGTGCACCACCGACCGGAACGGCTTTCCGCTGGCCCCCGTCAGCCTGCCCGACCGCACCGACCCGGCGAAATCGGCCATCCTCAGTCGCATGGCCTCGACCTCGGCGGAGACGGGCTCGCCCTGCGATTTGAAATCCGACCCTTTGGGCGCACGCAGCGCCATATGCAGCGCCGCACGGCCCTCTGATGCGTTTACAGCCTCACCACTGAAGAACCGAGCACGCGCCGCTTCCACTCCTCCGGCGCGAGCGAGGTCGAGGCTGACCTCCAGGTCGGCCAGGGACCAGGGCTGTTTGGAAAGATCGAGGTCGAGGCCGGCAGCGCTTAAGCACAGGCGCGCCAGGCGTTGCGGTTCGGTGTTGAACAGGCTCGCGATGCGCCGGTCTCGCGCGCCGGCCGCCGCGGCGTCCAGTCGGCTCCACACCGCTTCGATCTCTGACACCCGCTGATCCCTCTACTGAAAGCCGGTCGCCGAGGCGTACCGCACGCTGCAGCCATAAGGCGCGGTGACCGGGTCGGCCACCGACCGCCCGGCCTTCAGATCGGCCAGGGCGTTGGCCACATAGTTCTTGGCGCCCTTAAGACTGGCCGGATCGGAGTAGGGCCGGTCATCAATGCCGCCCATGTAGACGATGCGCCCCGTCCCATCGATGACGAACATGTGCGGTGTCGTCCGTGCGCCATAGGCCCGACCGATCTTGCCTTCGCTGTCGAGCAGAATGGCAGTCGCATGGGAGCCGACTTTGGCTCGCCAGGCCCGCGCGATTTGCGGCGTGAAATAGCCCTCGCGGTCCGGCGCCGATGACGAAATCGTCAGCCACACGACGCCATCCTTCACGGCCTTCCTTTGCAGATTTTGCATATTGCCGGAGCCATAGTGCTTCCCGGAATAGGGACAGCCGCTGCTTGTCCATTCCAGCACTATGGTCTTGTCAATGAAGTCGGAGAGGGCGCGGCTGTGGCCGTCGGCGTCCATGGCCTGAAACCCCGGCGCAAGAGCGCCCAGAGCGGCCGCGGCGAATGCCAGCCGTGGGACGAGGACCGCAGCTCCGCCTAGAGCCAAGGCCAGGCGACGGGAAACGGCGATCATCGGCGAGGCTCCTCCCCTAGTGCCTGTCAGCGGCCTCCACCGCCTTCACGACGATGTCCGGCGTCAGGATCGATGGTAGAATGACTGCGTCTCCACCGTCGGTTCCATAGAGCAGATAGAGCGGTACGCCGGCCCGACCATGGCTGGCCAGATCGGCGGCGATGGTGGCGTCGCGCTTCGTCCAATCGGCCTTCAAATAGGCGACCTTGTGCCGCGCGAAGGCCTGAACGACCGCACGGGTCGATAGGGCGACCTTGTCATTGACCTGACAAGATACACACCAAGCCGCCGTATAGTTCACGAACACCGGTCGGCCCTCGGCGTGCAGTTCGGCGACGCGAGCGGAGCTGTAGGGTTCGGCTTGCAATTCAGTGGCTTTGTCTTGCGGCCAAGTGACGGCGGCAATGGCGAGGACAGCCAGGACGCCCGCGCTCACGGTCAGGACCACGGACTTCCCGCCCATGGCTGCGCGGCGTTGGGCGAGGCCGGCCAACCAGGCCGCTAGCGCCACTGTCACAGCGGCAGTGAACAGCTTGGCGAGGTCTTCAGCACCGGCCTGCTGGGCCAGCACCCAGGCAAGCCACGCCGCCGCACCGTACATTGGGAACGCCAACGTCTTTCGGAAAGTCTCCATCCAGGCACCCGGCTTCGGCAGTCGCGAGAGCAGCACTGGCGCGAAAGCCACCAGAACAAAGGGCGCGGCGAAGCCGACCCCGAGTGCGGCAAACACGATGAGCGCTGCTACAGGTGTCTGAGTGAGCGCCCAACCGAGCGCCGGCCCCATGAAGGGCGCTGTGCACGGCGCGGCCACCACGACTGCCAGCGCGCCGGTGAAGAAGGCCCCGACGAGACCACCTCGGCTAGCCAACCCCGAACCCGCGCCCTGAAGTGACGTCCCGATCTCGAAGAGTCCGGAGAGGTTCAGGGCTACCGCCAGCATCACGAGCGACAGCACGGCGACGACGGGCGGCGATTGAAGCTGGAATCCCCAGCCGACAGCCGAGCCCGCCGCCTTTAGCGCGATCAGTCCGCCGGCCAGCGCCAAGAAGGTCAGTATCGAGCCCAGGCCGAAGGCAAGCCCCTGGCGCCGGGCCGCGGCGCTCTCGCCACCGTGGCCGGCCAAGGAGGCAGCCTTCATCGCCAGGATCGGGAACACGCAAGGCATCAGGTTGAGGATCAGACCACCTAGCAAGGCGAACAATGCCGCCGCTGCCAGCCCCAGATCAGCCCCGCGCGCGCCCTTCGCAATCGGGGGCCCAAGCCCCGAAGCTCCGGGCGGCGGCATACCCGGCGTTGCGGTGACTTCGAACGCCTTGTCGCCCACCGCCAGCACGCCCGCGATGCTGGCGGGCGTCTTGCCGCCCTGGAAGCTGTAACCGGGGGCCACTGTGAGGGTCAGGCCGTCAGGACCGCGCTCGATGGCCTGCGGCTTGGCATGGTCGATAACTGTAGAGTCGAAGGGAAAGAAATAGGCGTCGGCCAGGTCCGCGCCCTTGAGCGCAGCCCCCGTCACCGCCAAGGCCACGCCGGCCGGACGCGACTGAAAAACCGCTGCCAAGTTCGCAGGCTTCGGTGCAGCTGCCAACACGTTGGTGATCGCTGGACCCCACTTGGGATCTTGGGGCCCTGAGGCCGAGGTGATTGGCAAGATGACGCTCAAAACGTCGTCCTCGGGTACGCAGACGTCGGCGCAGACCAGCAGCGAGACCTTGGCCAGCATTGAGACCTTGGCGCCGGGCTTTGCAGTAGCCGGCGCTGTCACCGCCATTGGCAACAGCACCTCGCCCTCGTAGCCATAGTTCATCAGCGGGCCGACAGCGATTTTCCGAGGTGTCGGCCATGTGAAGCCCCCAACCTGCCAACCGTCCGGCTGAGTCCACTTAATCTGGGTGGGTTCACCGGAGTCGCCGGAGTTGCGCCAATAGGTATGCCAGCCCTTCTGGATTTGCTGACGAAGGGCGACGTGTATCGTCTCGCCCGGCGCGATCCCTGTGTGGTCCACGACGAGGTCTGTGATCACGTGCTTAGAAGGCGTGGCAGACTGCTGTGCCACGGCCAAGGTGGTCGCTGAAGACGCTGTAGCCAGCACCAAGAGCATGCCCGTAAGGAACCGCATCATCGCCTCTTCCGCACTGTCAGCCGGCCGCTATATGGCGTGCCTTGGTTCGCTTCGCAAAGCGAAGCTCGACTTGATGAGCAGAGGGCGCCCATCATCAACGAATCCCGTCGTCACATTTCCGAGGATTCGCTCGTGCCAGCCCCCTTCGACGATATTCAGATCGGGCAGGTGGTGTCGCTCGGCGCTGCCGCCGTCGACGCTGAGGTGCTGCAGCGCTTCATCGACGCCTTCACGCCAGGATGGAGCGTTGAGCGCGGCGCCCCCGACGCGATGGTCTTCGCAGTCTGGGCGAAACTCGATGCCATCGCCCACACAGATTGGCCTCAGACAAAACGCCTGGGCCTCGACGCATTGCGCTGGATGCGCAATCCGCCAGCCGGCGAGTTGTTGCGCGGACGCATGACCGTTATGGCCAAGGATCCCGTCGGCGACGGAAAGGGCATCATCATCGCCCAGCACGACCTACTGGATGAGGCCGGCCGTCTGGTCTTTTCGTGCCTGACGCGGAGCGTTTTCGCGCGGGCCTAGAAGTTAGGCGTTCGCGGCTTGCGGCGCTTCCATCTGCTTGGCCAAGGCCCGGGCGATCAGCCGGTCCCAGCCTGCCAGCGAGATCAAGTGGGCATAAATCTGGCCGAGTGCGCCATTCGCCCGGATCTCCAACAGCTTCTCGGCGGGAAGCGCGTTGAGCTTCTCCTCGGACACCCCGAAGAATTCCGCAATCTTCTGCGGCTCGCCGAAGGTGCCGTCGGGGTTCGTAGGCGTGAAGGCCGCGCTCTTGGTCTCGAAGAGGTCGAGATCCTTCAAAATCTGCACGAAGCCGGCCGTCCGTTGCCGCTCGACCTCGAAGTTATTGCAGAATTCGATGCAGTTCTTGAGGTACTGGCTGGCTTGACCGTCGGCCTCGAAGAACGCCAGGTCCGGATCTTTTTCCGCGAAGAATTCGGCGGCGCGGTCGATGCAGAGCACCATCTGCTGAGCGCTGTCATCGTTGGCGAAGACGAACGGATACCGGCGGATATAGGCCGGAATATAGACTGCTGGCTCGAAGGTGCCGTCTTCGCGCAGGAACATATTTTCCCCGGCGTTGAGACCCATAACCGCGATCGGCATCTTCTCTTCGCCGACGAAAATGACCGGGCCTGTGAGTGCCGCAAGTGGGAACTCGCCGACCGTCAGAGGGATCGCATGGCCTGCCTTGGCGAAGCCGAACGGGCCGTCCATGCTCTTGACGCCCATCTTGCCATGCACTTCGGGCGAGATTGGCTCGGGTTGAGAGTAGAAGAGGACGTTGCCGGTTATGCCGGGCTGGGCGGTGGTCGTCATGAAGCGCCTTCGGTAAACAAGGAGCCCGCGAAGGCGAGCAGCCTCTCTAGCGGGAAGTCGCCGCTTCTAGCCGATCAGGCTCTCCCTCGCAAATGCGGCCGTTGTCGACTTGCGCCGCGCAGGTCGAGGGGCTTTGATCCTCGGATAATCAAACGGCCGCCAAACCATTCAAATAGGCGCCAAACCATATTCGGAGGACCATTCGTGCCCATCTTTTATCCGGACATTCTCGACCAGAAAACTGCTCCCCGCACCTTCACCTATGGCGACAAGGACGTGATGCTCTACGCGCTCGGCGTTGGCATGGGCCAAGACCCGATGAACGAGACGGAGCTGGCGTTCGTCTACGAAAAAAACCTCAAGGTCATTCCAACCGCCGCCACGGTGCTGGCCTCAGCCGGTGGTCGGCCGGCGCGCGGAGCTGACCAAGTCGAGCAGAAGCCTGGCAACAGGGCGAGCGTGATCAATTTTCTGATGGTGGTGCACGGCGAGCAGAAGGTGGAGCTGCACAAGCCACTACCGATGTCCGGAACCTTTACGGCGCAAAGTCGCACCATCGGCGCCTTCGACAAAGGCAAGGACAAGGGCGCGGTGATCATCAACGAGACGGTCTGGACCGACGAGGCCGGCGAAAAGGTCGCTACCCTGACCGGCTCAACCTTTGCCCGGGGCGACGGTGGGTTTGGCGGCCCCTCTGAAGGCCAGCCGGAGCCGCACGAGGTTCCCAGCCGAAATGCCGATCTATCAGTCGACATCTCGACCCGGGAAGACCAGGCCCTGCTCTATAGGCTGAACGGCGACCGCAATCCGCTGCACTCTGATCCTGAAAGCGCCAAGCGGTCTGGCTTCCCGCGACCGATCCTGCATGGACTCTGCACCTATGGGATCACCTGCCGTGCGGTGCTGCAGGCCATTGCCGGCTTCGACCCCGAGCAGATCCTCAGCCACCAGGCGCGGTTCTCCGCGCCAGTGTTTCCTGGGGATACCATCACCGTGGACCTCTGGAAGGACGGCCCGGTGATTTCATTTGAAGCGAAGGTCGCGGCGAGAAACGCCACCGTCATCAAGAACGGCAAGACCGTGCTTCGGGCCTGACTTCACACGGAGTTCAATTGTTCCGATCTCTATTCTTAGTTGGCGCGGCGGTCCTGGTTATGGGCGCCGCGCCGGAGCAAAAGCCGACCGTCGATCCGTCGCTGGCCGCGTCGACCCCGGTCAAGCTGGCCGGCTACCTGGCGAGTCACGATATCGACGGCCAGACGGTGATCGGGCCGCCGCCGGCGCCGGATTCGCCGCGCGGCAAAGCCGACCGGGCGATATATCTCGACACTCGCGCCTTCGCCGGTTCGCCTCGTTGGGCGCTGGCGACCAAGGACAACGACTTGTGGAACGGCGGTGCGCTGGAGCGTTTCGCCTGCGCCATGGGCTCGCCCATCGACGCCAAGACGCTTCCGAAGACATATAACTTGCTTCAGCGGATCGAGATTGACGCCCGCACGATCGGAACACCGCCGAAGGACTTCTTCAACCGAACGCGACCACTAATCGGCGACGACCGCCCCGTTTGCATCAAGCGCGAGGGATGGCTGAACACCAACGCCTCGTATCCCTCTGGCCACGCCATGGTGGGCGTCGCCTGGGGGCTAATACTGGGTGAGCTCGCGCCGGCCCACGCGTCCGCACTGGCGCAGGCCGGTCGCGAGATCGGCGACAGTCGGGTAATCTGTGGCGTGCATTATCAGTCCGACGTCGAGGCCGGACGATTGCTGGGTGCAGTTATGGTTGCGCGTGAGCACGCCGACCCGGCGTTCAGGGTCGACCTCGCCGCGGCTCGGACCGAACTCTCCAAAATGCACGGAGCAGCCCCTAGCTGCCCAGCGTCCTAGGGCTCGTCGCTATGAAGACGATGTGGCGCTTCAGTGGATGATCGGCGGCCAGTCCGGGATGATCGAAGTCCAGCGCTGGCGCGCGATGCATGTCGAGTTTGCGAGCGACAGCCTTGGACCGGAAATTAGCCTCGCCAGTGAAGGCGAAGATTTTATCTAGGCCCAGTCGGGCGAAGCCGTCGGCGAATACGGCTCTGGCGGCTTCCGGCGCGTAGCCCTGCCCCCAACCCGCGGGCGCGACGCTCCATCCCACCTCAAAGGCGTTGAAAAATGAGAGGTTGTCGGCCGTTGGCAACAGACCGCAATAGCCGAGGAAGGCGCCGTCTGAGCGACGCTCCATCGCCATGCGGCCATACCCATGCGCCTCAAGCGCTGCCTCGTTCCGCGCGATCCGCACATAGGCTTCGGCCTCTGTGAACGGACCGCCAAGCCAGTCGCTCACCTGGGGATCCAACATCATCGCCACAAAGGGCTCGCGGTCGGCCTCGCGCCACTGGCGCAAGACTAGCCGCTCCGTCTGGATCATCAGCCGTCGCTCATTGGGGCCGGCCCTGATTCAGAGCGCCATAGAGGTCGGGTCGGCGGTCGCGGAAGAAGCCCCAGGCGGCGCGATGGGTTGCCAGGAAGTCGAGATCGAACTCGGCCACGAGCGCGCCCTCGTCATCACGCCCGAAGGATTGGACTAAGTCGCCACGATGGTCGGCAATGAAACTCGATCCATAGAAGAGCTGCCCACCGTTCGGATAGCCGTCCCAGGGCTCGAAGCCGGTGCGGTTGGCGCCGACCACCGGGATAACATTGGAGACAGCGTGGCCCTGCATGGCGCGCCGCCAGGGCGCGGCAGTGTCCAGCGTCGGATCGTGGGGCTCCGAGCCGATGGCGGTCGGATAGAGCAAGACCTCGGCGCCCATGAGCGCCATGACGCGGGCTGCTTCCGGATACCACTGATCCCAGCAAATGCCGGCTCCGATGCGTCCGAAGCGTGTGTCCCAAACTCTGAAGCCCGTGTCGCCCGGCCGGAAGTAATACTTTTCCATATAGCCCGGCCCGTCAGGGATATGGCTCTTACGGTAGACACCAAGCAGCGATCCGTCGGCGTCGGCCATAACGAGGCTGTTGAAGTAATGCGGGCCCTCGCGCTCGAAGATCGAGATCGGCAGCACCACGCCAAGCTCGGCTGCAAGCGGGGCAAGCGCCTTGACGCACGGATGCTCCCGCCAAGGATGGGCCTCCTTGAACCAACGCTCCTCCTGGGCGACGCAAAAATAGGGGCCTTGGAACAGCTCCGGCGGCAAGATCACCTGGGCGCCCTTCCCTGCAGCCTCGTGGACCAGCTGGACCATGCGCGCGATGTTGGCCGCAAGATCCATCCCGAAGGAGGCCTGGATCGCCGCGACACTGATCTTGCGGGTCATCAGGCGGGTTCCTGCTGGCTGATGCAGTGGAAAGATCCACCGCCGGTGAGGATCGCACTGGACGGCAGGCCAATCACCACCCGGCCAGGGAATAGGTGCTCCAGGGCCTCGACCGCGAACGCACCGGGCTGCTCGGCGTAGATGGGCACGATCACAGCCTTGTTGGCGATTAGGAAATTCATGTGGCTGGCGGGCGCGGCGCGGTTCTCAGGCCCCCTTATCCAGCCCGGAGATGGGATGCGGATTACCTGCAACGCTCGGCCCACGGCGTCCGTCATGCCCGCCAGCCTTCGGGCGGCGTCATCATAGGCCTTGGCGTTGGGATCGCCGCGGCCGAACGCCACCGGGCAAGCCACCACGCCCGGCGCCACGAAACGCGCCAGATTGTCGACGTGGCCATCAGTGTGGTCGTTGATCAGGCCGTCGCCGAGCCACAGGACTTTCTTGGTTCCCAGCGCCTGGGCGAACGCCGCCTCAGCCATGGCTTCCGTCCAACCCGAATTTCGGTTGGGATTGAGGACGCATTGGCTGGTCGTCAGGACCGTGCCTTCGCCGTCGTGATCGACAGCGCCGCCCTCCAAGATGAAGTCGTGACTGACCTCGGGAACGCCCGCTGCCTGGGCGATCTGGGCCGCCACCGTGTCGTCATACTCCAGTGCGTACTTGCCGCCCCAGCCATTGAATCGGAAGGCCTGGGCCTGCGTGCCATCTGGGCGAGCGGTAAAGATTGGCCCGGTGTCCCGCAGCCAGATGTCACCGAATGCGCCAGGGACAATCTCGACGCCCTCGACGCCGTCCAGTTGGGCCCGCGCGTCCGCCTCACCCTCGGGTGAGCCGGTCATCAATCGCACGCGTTCACCGCCGGGCCCGGCAAGCGCCCGCGCCAACGACGCGACCTCAGCTTGCGCCTTGGCGAGATCGTCCTCCCACAGTTCCACATGGCTGGGAAAGCCAAGCCACATGGCCCGATGCGGCGCCCATTCGGCGGGTACAGCTAGATTCATCCAAGACCCTGATATCTCGAAGACGCGCGCAAAAGGACTGGCGGACCCTAACCGTCAAGGTCCCACGCGAAAGGGGGCGGCCCGTCGCCGGACCGCCCCCTCGAACTCATACTGAAACCTTGCGCTTAGAACTGGGCGTGCAGGGTCACCGTGAACGTCCGCGGCGCGTTGAAGAAGTAGAAATACGACTTTGCTGCCGCGGTCACGTTCGGCGTCAACGCCACCGCAGTCGCGTTGGTGACGGACGACACGCGATAGGGCTCGCGAGTGTTTGTCAGGTTGAACGCGTTGAACTGCACATAGGTGTTCTGCAGACCCCACCAGGTGATCGGTGCGCGGGCGTCGAAGTTCACCGTCGTGACGGCCGGCATCCCAACGGTGTTCATGTCGTCAAGCCAGCGCTTGCCCTGGAACTTCACGTTCATTCCGGTGTCGATCCATCCGAAATCATACCGGATGTTCGCTGCGGCAGTTTCCTTAGGCGTCAGCACGAGTTCCTTGCCCTTCGTCGGAAGGGCGAGAGCGAAGGCGCCGGCGGAAGCGACGATCTCGTTGCTCTTCACGTCGCTGGAGGTATACTCGGCGCTCGCATAGAGCGTCAGATGCTCATAGGGGCTGGCGCCGGCTTCGAGGTCCACACCGTAAATCTGCACCTCGCCGATATTGCGGTCGATGGACAATGTCGGATCGTTCGGGTCGAACGACTGCACGATGCGGTTCTTGTAGTCCACGCCCCAGACGCTGAACGAGGTGGTCAAGGCGTGGGTCTGGTAGCGCCAGCCAGCCGCATAGCTGTCGGACGTTTCCGGCTGAACCACCGCGGTCGTCGACGAGTAGAGGTCATCAGTCTTCGGCGCAGAGAAGCCAGCGGCATAGGTCGCATAGACCAACTGATCGTCGTTGATGCGGTAGGTCACGCCCGCGTTCGGCAGGACCTTGTTGAAGTGGAAAGTCTGAGCGAACGGCATGCGGAAGTTCGGCGTATTGGTGACCGCGTTGAATGAGATCGAACCTGTCTTGCGGAAGAGCAGCAGGGACAGCGGGTCAGTTTTTCCGGCCGCGACGCTGGCATTGTAGGCCGCCAGCACAAGGGCGGGATCGACCGTGTCGCAATAGGCGCTGGTGCCGTTGAAGGTGTAGCAGAACTGATTGAGCTTCCGCGTAAAGTAGGGGTCACGTATGCCAACGTTCACGTGCAGTTTGTCATCCATGAACTTGCCGATGTAGTTCACGGCAATCTGGTTCAGTTCGGCGATCGAATGCCTATCGCGGCCGCGCATAAAGCTGCCGTCCGCCGTCATGATCTTGGTCGTACCCCAGCCATCCTTCCCGCCAAAGATCGAACCCGGGTGGCCGGTGACGGGATCGATGAAGCCGTACTCGCCGGTCTGGCGGTGCATCGCATAGTCGAGGGTGTAGCCAACCGAAAAGTGATTGTGCTCGTCTAGATCGTAGAGGACCGAAGTGAGCAGGCCGAAGCGGCGCGTATTGGTGTTGTTGGGGCTGTAGACGTCGACGATGTCGAGCGTGTCGCCGTCGTGGTTCAGATCGACGCCCGTGGACGTCGTGAGCCTACCCTTCAGGCGCGGATCGGTTTCTGAAAGGGCGGTCACGCCGCCGCCGTTGGCCAGTGTGTAGAAGTACGACGGGTCAAAGGTGAAGGTCAGTTGGTCTGTCAGCGAAAACTTCGAGGCGCCACGGATGGTGCCGAAGATCACAGGGTTCGGGTGCGTCGCCCAATAGTTGCCGTCCAGGCCGCTGGCGCCAGCGCTGCCCTGTTCAAAGTCGGGAATAGCGCCCTTGTTGATGAGCGTTCCTGCGACGGCCAGTGGTGTGTCGACGACACCGTTGACGGCGGTCGGAACAGACCACGCATTGTTGTAGTCGAGGGTGCTCTTGCTTAGGCCCGGTTGGGCGAACTGAGCCGGCGAGGAAGACTGATAGAAGTAGCTGTGTTCGACGACCAAACTGGCGGCCAGACTGAGGAAATCGGTGCCCTTCAGCGGCTGATAGATGCGCGCGTCGATGCCTTCCTTCATTTCCGAACCCGATCCGACCCACTTGCTAGCATGGTCGTAGTTGGCCGAAAGCATGAAGCGGGTGCCCCAGGGGCCGAACTCACCGGTTTCGCCCTCGATATAGTAGCGGGTGAAGTTGTTGCTGCCGACAGTCGGCGAGAAGATCAGTTCACGGTCCTTCGTCGGGATCTTGGACACGACATCAACCGTGCCGCCCACAGCCGAGGCGGTCGGGCTGTCGACCGAGGTCGACCCCATGTTGACAGTGATGTGGTCAGTGATTTCCGGGGTAAGGTATTCGCCCGGGAACACCGCGTAGTTGCCGCTGTCGTTGACCGGCACACCGTCAATGGTGACACCGATGTGGTTGCCGTCAAACGCATGGATGCGCAGGTCGCCCGAGAGATTCCCGGTGGCGTCTTCAGAGGTGTAATTCACGCCCGGGAGGAGGTTGATCAACTGGGCGAAGTTCTGGCCAGCCTGTTGGTGGGCGAAGAACTCGTGATTAACGATCGATTCGTCTTTGGCTTCCTGAACCTGAGTGATCACCCCGGCCACGGTCGGCTGACCATGGGCGCCTGTGACGACGAGTTCCTGGACTTGGGTGGCCGTCGACTGCGCGAAAGCACTGGAGGCCAGGAGGAGGCCCGTGGCCAATGCGGTGGTCGCGCAAAGTGCGCGGTTCAGTTTCAGCTGCATAGATTTCCCCTATTGGATCGCCCCGAAGCCGCCACCCCCGGCGGATTCGTCGTCTTAATTTAGCCCTATAGCGCGGAAATCGCAGCCGATGGTGACGGTTTTGCTACGGCCCCCGCAGGTCAGTGCAATGCAGCATCAAACTGTGGCGCCGGCGCCTCGCTAAGTGCGACCGGTTGACGCTAGGGTCCCGCGCGATGGCCGAATTAAGAACGTCAGACGTGATCAGGTCGAAAGACGAGGACGCAAACGCGCGGACCGCGTTTCTGTTAGTGGCCGCCCTGACGCTCGCGCGGCTGATCGCGCTGTTCCGTACACCGCTGGAACTCTATCCGGACGAAGCCCAATACTGGCTTTTTTCGCGGACCTTGGCTTTCGGCTACCACTCAACTCCGCCGGTAATCGTCTGGGCGATCTGGGCCGCGACAGCGCTCGGCGGCGATGCGGAGCCCTGGGTGAGGCTGCCGGCGGTGCTATTCCAGGCTGGCGCCACGTTGCTGGTGTTCTGGATTGCGCGGCGGCTCTACGGCTCGGGTACCGCGTTGGCGTCTGCAGCGTTCTTTGCGCTCGTCCCTGCGATCCAGCTGTCGGCGACGGTGGTCGGCCCGGGTGCGCCTCTGCTGTTCTTCATTGGCCTGACGATCTGCGCCTATGTGGCTCTGCAGAGCGCCGAAGGACGCCAGCGTTCGCTGATCGCTGTGGGGCTGGGCGCGGCGCTCGGCCTAGCCTTCCTCAGCAAATATGCTGCGATCTACGCCCTGATTGGCGTCGGGCTCCACCTGGCGCTATCCCCGGCGGCGCGGCGCAACTGGTCACCAGCCTCTGCAGCCTGGGCGCTTGGCGCCTTCCTTATGGTCCTGTCGCCGAACCTGGCCTGGAACGCCACGCACGCATTCGCCTCGTCGCAGCAGATCGTCGCTGAGGTCGACTGGGCTGCGCGCAAGCTTTTCAATCCCGTCGAATGCGGCAAGTTCCTGGGCGCGCAGTTCGCCGTCTTTGGCCCCATTCCTTTCGCCGTCCTGATTCTAGGCTCCGGGCTGATGGCCTATCGTCGGCGTCTCGAGCCCGCCGACGTGCTCCTGCTCTGCTTCACCCTCCCGCCATTTGCCATTGTCGCGGTCCAGGTTTTCGTCAGCCGACCCAACGCTAGCTGGTCGGGTGCGAGCTACCTGCCAGGGGCGATCCTCGTGGCCGCCTGGCTGGTTCGCTGGCGGACAAGACGTCTGCTGCTCGCTGCGCTGACCATTCAGGCTGTGATTGTCGCAGGCTTCTTTGCGGTCGTGGTGCAGCCCAGACTCCTTGACAGCCTCGGCCAATCCGACGGCCTGAAGCGCGCCCGGGGCTGGGCCCAGACCGCCGACGTCGTCGCGCGAAGGGTCCGCGCCGAGCAGTCGGCAGGCGTCAGTGCGGTCGCGGTGAACAACCGTTTCCTCTACTACGCCCTTGCCTACTACGGTCGGGACTACTTCCGGGAGCCGTTAGCCGCGCCGCTGAAGACGTGGGTACGCGGGACCCGCGCCGGCAACCAGGCAGAGGCCATTGCCCCACTCTTTGCGAGTCAAGGCCAGCGGGTGGTCGCAGTTGCCTATGAAGGCTGGTTCAACACCGAGATGGCCGCCGACTTCGGCCGCGTCTTAGACCCGGAGATCAACGATGTCTGGCTGGATCGCAAGCACCAGCGTCGCCTGGACATGTTCGTCGGCGAAGGCTTCCGGGTCCAACCCCGCAATCCGGCGACAGGCTATCCCACGCCGGCCTGGAAGCCAGGCGACGCGGTCAGGGCGACCCCCGGTGCGCCCGTAACCCTGGTGATCAGCCCCTTACCCCAATCAACGCTGAGCGTGCGATCGCAGCCACAGCCGACACGCCAGGTCAGGTGGTAGGCCGGGCTCTTGGCTGTTCAGCCGAGAAAACCAACGTCGGCTTGGCGACGTAGCGATCCGGGAACACCTCGCGCAACATGGCCACCTTGGGGATGTCGTAAGTGGCGATGTAGGGCTGTTCAGGATGCAGGGTGAGATAGTCTTGGTGGTAGTCCTCGGCTTTGAAGAAGCCTTTCAGCGGATCCACACGCGTGACGATTGGCTTCTTGAACACGTGGGCGTCGTTCAGCTGTTGGATATAGGCCTCCGCCACCCGCTTCTGGTCGGGGTTCGTATAAAAGACTTCGCCCCGATACTGTGTGCCCTCGTCTGGGAACTGCTTGTTGAGCTGCGTCGGGTCGGTTGCGACCGTAAAGAAGATCTGCAGCACCTCGCCATAACTAATCTGGTGCGGATCAAAGACGATCTGAACCGACTCCGCGTGGCCGGTCGTGCCGGTGCTGACCAATTCGTAATGCGCTGCCACGCCTTGACCGCCGGAATAGCCGGAATAGACTTTCTTGACGCCCTTCACGTGTTCGAACACGCCCTGGATACCCCAGAAGCAACCGCCGGACAGAACCGCGGTCTCCATTGTGCCGGCCGCGGGCAGCGCGACGTTGACCTTGGGCGCGGGGAGCGCTCCGGATTTGAGAACGCCAGCCGCTGGAGCGGCGGACGAGATAAGGAAGGCGGCAGCAGCAGCAGCGACGGCGGCGAAAAGCTGGGTTTTCATGGATCTAGGATGCCATTCGTGAACGTTCGGGTCACGAGAGTATACGGCAGGATCGAGCGAATGGTTACATCCCACTAAGCGGGAAGTGCTACGCGGAATGCCGCCTCGGTCTTGGCCTGGACTTCCTCGACCGCGACGCCGGGAGCAAGCTCGACGAGCGCCAAGGGTGACTTTCCCCGCGAAATGTCGAAGACCCCGAACTCGGTGATCACCAGATCGACCACGCCCTGGCCGGTGAGCGGCAGGGTGCAAGCCTTCACCAGCTTGGGCGCTCCGGATTTTTCGGTGTGTTCCATGACCACGACGACCCGCTTGACGCCGGCGACCAGGTCCATGGCGCCGCCCATGCCTTTGACCATCTTTCCGGGCACCATCCAGTTGGCGAGGTCGCCGTTCTGGGCCACTTGCATGGCGCCGAGCACCGACAGGTCAATGTGGCCGCCGCGGATCATGGCGAAGCTGTCGGCGCTGGAGAAATAGGACGAACTCGGCAGCTCGGTGATCGTCTGCTTCCCGGCGTTGACGAGGTCGGCGTCGATCTCGTCCTCGGTGGGAAACGGCCCCATGCCCAGCATTCCGTTCTCGCTCTGCAGCGTTACCTGCACGCCAGCTGGGATAAAGTTTGCCACCAGGGTCGGAATGCCAATGCCCAGGTTCACATAGAATCCGTCACGCAACTCCATGGCGGCGCGGGCGGCGATCTGTTCACGGGACCAAGCCATTACGCCGTCGCTCCTTCAGGCAAGCGGATGGTTCGCTGCTCGATGCGCTTTTCGAAGACCGCACCCTTGAAGAGGCGGTCAACGTAGATGCCAGGTGTGTGGATATTGTCCTTGTCGAGCTGGCCCGTGCCCACCAGCTCCTCGACCTCGGCGATTGTGACCTTGCCAGCCGTCGCCATCATCGGATTGAAGTTCCGCGCGGTGCGCCGATAGACTAGGTTTCCATCGTGGTCGCCCCGGTAGGCCTTGACGATAGATAGGTCGGCTTTGAGGCCGCGTTCCATCACATACTTCTCGCCGTCGAACTCGCGGACTTCCTTGCCATCGGCCACCAGGGTGCCGACGCCGGTCTTGGTGAAGAAGGCTGGGATACCTGCGCCGCCTGCCCGGATACGTTCGGCGAGCGTTCCCTGCGGATTGAACTCCAGCTCTAGCTTTCCGGACAGATAGAGCTCGGCAAAAAGCCTATTCTCGCCGACGTAGCTCGAGATCATCTTCTTGATCTGGCCACCCGCCAACAGGATGCCCAGGCCAAAATCGTCAACCCCGCAGTTGTTGGAGATAACGGTCAGGTCCTTCACGCCGGCGTCGCGGATCGCTGCGATCAGGTTCTCTGGGATGCCGCAGAGGCCGAAGCCTCCCGCCATGATGGTCATCCCATCGAAGAGCACGTCGCTCAGCGCCTCGCGGGCGCCATCCACTGTCTTGCTGGCCATGAACCCCTGTTACGCCGCAATGCAGCATTTGAGAACGGGCAGGATGAAAAAGAACGTGCAAGCGCAGCACGGGCGCGGTCCATTGGCGAGATGAACGCCCATTCCTTGCTGGTCCAGGCCTTGGTCTATCTCGCCGCCGGCGTCGTTTCTGTGCCGGTCGCCAAGCGGCTCGGCCTGGGCTCGGTGCTGGGCTACCTGATGGCTGGCGTCCTTATTGGACCCTTCCTGTTGAACCTGGTCGGAGCGGCGAGCGAAGTGCAGCGGTTTGCTGAGTTCGGCGTCGTGATCCTGCTGTTCCTGATCGGGCTAGAAGTGCGGCCAGCACTGCTCTGGAAGATGCGCACCACGATCTTCGGCGTGGGCTTGGCCCAGTTGCTGGGCACCGCAGCCGTGGTGGCCGGCGCCTCGATGGTTTTCGGATTAGATTGGCGAGTTGCAGCCGCAGTCGGCCTGATCCTGGCCATGTCCTCCACCGCCATCGTCCTGCAAAGCTTGGAGGAGAAAGGCGCGCGCCAGGGACCAGTGGGAGAGGCCTCGTTCGGAGTGTTGCTGTTCCAGGACTTGGCGGTGATCCCACTCTTCGCTCTCTTGCCCCTGCTTGCGCCAAAGGGCGTCATCGCCCCGGAAACCGCCGCCCATGCGCTCAGTTTGGTAACGCCACTGCCCGGCTGGGGCCAGGCGCTCGCCCAGCTTTCGGCCGTGGCCACCGTCGCGGTAGGCGGCCGCTATCTGACGAGGCCCCTGTTCCGCTTCATAGCCGCCGCTCGGCTGCGGGAGATTTTCACCGCATCCGCCCTGCTGCTGGTCATTGCAGTGGCCGCACTTATGGAACTCGTGGGCCTGTCGCCGGCGCTGGGCGCTTTCCTGGCCGGCGTCGTCCTGGCGGAGAGTGAATTCCGCCGCGAGCTCGAAACCGACATCGAACCTTTCCGGGGCCTCTTGCTCGGACTTTTCTTCATCACAGTCGGGGCTGAGCTCGACCTTGGCCTGGTGATGGGCCATCCATGGGTCATTCTGGGTGCGGTTTGCGGATTGATCGTCCTGAAGACGCTGGCCATGTACGTCACGGGTCGCCTCTTCCGGTCCCCGCACCCAGTGGCGCTGACCACTGCCGTCGGGTTGGCGCAGGGAGGCGAGTTTGCCTTCGTGCTGTTGGGCTTCGTCGTCGGCGCACGCGTCATGAACGCGGAGCTCGCTCGCATGCTGACCGCCGTGGTCGCCGTCTCGATGGCCGCGACGCCCCTGTTCTCCGCGGGCTATGAACGGTTTGTGCTCAGCCGTAAGGACGAACTCGCCGAACCCGAGCGGCTGCCGTTCAACGAGGGCAATCCGGACGTCATCGTCGCGGGGTTCGGACGTTTTGGCCAGATTGCCACCCGCCTTTTGCTGGGCAACAACTTCAAAGTCGTCCTGCTTGAGAACTCCATTGAGCAGATCGAGATCTTACGCCGTTTCGGCTGGCGAGTTCACTATGGCGATGCCAGCCGCATCGATCTGTTGCGCACCGCTGGCGCCGACAAGGCCAAGCTCTTGCTGGTGGCCATCGACGACCGGGACAAGGCCATCGAGATGGTCCAAGGCGCGCACGAGGCCTTCCCCAACCTGGCGATCTTCGCCCGCGCTTTCGACCGGCGGCACGCCTACGAGTTAATCAAGACCCCCGGCGTCTCCGTGGAGCGCGAGACCTTCGAAAGCGCCCTCAACTATGGCCGTCGCGCACTCCTGAAGCTTGGCCTCAGCGAACGACGCGCCAATCGTGCCGCAAGCCTGTTCCGCGAGCAGGACGACCTGCTTTGGAAGCAGCTCGCGCCCATCGCCGGCGAGGAAGACCGCTATGCAATGGCTTCGCGCGATTCTCGCGAGACCACCGAAAAGGTGCTGCGCGCCGAAATGGAAAGGATCGCCGCGGAGGAAGACCTCGAAGATGCGCCTCAGCTCCTGGGACTCAAAGGCCGGGAGGCGGAGCGGTTGGAAGGCGAGCAAGAGCGGGTGTAGTAAACCGGGCATGAGCCAAGCCCACACCCTTCCGCCCCGCATCGAACCTGTCTCCTTCGCGGGCTTCGACCGCAACTTCGCCCAGTTCTCCGACACGCTCGGCGCATCTTTCGAGCGCTTCGGATTCGCGGTGATCTCCGACCACGGCATCGCCCAGACGCGCATCGATGCGGCCTTGGCGGCGGCCAAGCGGTTCTTCGCCCTGCCTGAGGATGAGAAACTGAAGTACAAGATTCCGGTGGGCGGCCAGCGCGGCTACACCCCGTTTGGTGTCGAGACCGCCAAGGGTGCGGTGAACTACGACCTCAAAGAATTCTGGCACGTCGGCCGTGACCTGCCGCCAGGCCATCCTTACCGCAGCCACATGGCCGACAACGTCTGGCCCGATGCCGAGGTGGCCGAATTCCACGGGACCGTGGGTTGGCTCTACGGCGCGCTCGACGCGATGGGTCTCAAAGTGCTGGAGGCGATTTCGACCTACCTGAGCCTTGATCGCGGTTTCTTTGAACCCACGGTCGACTTCGGAAACTCGATCTTGCGGCTCCTGCACTATCCGCCAGTTCCGGTCGATGGCCCGCACATCCGCGCCGCAGCGCACGAGGACATCAACGTCATCACCCTGCTCCTCGGAGCAGAAGAGGCTGGGCTGGAGGTCCTCGACCGCGACGGACAATGGCTGGCAGTTAATCCGCCGCCCGGGTCGCTGGTCTGCAATATCGGCGACATGCTGCAGCGCCTGACCAACCACAAGCTGCCGTCGACCACCCACCGAGTGGTCAATCCGGCGCCAGAGCGCCGCGGCGTGCCCCGCTATTCGACACCTTTCTTCCTGCACTTCAATTCAGACTACGCGATCAGGACGCTTCCGAACTGCGTGGACCAGACACACCCCGACCGCTACCCCACCTCGATCACCGCAGACGAATTCCTTCAGAAGCGTCTGCGGGAGATCAAGCTGGCGTAGCGGTCGGATCAGGTCGGCGTTAGAAAACCGACCCTAGAGCGGGTGGTCATTGGGTTGAATCGGTGGATTCCCAAATCAGCTGAGTTCTGATTCAAACTCCCTGCTTCGGCGGCATCGTGCGCTGCGACCTGATCGCCGAGGGCATCATCGCCGCGGTCAAGGAAGTGGGCCTGACCATTCCGGTGGTGGTGCGCCTGCAGGGCACCAATGTCGAGAAGGGCCGCGAGCTGCTGGCCAACTCCGGG
>JAYUBY010000312.1:0-6495 GCA_043740635.1 Alphaproteobacteria bacterium
GAGATGTGCAGTGCGATTCTGTGGCCCTTCTCGAATGTGATCGCGGTCGACCATAGATCGATATCCAGCTCCTCCGGCGCGCCGGGCGTCATCATCTTCACCTCATCTGGCATGCGGCCATGGCGGAAGCGGGCGCGAACCGGGGCGTCGAGGACGAGGGCCTCGTAGCCGTCTGGGTAGATGTCGACCAGCTTGGCGGTGAAGTCTGTGTCAAGGCCGTCGGTGGCGCCATAGAGCTCGACCTTCACCGGGCCCGAGACAGTCATGTCCTTGTCCAGAACCGGCGTCTGAAAGCGCAAGTAGTCCTGCCGCGCCGGGATCACTCTTTGATCCATCGGGCCTCGATCGAACGTCAGGTTCGCACCGCCCACAGTCGGCACCGGATTGGCGGGATCGAACTTGTAACTGATCTTCACGCCGCCGCTGGACGGCGCCTTGCTGCTCAGGGTGTTTTCGGGGGTCAGATAGAAGCGAACCTCGCGATTAGCCGGCGGCCAGTTGGCGGAGGTCAGCATGCGGTTCTTTGGCGAGAGAGCGCCCTTCTCCGCAGAAGCCATCATATAGTAGCTGACCGGCGGCTCATCCATGATGCCGTTCTGCTCGCCCTTCAGCCAGTAGTTGAACCAGCGGATTTCCTGGTCGCTGGCCAAGGCCAGGCGGTCGAAGCCGGGATATTCCAGATTGCCGCTCAGGGGACCATGACCGAAGGGGCCCATCATCAGCTTCTGATTTCCCCGCGCGCCCATGGCGCCCTCGTTCTGTAGGTATTCGAAGTTCGAAATGTTGCCGTGGTTGAAGATGTCGTACCAGCCGCCGACGTTGTAGATCGGGATCTGGATGTACTTGCGGTTCGTGCTCATCGCCGACCGGTTCCAGAAGATGTCGTCCGTCACCCGTCTGCGCTGTTGGTCGAGCACGTCGTCGGCGACGCCCTGCCCCTTCGACCATCCCAGCACGTCCTTTTCCTTGAGGGCTCCGCCCGGATAACTGTTCTGCAGCAGATCGTAAGGGGCCACGACCACATAGGCCGCCTTCAAGTGAGCCGGGGCCGCCATCGCGGCTTCATTGGAGGTGATGCCCATGGCGGACCCGCCGGAGAGGCCGATCTCTCCATTGCTCCAGGGCTGTTTGGCGGCCCACTCAACGCTGTCGTAGCCATCCTCGACGTCGTTCTCGAAGGCCGCATAGAATCCCTTGGATCGGCCCTTTGCGCGCACGTCCTGGAGTACGAAGACGAACCCCGCGTCGGTGTAGTGTTTAGCCTGTTTGACCAAAGCTTCGCGCGTCTTTGAACCGTCCGGGTCATGCCCCTTGTCGATGCGGCCGTCCTTCAGATAGGGCGTGCGCGTCATGACAACGGGCCATGGGCCGGTCCCCGCAGGCTTGAAGACGTTGCCAGCAAGCGGCGTCCCGTCACGCATCGTTGCGATTTCCTCGATCGCGCCCGGCGGCAGGCCCGGCCACTTGTAGGGCGCGGCGGCCGTGGGCTTAGCGACGGGCTTTTCGGCGGCACGGGTCATGCCCGCGGCCAAGCTCAGCGCCAAGACCGAGGCCATGGCGAAGTGGGTCGGTTTGCGCATCTTGGAATTTCCCCCTCGGGCGGATCTGTGTCCGCGCCAAATCATCATCGTTCAAATACTGCGGGCAACTAAGCACGGCGACGCCGCACGCGTCAGCCCGCGACGCGCTCCAGCCAAACAGTGAGATCGGCTACCACCTCGGCGCGATTGGTCTCATTTAGCATCTCATGCCGACCTTCGGGATAGACCTTCACCTCAACTCGCGTGAGACCCGCATCGCGGTATCGGTCGACCAGAGGTTTGAGCAGAGCCAAGCCTTGGTTGATGGGGTCCTTGTCGCCGACAAAAATGTAGATGGGCAGGTCCTTGCGGATTTTGGCGATCTCGACTGGGTCCCTGATTCTTGCGGCGAGCCGGCCAAAGCCATTATCGCCGCCGGGTTTGGGAGAAAACCCGCATAGCGGATCAGCGATATAGGCATCAACCTCAGCCGGGTCTCTGGACAACCAGTCGAATGGTGTGCGTGGCGTCACGCCCTCCACTTTCACCTCGTCCAATCGCCGCGGACCGTCGGTGCGGTCGCCGAAGGCTGCAGTGCCCGACAGCACAAGGCCGTCGATAGCCCTGGAATGATCGAACACGAAGGCCTGGGCCAAAAAGGAACCCATGCTGTGACCGAGAAGTATTCGCGGCAGGTCCTGATGCTCCGCGTGTGCCAAGGATGTCAGCCGGTGCAGGTCCTCAACGATCAGTTGGGCGCCGTTTTCGCCAAAATCGCCGAGAGCTTCGGCCGTACCAGCTGTAAGGCCGTGACCGCGATGGTCCTGGGCGTAGATCGCCCAGCCGGTGGCGATCAGGGACGCGAGCGGAGCCAGATAGCGACGAGCATGTTCTCCCATGCCGTGCGCCACGATCAAGACGGCGTGCGGCGTGACTGTGTCGTCGGTCCAGCGGAAGCCTGCGATATCAGCGCCACCCGCGCCTTCGAACCGGAACGCCCGCTCGCGGACAGCCATGCGCTTGATCCCTTCCAGTAGACGCCCCTTCCTGACCACCACGGGGCGCTCTAAGAACCCTAGATGCTCCTGCCCTGTCCAGAGTCGCAACCGTGACCCGCGAAGATGCGCAAGGTCTCGACGTGGCCGATCCATTGGCGCGCTTCCGCGACGCGTTCGATCTGCCCAGCGGGGTAATCTATTTGGACGGCAACTCGCTGGGCCCTCCGCCGCTCAGCACACACGAGCGCCTAGAGCAGGTTTCGCGGCGCGAGTGGGGCGAAGGTCTGGTGCGGAGCTGGAACAGCGCCAAATGGATCGAAGCTCCCGGCCGGGTCGGCGGTAAACTCGCCCAGCTGATCGGCGCGAAGGCGAGCGAGGTCGTGGTCGCCGACTCGACATCGGTAAACCTCTTCAAGCTGGCTGCAGGCGCGCTCTCGCTGCGTCCCGACCGCAAAACGCTGCTTTCGGAGACCGGCAGCTTTCCTACGAACCTCTACGCCCTCCAGGGCCTGACCAATCTGCTCGGAGATCGCGTGCAGCTAAAGGCCCTCCCACCGGCCGAGGTGGTCGCCGCGATCGATGAAGACACCGCCGCGGTCGTGTTGACCCACGTCCACTACAAGTCGGCCCAGCGTTGGGACATGGCCGCCGTCACTGCTGCGGCTCACGCCAAGGGAGCGCTGGTGATATGGGACCTCTGCCACACCGCCGGCGCGGTTATGGCGGACCTGAACGGCGTTGGCGCAGACTTGGCCGTTGGCTGCGGGTACAAGTACTTGAACGGGGGCCCGGGGGCGCCGGCCTTTCTGTTCGTGGCCGAGCGACATCAAGCCAGGATCTGCTCGCCCCTTTGGGGCTGGATGGGTCACGCCGAGCCCTTCGCCTTTGAGGACGGCTATCGCGGAGCGCGCGATATCCGCGGTCAAATTACCGGCACGCCGCCGATCCTTGGCCTTGCGGCGTTGGAGGCGGGCGTCGACCTGCAGCTGGAGGCCGATCCGGCGCTCGTTGAGGCCAAAGGCCTGGCGCTGGCCGACCTGTTCATCGCCGAGATAGAGGGCCGAGCCGCCGATCCGGAACTGACGCTCGCAAGTCCGCGTGAGGCCAGCCATCGCGGCCTGCATGTCTCATTCGGGCATCCGGAGGCCTACGCCGTCGTCCAGGCAATGATCGCCCAAGGGATCATCGGTGATTTCCGCGCGCCCAATATCGCCCGCTTCGGCTTTTCGCCGCTATTCCTGGGCTACTCCGAGGTCTGGGACGCCGCCCACGCAATGTGCGACATCCTCGCAGCCCGTGCATGGGACCGTCCTGAGTTTCGCGCCCGCGCCGCAGTCACCTGACGCCGCCCACACAACTGACTAATCGCCGGAGAGACGAGTTTTTCTTTAGACTCAACCGAAGGTCGTAAAGGGGCTGCCTGGGCAGAGAACGGCCCGGCCTGGTCGTGGTGCGAGCTTCCGATTTTTGGCGCTGAGCTAAGGGTGAGATTCGACTGAGCCTGTCGTCTAATCGCGATGAAATACGCAAGGAGGGGCTCGCCGGAAGTGGGGTTCGTGGTGGGGCCTTCATCAACAATTTCCAAATTAGTATATTATATCAATAGGTATTGGCGGTGACGCAGGGATTCGAACCCTGGATACCCTTTCGGGTATGACGATTTAGCAAACCGTTGCCTTCAGCCACTCGGCCACGTCACCATTTGTTTTCACTCGGGTTTTCTCCCGCCCCTTCAATCGCTGGGCGGACGGATTACGCCGTGCGCGCCCGAGGCTTATCGAATGGGAGGCACTCCATAGCCGAAAGGCCGGGCGTCCGGCAACGGCGACCGGCGCGAGAGTCGTATTTTGAGGCGCGGAACTGAACCTACTCGAGCGGAATCACACAGCCACGCCGCGAGCCCCGGAGGCCTGCAAACCTTATCGAAAGGCTGGCGGAACTAATCTCGATGAGACGCTTGGCAGCTCTTCTGGGCACGACGTCAAAGCATCGACGTGCGCGGGTATGACAGCGGATCGTCCGGTATCGGCAACGCTCTGGGGCTGACCGGCGGGGTGCCTGAGCCGGCGTCCTGGTCTCTGATGATCCTGGGCTTTGGAGGCGTTGGGGCGGAGCTTCGCCGTCGCCGCAGCGTCGCGGCGCTCGCCTAAACGACGTCAGCTAAAGTTCGAGAAAGCCCCGGCCAAGCGCCGGGGCTTCTTCATCCCTGGCGATAGCTCCCGCCTCAACCGTGGGCGAGCCATTCGCGCGCCTGACGCTGTGCCTCGGCGACCTCGTCGGAAGCCATCTCTTCAGAGATTTCTTTGCGGTACACCTTGGCTTCCATCGAACCGCGCATGGCGGCCAGATTGAACAGCATGTGCGCTGAAACATAGTCCAGCGGCGCACCGCCCTGACCGGTCGAATATAGGAGTCCCAAACGGAAAAGTTCGTCGCCGGTCGCTTCTGGGCCTGGCAGCGGCAGTCCCGCATCGGCGACTTGCACTTGAGCAAGCATGACCTTCATCCCTGTTCTGGCCGGCGGAAGCCCCGTTCTGGAGCGCCTTCCCAGCCCTTTGTCGCATGCAGAGAAACAGGTCTGCGCTGAACACATGGTTAAGAGCGCCGTTGTCCGCGCTTCATGTTGGCGAGCGCGGCGCCAGGTCGCAGGTCGTGTTCGCCGAACTAGCGCGCTCTTTGACCGAACAGCATCTTACGAGCTTCTTCGGCTTCCTTGCCGGATTGCTGCAGGCCTGGACCCCGCCGTAGATCCTCGCCAAGTTGCATCGCCTTGGCGACTGCAGGCCGCTCCCGCATCCGCTCGAACCAGGCGGCGAGGTGCGGAAAGTCTGCAAGAGTGATGCCCTGCAGTTTCCACGGTACCGTCCAAGGCCATGCGGCCATGTCAGCGATAGATAAGTCGCCACAGACGTAGTCGCGGCCTGCCAGACGCGTGTTTAGGACGCCGTAGAGCCGCTCCACTTCGTTTGTGTACCGAATGGCGCCATAGGCCACCTGCCGCTGGTCAGAGATCATTGCGGGGGCATAGCCGCGGAAATGGTGCGCCTGACCCGCCATCGGGCCGAGATTGGCCATCTGCCAATAGAGCCACTCCTCGACCTCAACACGGCCGCGCTCGTCCGCCGGAAAGAACTGGCCGGTCTTGCGACCAAGATATTGCAATATCGCGCCGGATTCGAAGACGGAGATCGGCTTTCCGTCAGGCCCTTCAGGGTCGACGATGGCCGGCATGCGATTGTTGGGACTGATGGCGAGGAAGCCGGCCGTAAACTGCTCGCCGCGGCCGATGTTCACCGGTTTGATCTCGTAGGGAAGCTTCATCTCCTCGAGAGCGATCGTGATCTTGTGCCCATTGGGCGTCGGCCAATAGTGGACCTCAATCGGCTGGACCATGTCGTCTCTCTCCCTTGGCGCTTCTTGTTGATCGATAGATGGCGAAGCCCGCCGCTCGGACAAGGCGGAATCTACACCGGCCACTCAGTGAACTTGTTCAGGCGCAGTTCAGGCGCGCGTGACATTGTAATCATCGACCGAGGACTCGTTTTTGAGGATGATTGGCGAAATGCGCCGCCTGATCTCCCTCTTCGCCGCCGTCGCCCTGGTAGCCGGACCACTGGCTATGGCCGGCTCCGCTGTGGCGAAGGAGGAACACAGCAACGATCGCCGCGAGCAGCCCGCTGGGCGTGGCGGGGAACGCCGTGTCGCGCCTAATCGGCAGGCGCCGGCGGCCCAGCCCTATCGATTCCAGGAAAACCGTGGTGGCGGGAACTATGATCCGAGAAGCGACCCGAGGGTTGACCCCCGATCAGAGTACCGGTCAGAACAGCAGGTCGATCCCCGCTATGATCCGCGGGGCAATGGCCCGCCGCCGAGTGCCTACAGCGCAGCGCCGCGTCGTGGTGGCTACCTGGGGCCCAGCGCCCGCGGGCCGGTGATCCAAGACTACAACCGCAACCGCCTGCGCCCGCCGCCGCGCG
>JAYUBY010000313.1:0-10681 GCA_043740635.1 Alphaproteobacteria bacterium
CCCTTTGCGCCTTGGCGGTAGAAATTTTCTTCAACGCCTCACGCCACCTCCAACCCAAGCTCCCCGAACAACGCGCCCCGCTGGTCATAGCCGATGACCGCTACGAAAGTGGCCAGGGCCGCAAAGACCAGGATTGTCGTCGTTTTTGGAAGCCCGACCAGCTCCTTGGCCGTGCTGGCAGCGAGCGACTGGTTCAGCGCGTTGAACCCGATGTAAGTGACAAGCGCGACTACCCAGACGAGCAGGGCTCCCAGATATCCGAACTGCGGGCGCGACTGGATCATCTGTGGCAGGCCCAGATGCGGCCCCTGCGAGCAATGCAGCGCCATTAGCACTGTGCCGAGCACGCAGCCTCCGATCACCGCCAGGCTCGACCAGAACAGGCCGAGCCCGGCCGTAACGCTGATTGCCCCGGTGGCGAGTGTCGCCAGATGTGCGTCGCCCACGAACCACACCGGCCATAGGTGCCGCACCTCGCCATGCCGCTCGGCCAGCGGAATGTAATCGATCGAGCGCGATTCAACCAAGGCCATGCGGTATCACCCTCCCCTGGCAGTTCAGCTGGGCATTTTGATCTGACGGCCCATGCCCTCTGGCGGGGGCAAGTGCGCTTGGCCGCGGACGAGGGCCTGTGCCTTATCCTGCATAGCCTGCGGAGCCTGCGCCGATTTCTCGGCCTTGGCGTCGACATGCACCAACATATGCTCGGCCGTGGCGATCGCCGCATCCTGATTCAGGCTGACCATTTCGTGGAACAGATGCAAGCGTTTGCTGTCTGCCGTCAGTACGCGGGTGCGCACTTCGATGGGCTCGCCCAGCCGCGCTTGGCCCAGATGGCGGATATGTGTCTCCACCGTGTACCAGGAAAAGCCCGCCGAGACATAGTCCTGCCCTGCGCCGACAATGCCGAGCACCACGTCGGTCGCATCGCCGAACAGCTTGAGATAGCAATATTCAGTGAGGTGCTCGTTGTAATCGATCCATTCGGGCTGAACCGGCGTTGCTATCGTCAGCAGCCGCCCATCTGCAAGCGCGGAACCATCCGCAGCGGGCCGCCCGTCCAGCCGAAGGCGATGCGACCGGGCAACCGCGCCTGAGGCGAAATCGTTGGCTCCGCTACCGCCGGGGTGCTACACCACGTCCGGGGACACGACCCGGCGAAGGGCCGATTTTGGCCGTCTGTTCTTGCTGGAGTATTCTGTCGGCGTCGCGCCGCGCTGCGGTCAACTGGGATCCCGAATACTGCATTCGTCGCTTAATTTGACTACGCCCTGACTACACCGTCTCAAGATGCGGCGCGGATCGCCTCAACGAGCGCCGGAAGCTCGGCGTCGGCGACCGTCCGCAGCTCGAGCAGGACTAGGTCCTGCTCGATGCGACCCAGCACCCGCGTCGCGCCGGTGCGCAGGCGACGAGCAAGATCCTCGGCGCTGAAGCGGCCGCTGCGCAGGGCAACGGCTCGGCCAGGGAGCGCGTGCATCGGCATGGCGCCGCCGCCCGCGAAGCAGAGGGTATTCCGGATATCCGCCGCCAGCGCGGGGAGGCCGGCGATCCGGCTCATGAGCGCCTCGGCGCGTGCCGCCATGACCTCAACCGGCTGGGTCAGCATTCGCAGCACAGGCACCCGCTCGGTCGGGTCGGCCGGTGGGCGATAGAGTCGCAGCGTGGCGGCCAGGGCGGCCACCGAAAGCTTGTCCAGCCGCAGCGCCCGGGCCAACGGATGGCGCGCCAGCCGGTCTACCAGTTCACGGCGCCCGGCTGCGATCCCGGCCTGGGGTCCGCCCAGCAGCTTGTCGCCGCTGAACAGCACCAGGTCGGCCCCGGCATGGAGACTGGCCTGCACCATCGGCTCGTCGGCGATCCCGTAGGCTGACAGGTCGACCAGCGCCCCGCCGCCCAGATCCTCGACCAACAGCAGGCCATGGGCGTGGGCGAAGTGGGCCAGGGTGTCGAGGGCCGGGGCGCTGGTGAAGCCAGTGATCCGGAAGTTGCTGGGATGGGTACGCAGGATCACCTTGGCGTCCGGGTGACCGCGGAGCGCCTGCTCATAGTCCTGCAAGTGCGTCCGGTTGGTCGTCCCGACCTCAACCAGCGCCGACCCGCTCTGGGCCACGACGTCGGGCACCCGGAACCCGCCGCCGATCTCCACCAGTTCGCCACGGGAGACGATGACCGGCGCGCGCCCGGCAACCGCCGCCATCGCCAGCAGGACGGCGCCGGCGCAGTTGTTGACCGCCAGTCCGGCCTCGGCGCCGGACACCTCGGCGATGAGGCCGTCGAGATGCTCATGGCGCGACGCGCGGCGGCCGCTGTCGAGGTCAAGCTCGAGGTTGCCGTAGCCGGCGGCCGCCTGCACCGCGGCGACGGCCTCCGGCGCCAGTGGGGCCCGGCCAAGGTTGGTGTGGATCACCACGCCGGTGGCGTTGATTACCGAAAACAGCGTCTCGCGCGCCCCATCCGTCAGCCGGCGCCCGGCGGCCTCCAGCAAGTCTGTGATCGACGGCACGGCCAGCGGATCGATCGAGAGCTGGGCCCTCGCCTCCGCCAGCACGGCGCGCACGCACGTGGCCACCGCGGCCGGCCCGAACCGAGCTTCCAGCGGGCGGGCGGCGGGGTCATCGCAGACCACCCCCACCGCCGGCAGGCGGCGGCGCGGGTCCGGATTTTCGACCGGGGGGCCCCTGAGCGCGACGGTTAAGTCTCCCTTTGACAGCCGACTGTACAGACCTCGGAAGTCCCGGGGCAAGCGCGGCGGATGACGGCCGGCGCGGTTCGACGTAGGGAGTCATCGATGCCCTCCCCAACCACGCGACCCGCGGGATGACCGATACGGCACCCCTCAGTGTGGCGGTGATCGGCCACGTCAATCACGGCAAGACCGCGCTGGTCCGGGCGCTCACCGGCATCGAAACCGACCGGCTGCCGGAGGAGCGGGCGCGGGGGCTCTCGATCACGCTGGGGTTCGCATGGCGCGACTATCCCTCCGGCGGGGTCGATTTCGTCGATTCCCCCGGACACGAAGACTTCATCCGGGCCATGGTCATGGGCGCCACCGGCGCGCGGGCCGCGCTGCTGGTCGTGTCAGCCACCGAGGGTTTCGGCCGCCAGACGCGGGAACATCTGCGTATCGCCGGCTTTCTGGGCCTGCGGACCGGACTCGTGGCGGTCACCAAGGCGGACCTGCTCGCCACGGACGCCTGGCCCGGCGTTCGCAAGCAGATCGCCCTGGAGCTGAACGACACCTTCCTCGCGGAGGAACCGGTGGTGTTCTGTTCGTCGGTGACCGGCGCGGGACTGGACGAGCTGCACGACGCCTTGCAGGCGCTGACCGCCCGAAGTCCTTCGCCCGATCGGCTGCCTGGGCCCTATCTGCCCCTGGATCGGGTGTTTAGTGTCTCGGGGGCCGGCACGGTCGCCACCGGCACGCTGCAGGGCGGCGCGCTGGTGGCGGGCGCGGAGGCCGTGCTCGAACCGTCCGGGCGAAGGGTCAGCCTGCGGCAGCTGCAGGTCCACGGGCAGAGCACCGAAGTCGCCCAGCCCGGCGGACGGGTGGCGGTTGGCCTGCGCGGCGTGCCCGCCGACGACGTGAAAGCGGGCGAAGTCTTGTGTGCGCCGGGGGTTTATGAATCCAGCCTGCTGGTCGATGTCGACCTCACCGTCGCGCCGGACAGCGCCCGGCCACTCAAGTCGACGGACGAGGTGCGGGTGATGTGGGGCGCGCGCCAGGACATTGGCAAGGTGCGGCTGATCGCGGCGGCCGCGATCGCGCCGGGCGGGCGGGGGCTGGCCCAGTTGCGGTTCTACTCCCCCGTGATCGCCCATGTCGGCCAGCGCGCCATCCTGCGCCGGCCTTCCCCGGTCGAGACGATCGGCGGCGTCGTAGTGCTAGACCCAGCGGGGCCGCCGCTGCGGGTCCGAACGATGGAGGCCCGCCACGCCCTGCTGAGCGCCGTCGTTGGGGGCGGCTTGGACGAGATCGCCTCCGAGCTGGCGAAGCGCGGCGCCGTGTCGGTGGCCGAGGCGGCGCGCCTGTCGCGGCGCCCAGTCGCCGAGGTCCGGGATCATCTGGGCCTCGTTTTCGAAGCCCTCGACGCCGACCTCATGGCGACCGGGGCCGCGGTCGCCGACGCGCGGCACGCCTACCTGGACCGGCTCGCCGAGGCCCACCGTCAGCAGCCGGCGCGGGCGTCGGTCTCGCTGGGCGCCGTCCGCGGCAGTCTTGACCGCGCGATGCCCCGCGAACTCAGGGCCTTTGTCGAGTCGCGCCTGGCGGCGGACGGCGAGATCCGGCTTGAGGCCGGACAGGTAGCGCTCCGCGACCACGACCCGTTCGCCGCCCTCTCTGCGGCCGCGCTGTCGCGCCTCCAGCGGATCGAGGCGGCGTTTCGGGCGGGGAGCATGACGCCGCCGGACATCGGCAGACTGGCTGACCCGGGCTCGGACGATCCCGCGCTGGTCGGCCTCCTGGTCGAGTCCGGGCGGCTGGTATCATTGCGCAATGTCGCGCTCCGCCAGACTCTGGTCTTCCACGCCGAGGCGCTGAATGACGCGGTCGAGGCCCTGCGCCGGGCCTTCCCGCCGCCGGCCGCGTTCACCACCGGCGAGGCGCGGGCGGCTGTGGCGACGTCACGGAAGTTCATCGTGCCGGCTCTGGAGTTCCTCGACGCTCGCGGCGCGACCGTCCGCCACGGCGACGTGCGCCAGGTGGCCGACGCGCAAAACCGCTTCGGCATTCCACGTAACCCGCTCTAGTGTCGGGGGTGTTGGAGGTGACTGGAGTCTGGTGGCTTCCCTGGTCTTCAAAACCGGTGACACGTCCCAAAGGCGTGTGGTGGGTTCGATTCCCATCCACCTCCGCCAGCCCCGCACGATGAGGATGGCCCCATGACCGCAACCCCACCGGCCTTTTCGCTACGCGACCTGACGGGCGAGGCCCGGGCGTTTCCCACGGGACGGCCCAGCCTGATCTGTTTCGTGAAGGAGGACTGCAAAACCTGCAACCTGGCCGCGCCGGTCTTGGAGGCGTTCCACCGGGCCTGGGGTGATCTGGCCGACATCTGGATGCTGGGACAGTCGGCCGACGGCAACGCCATCCTGAGGGATCGCCATGGCCTGACCCTGCCGATCCTGGACGACAGCGCGCTCAGGACCTCGCTGGCCTGGGGCTTCGACATCGTGCCGGCGGTGTACTGGATCGGGGCCGAGGGCGCGCCGCGGGCGCCCCTCGAAGGGTTCGTCCGCCAGGAATGGGAAGCCCTCGCCCAACAGATCGCCAGAGAGCTTAAGGCGCCGGCCGCTCCGGTGGCGTGGGCGGACCTGCCTGACTGGCGCCCGGGCTGCGGCTCGAAGCACCTGGACCCCGACATCCACGACCGCCTGCTGGCCGAGGCCGAGGGCAGCCCGATCCGGGCGCGGCGGATCGAGATCGCTAGCGCCGACGACATCGACGAATTTATGTTCGACCAAGGCTTCAGCGATGGCCTGCCGGTGGTCCCGCCGACCCCGGAGCGGGTGCTGCGCATGCTGTCCGGCACGACCCGCGATCCCCAGGACATCGTGGCGGTCGTCCCGCCCAACATGGCGCCGGCCACGGTCGAGAAGATCGCCATCAACGCCGTCATGGCCGGCTGCCGGCCCGGGTACTTGCCGGTGGTGATCGCCGCGGTCGAGGCCGTCTGCACCGACGAGTTCAACATGCACGGCGTGACCGCCACCACCATGGGCGCGTCGCCGGTGCTGGTGGTCAGCGGCCCGATCCGGCAGCGGATCGGCATGAACATGAAGCTGGCCGCGCTCGGCAACGGCAACCGCGCCAACGCCACCATCGGCCGCGCGCTCCGGCTGGTCGTCCGCAACCTGGGCGGGGCCCGGCCGGGAGGCGTAGACCGCTCGACCATGAGCAGCCCGATGAAGTTCACCATGTGTTTCGCGGAATGGGAGGAGGGCTCGCCCTGGGATCCCCTGCACGTGGAGCGCGGCTTCCAGCGCGAGGATTCGGTGGTGACCGCCTTCGCCATGACCAGCGGCCCGGTGCAGATCGTCGACCAAGAGTCCCGCAAGCCGGACCAGATCGCCGGCTCGCTGGGCCTGGGTCTCGAAGGTATGTTCCTGTCCAAGATTCACCGCATGCCGGTCGACGCACTGCTGGTGGTCTGCCCGGAGCACGTCCGCACGCTGATGTCCGACGGGGCCTACTCCAAGGCGCGGCTGCGCGACCGGATCCAGGCGGTGACGTCACGCCCGCTACGCGAGATGGTCGCCAACGAAATCTCCGGCGCCGGTATCCCGCTGGCCTCCGCAGCCAAGATGACCGAGGCCCAGCTGGCGGCGCCGGCCCCGAAGTTCGCCAGCGACAAATTCATTCACATCGTGGTCGCGGGCTCGGAGGCGGGAAAGTTTTCCGCCGCCTTCCACGGCTGGGTCACCGGTGCGGCCGGCTCGGCGGTCGTTTCCATAAAAATCGATTGCTGATAGCCTCGATAGATAACTTCGGAGGACGGCGATGACGACAATCCTGGATCCTACTGACGAGCGGGTGCCCGTCGCGCGGCAGATCACGCCGCGGACCGGGAACATCTCAGGGGTGATCGGCCTGCTGGACATCAGCAAGCCGCGCGGCGACGTCCTGCTGGACGAGTTGGAGCGCCTGCTGGCGGCCCGCTATCCGGACGTCGAGACCCGGCGCTATGCGAAACCCACCTTCGCCAAGCCCTGTCCCTCGGACTTGCGCCTGCTGATCAAGTCGGAATGCAGCGTCCTTGTGGAAGCTCTCGCCGATTGAGGATCATGCACGACGTGCAGTCTGCACGACACTGTATGGTTCGAGATCCAGGGTCTTCCCGCCGTTTCCATCGCCTCCAGCGAATTCGCCGAGGCCGCCGAGGTCCAGCGCAAGGCGCTGGGCATGGACGGCGCGCGCTATGTGCTGGTGGATCACCCCATCCAGGACGCGACGGATGACGAAATGCGCGGCAAGGCGCGCGCCGTCCTCGAGGCGGTGGTCGCAGCGTTGACCGTGTAAGTGCACCGGTGGGTGCTGTCAGTCCAACGGCAACTCATCTCCAATCAGGCGCACTGGCCCAACCCGCGCCTGGCTCTAGCCCATGACCTCCCGCCATTCAGCCAGTGCGGCTGAGCGTCGTTCGCGGTAGAGGTCTCTGCTGATGAGGTGGCGTTCCTGAGCGAAGTGGTTGTGGACCGTGCCGTGTACGGCAGCGAATTTCTGGAGGGTCTTCATTCTGCGAAACCGCTCCATCGCGCGTTCTCGTCGCCGGAACGGCTGGTGTGAATTTTCAGCCCTGTTGTTGAGCCAGCGGCCGACCTCCTGACGATCAGCGTTGCCGATCTCCTTGAGGGCGGCGCCATAGGAGCGAAGGACGTCGGTGACGACGGTCTGGGGTTGTCCGTGCCGCTTCATGGCCCGCTTGATGAAGCTAAGGGCCGCCCCCTTGTCACGGGTCTGGGTGACATAGGATTCCAGCACCTCGCCCTCGTGATCGACGGCTCTCCACAGGTAGTGCATCTCGCCGTTGATCTTCACGTAGACCTCGCCGAGATGCCATCGCCAGTGGGTATGGCACCGCATCCGATCGACCCGCTTCTTGCGGATCTCGGCGGCGAACATCGGACCGAACCGGTTCCACCAGAGCCGCACCGTCTCGTGGCAGATGTCGATGCCGCGCTCGAAGAGCAGGTCCTCCACGTTTCGCAGGGACAGCGGGTACTTCACGTACATCATCACCACGAGGCGGATCACCTCGGGCGAGCTGTCGAAGTAGCGGAATGGGTTCGTGGAGCGGGCCATGTGGCCCGACTAGGATGCACCGGTTAGTGAGTGCTGAAGTTTGGGCTGACAAAGCCTGAGCGTGCAACCCGAATCCGATCGGCCTCAGACGAACTGCCTTCCGAGCAGGCCAAAGTGCTGCGCATGTCGTTCTTCGATGAGCACCCGCACACCGAAATCGCCACGGCCTTGAAACTGCCCCTTGGCACGGTGAAGTCCCGATTGCGGCTGGCGATTCGACGGCTCCGGACGATGCTCGGCGACGAGATCTGAAGACTCTTGATCTCACCGAGTTCTGCCCCAATCCAGGGTAGTCCAAACATTCGAGGGAGATCGAGGTGGATTCCGGCTTTGTCAGGAAGAGCGAACGGCACCGGCGTTGAGCGTTAGCCGCTCAGCCCGCGATGCCGCTATAGCCTGACGAAGACGTTGCTCCAGTTCACCGTCTCGAAACGGCTTGCCGACCACCAGGCTACCCGCAAGGAAGCCCGGCAACAGGCTGGTGACATCATAGCCCGTGCTGAAGACAAACGGGATGCCTCGCTTCTTGAGCAGAGCGGCAACATCCCAGGACATATCACCGTCGAGATTGACGTCTAGGACCGCTGCATCGAAAGATTCCGACTGAGCCAGGGTCATCGCGTCGACTTTGCGCGTCGCCGGGCCGACAATCTCCCATCCAAGATCGTCGAACAGACCTTCAAGTGACACAACGATGAGAAACGAGTCCTCGACGACCAAAATTCGAAATTTTTCCAAGACGGTTTCTGGCGCCATCTCGACGACCACTGGTGCATTGGCGGTCGACGATTGGCCGTCAACCTCGGATTGAGAGACCGACGACAAGGGTAAGAAGATTTCGCACAGGACACCGGTCTGTCGGTAATGGATGTTGGCTCTCCCGCCGGTCTCCATCGCCAGCGCGCGCTCGATAAGCGTAGAGCCGAAGCCGCGCCGCGTGGGTGGCGCCACGGGCGGCCCCCCGGCTTCACTCCATGACAGTTCGATGCCGCCGTCTGCGGCACGGCCCCAATGCACCGCGACTCGGCCGCCAGACCGAAGCAGAGCACCGAATTTGGCCGCGTTCGTCGCCAATTCGTGGATCGCAAGCGACAGGGACAGCGCCGATTTCGGTGTCAGCAGCACATCCGTTCCGCTGAGCGTCACGGCGAAATGTCCGTTGGCGTAGGGGTTGAGTTCCTCGCGTAGCAACCGGTCGATCGAGACCCCCTCCCAGCGGCTCTGCGAGAGCAGGCTGTGGGCCTTGGCCATCGATTGGATTCGGCCATCCAGGCCTTCGACGAATCCGCTGAGCGTATCGGCGCTTCGGCTGGTCTGCACGACGAGCGCCTGAATATTGGCGATGGTATTCTTCACGCGATGGTCCAACTCAGCCATCAGCAGCTGGTCGCGGTCCGCCACCCGCTTGCGTTCGCGGGCCGCAGTGTTGATGCGCCGCAACACGACATGCAGGAGGGACACGCGCAGGTCGAAGGCCGCGTCGATATCAGCTGGCGTCCAGGGCAGGCAGCGACCGCGGACCGTTTCCTTCCAGACCTCGAACGATTTCCGGGGGCTTAGCCGGTCGCCATTCGGTCCACTGGTCACCAGTTTCTTGGGCTCGCCGGCCCAACTGGCGGTCGCCACGATTTCGGGCCTGAACCAGATGATGAAGTCAGACGGTTCAGGAGACACCGAGATTGCCAAGATGCCAGCCGATTCGCCGGCGAAGGCTGCGGCCTGAGGCCAAAGCTCGCCCAGCCTGTCGGTGGAAAACACACTCTCATCCTTGGGAATACGCGAGTTCAGCCATTCAATCAGGGACTCGATTTGCGACTGAGCCGGTGTAGTTCCCAGAAAGGTGAGCTGTCCCTTCACGCTGACGGCGACGCCGCCTTGTCGCGACCCGTCAGCAGAGGCGTTGCCACCATGTATGTAGTCGAGCAAGTTAGGCGATTGTTGGGTGAGCCCAACGGCGTAGTCGTCGGCGCCGGCCAGGTTCAGCATCAGGTTCTGCAGCACCATGCGACTGGCTAGTCGTTCTTCGAACTGCTCGCCGTTCTCCCGCGCCTCGAGCTGCAATGAGAACATCGAGCCGAACAGCTCGCAGATCGCGCGCAGGTGTCGTGGCAGTATCCGTGGGCTGTAGTTGTGGCACGCAATGAGCCCCCAGAGCTTTCCGTGGCGGATAATCGAGATCGACATCGAGGCATCGATACCCATGTTCCGCAGGTACTCCCGATGGATAGGCGACACGTCGCGCAGGATCGCCTGACTCATGTCCAACGGCTGTCCAGTGCGCGGATTGTCAACCGGGGTGAGCGGAGCGGGGTCGTAGTTGACCTGAGTGATCAGCCGCAGCCAATTCTTCACATAGAGCGCGCGCGCCTGCGGTGGAATATCCGCCGCCGGATAGTGCAGGTTGAGGAACGGTTCGAGATGGTCCTCCCGGCTTTCGGCGATCACCCACCCGGAGTCGTCCTGCATGAAACGGTAGACCAAAACACGGTCATATCGGGCGACGTCGCGCACCTTGTCAGCAGCAAGCTGGCAAAGGGCCTGCAGCGTGACCGCCGCATCGAGCCCCTGGACCATCTCGTGTACGCCGGCGAGCGGATCGGCGGCAAAGCGGTCTGCGGTGTCAGCTGCCTCGAATTCCAGGACAAGCGAACCGCCACTGCGGTGCAGGCTCGCATCGAGAGGCTGGTCGGGCATGACGCGCAGAAGCGGATCGAGCAAATGGCGCGGCTTCGTAAGCCCCGAGCCCGCGGCGAGCGCACGCAGGTTTTCCACCTGGTCGCTTCGAAAAATGTCGGTGGCGGATCGTCCGAGCAGCTCCACGAGCGATGCGCCAAGCAGGCCCGGCGTATCGCCCGCGGCCTGAAGCACCTCCAGCGT
>JAYUBY010000314.1:0-9130 GCA_043740635.1 Alphaproteobacteria bacterium
TGTGGTCAGCAGGATCGTCGCCACCGTCATCCAAAGCACGAAGATGTGCCCTTGGGTCGCGAAAGCTCGGTCACGGGGGGCTAGCACCCGCATGACCCCGCCGGGAACGGCCACGCGGATGTCGACGTAGGCCGGGTAACGGGTCGTGTCGAACCAGAAGGGTTGATCCAGACGCTCGGCTAAAGCGCGCTGCAACGACTGGTCGATGGGAGCAAGGAACGGTTCGATCAGCACCGGCTCGTCACGCCGCGCGGCTGGCAGTTTGCGGCCGGGCTGGAGCGCGATCGACAGGCTCATGGAATCCTCTGCCCGCTTGGATAGCTTGGCGAAGGCGCCCGGGCTGGGATCGTCCCGATAGCTCTCGACGGCCCAGGCGATGTCACCAGCAAGCCCCTCGGAAAGGCGGCTCGTCACCGTTTCCCAGTGAGCATCGAAGAAGACGTAGGTGACAGCGATCTGCATGATCGCCACCGGCAGCACGATGATCAGCAGCGAGCGGCCGAAGAGCGTCTTCGGCATTTGCCGCTTGATCCAGCGGCCGATCACGCGCGGGCGGCGAGCCATGTCAGTCAGGCGCCAATCGATAGCCTATGCCGCGCACAGTCTGCAGGTAGCGCGGCGCCTTGGGGTCGGCCTCGATCTTACGCCGAAGCCGTGTCACCTGCACGTCCACAGCTCGGCCTGAGGGGTCGACGCTATCGCGGGCCAGCTCCAGGCGCTCGACAGGCTCGTCCGGCGTGCGGGCGAGTTGGCGCAGCAGGGCGACTTCCGCCTCCGTCAATTTCACGGGCTCGCCGTCGCTGGTCAGTTCTCCGCGCTCGGGATCGAACTGGCAGCGGCCAAGCGACAGGGGCCCACCCTGCACCGGTCTGTCCTGGGCACGGCGCAGGATTGCCTCGATCCGCAGAAGAAGCTCCTCAGGTTCGAAGGGCTTGGCCAGGTAGTCGTCGGCGCCAAGTTTCAAGCCTTCAATGCGGTTGGAGGCCTCGCCCATGGCGGTCAACATCAGGACAGGCGTGCGGCCCGCCGGCCCCTTCTGCTCGCGCAGCCATCGGGTCAGGGAAAATCCGTCCTCGCCTGGCATCATGACGTCGAAGACGGCGAGGTCGAAATCAAGCATCCCGACTAGTTTGCGCGCCGCCGCGCCACCGCCTGCTGCGGTCACCCGAAATCCGGACCGGGCTAGGTATTCCTTGAGCAGTTCACGGATCCGGTCGTCGTCATCCACGATCAGCAGGTGGCGGGCTTTCGCCGGCGGGTTCATAGCCAGTTCTCCAGGGCCTGAGACCCATTTTGTTTGACGCCGCGGTCTTGGGAGGCTTCTAGAGGAAGCTCACGAAAGGAGGTCACCCTCAAATGTCTCTCGTTCCCTTCGACGACCGCGATGGATGGATCTGGCTGGACGGCCAGTTCGTGCCCTGGCGCGAGGCGACGGTGCACGTACTGACGCATGGTCTGCATTACGCCTCGGCGGTATTCGAGGGAGAGCGGATGTATGGGGGTGAGATCTACGAGCTGACGGCGCACACCGAGCGTCTCTTCAAGTCCGCCGAGATCCTCGACTTCAAAATCCCGTTCACGGTGGCCCAGATCGATCAGGCCTGCAAGGACACCTGCGCCAAGAACGACCTGACCGACGCCTACCTTCGCCCGATCGCGTGGCGCGGCTCGGAGATGATTGGCGTCTCGGCCCAGAATACCAAGATCCACGTCGCGATAGCCTGCTGGGACTGGCCGAGCTACTTCAAGCCTGAGGAGCGGGCCAAGGGCATCCGCATGTGCTGGGCCAAGTACAAGCGCCCATCGCCCGAAACCGAACCGGTCCACGCCAAGGCCACCGGCCTCTACATGATCTGCACCATCTCCAAGCACGCTGCGGAAAAGGCCGGGTATACCGACGCCATGATGCTCGATTACCGGGGCTTTCTGGCGGAAAGCACCGGATCCAACGTGTTCTTCGTGCAAGATGGGGTGATCCACACACCGCTGCCCGACTGCTTCCTGAACGGCATCACCCGCCAATCGGTGATCAAGTTGGCGAAGGCCAAAGGCTTCGAGGTGGTCGAGCGCCACATCCGTCCAGAAGAGCTGTCCGGGTTCTCCGAATGCTTCGTGACCGGCAGTGCAGCCGAGGTGACGCCGGTGGCCGAGATCGGCGAACACACCTTCCGGCCGGGCAACATCTCGCTCAGCCTGATGGACGACTACGCCAAGATGGTCCGGCGCGAGCTGGTATCAGCCTAGCGGTCACCAGAGGCCGGGCGCGTAGCACCAGCGGACGCGCCGGGCATAGTCCTCGTAGCCTTCGAGTTCGGCCCTGAGCATGCGCTCCTCGCCGAGTATGCGCAGGTGCAGAAACACGACCATTATCGGCAGGGCAGCAAGGCCCCAGAGCGACCCGAGCGCCAGCGGCATGCCGATGAATGAGAATAACCCAAAAGCGTACATCGGATGGCGAACGTAGGCATATGGACCGGTTGAGATAACCTTCTGCTTCCGTTCCGGCTGCATGCGGATCACCGCGGTGGCGAAGCTGTTCGTGCGGTAGACCCATGCGATGCCCAAGAAGCTTCCCAGGGTCATCAAGAGCCCAAGCACCTGGGCCCAGACTGGTATATCGGACCATTTGAAGTGACGCGCATCGAGGCCCAGCAGCACAACCCAGGCCAGAAAGACTAAACCGACTACGAGGAAGAACAGCTTGTCCCAAGCCTTCTGGTCTTTCTGGCCCGGCGGCTTCATCCGTTCTGCAAGCAAGGCCGGGTCGGCCCAGGCAAGCCAGAGGCTGAGGGCCAGATTCCCGAACCCGAAGATGGCCAGATAGGTCCAGGCGGAAGGCCACCTGAAGGTCCCTGCAGCCCCAAACAGCAGCGCGCCTTAGACGGCGATCATTGCCGTGAACTGCACGAGGAGTTTCGGGATCAGTCGCACCCCGGCGGACACGGCCGCCGCGCTCAGAAGCCCATGGCGTAGGGGTTTGCGATCGGCGCACCCTCGGCGAGGCGTACGGCCCCAATGATGCTGCGGATCAGAGCCCACACCCATGCAGCGCCACAAATCATGCCGCCCAGCCAAAGGAAGGGAATTCCGATCAGGATGAAGGTGAAGGGAACGCTGACCAGCATGATGGCAGCGCCCATGGCCATCCCGATCACCGACGTCCAAAACGTCCTGACCATGTAGGTGTAGTGGCTGCCATTCAAAGGTCCTGCGCCGCCGCGCAGGGCATAGGCCATGACGAGGCCGATGATCAACGTCAGCCCGTGGAACATACCCAGGATGTAGAGGGCGTAGATCACCGCGGGCATGGCCCGGTCTTCTGTGGTTGGAAACTCGGCGCCGTAGGTCATCGCTGACACCTCCATGAGGGCCGCGATCATGCCTCAACTGGGCACAAGCGCCAGATAAGGTTTCGTAAGGTTTCAATCGCGGACGACTGTGATCTCCACGCCAGCGGCGACCGCGTCAGGGGCCAGGGCCAGAGGTTTCTCCACCCGCACTCGAGCGCCGGTCACGCGCGGGTCAGCAAGGCAAGCGTACGCCAAACGCTCGGCGAAGGTTTCGACAAGCTCAATGTGACCGCTGGCGGCGATCGTGCGGGCAGCCTCAAGGATAGTTTCGTAATTGAGGGTTTCGGACAGGCGGTCGGCGCTGACGGCAGGGACGTCGAGCTCGACATCGACCACCAAGGGTTGCACACGTCCGATCTCATGTTTGTAGACGCCGATCTCGGCCTGCACCTTCAGGCCGGCGACGAAGACCTTTGTCATCGCAGTTCGAAGCGCCATCAGGCTCGCCAGGCCAGGTGCTGGCCTGCGTCGACGGCGATCATCTGGCCGGTGACGGCGCGAGCGTCGATCAGATAGCGAAGGGCCTGGGCGATCTCAGCGGGGCTGACTGAGCGCTGCATTAGAGTGCTCTTTGCCTCGGCGTCGAAGGCGGCTTGGTCCTGGTGGATCGAAGGCAGCGTCGGTCCAGGACCGATGCTGTTTACTCGAATACGGGGCGCGAGCGTCTGGGCCAGCATCCGGGTGGCGTCCCAGAGCGCGGCCTTTGACAGCGAATAGGAAAAAAACTCTGGCGAGGGCCGCAGAACCCGCTGATCCAAGATGTTGACGATCAGCCCCTCACGAGCCTCGGGCAGTCGGCGGGCAAAGACCTGCGCCAGCACCAAAGGCGCGCGCAGATTGGTCTCCATATGGGCGTCCCAGGACGCACGGTTCATGTCGGCGAAGGCGTCCTCCTCGAACACGCTCGCGCAATTGACCAGCAGCGTGACCGGCCCAAGCTCGGCTTCGACCTCGCCAACCAGGGCAACGGTGGCCGATTCCTTGCGAAGGTCGCAAGATACGATGGTCGACTTACGGCCACGGGCGCGGACCTCCGCTGCGGCAGCCTCGGCCTCGTCGTTCACGGCGCGGACATGGATGGCGACGTCGTAGCCGGCTTCAGCCGCGGCTGCGACTAGGGCGCGGCCGATCCGCCGCGCGCCACCGGTGATCAGCGCAGCCCCGCGGTCAGCCATGGGTCAGCGCCTGACGGGTCAGTCGAGCCGGCCGAATTCGAAGAAATTGATCGCCGCGAGCGCGGCAATGAAGAGGACGATGACGCCAATGGCGGCCATGATAAACTCCGGTAAGTCGATTGCCCGGCTTTATCGATGCGGCGTCCACGCCGCAAGCACGCTTGTCGGCGGCCGCTCACGGCGTCCGAGGTTGCCTCAACCAGAAGAAGGAAGGGCCGCGATGCCGCTTGCTCCTATTCCGACCGAGGCCTTCAAGAAGATCGCCATCGGCATCGACCGGCCCGAGGACGTGGTTGTGGGACCCGATGGTCGCATCTTCGCCTCCGACCACCAGTGCGCTGTCGCCGAGATCTTCGCGGACGGGTCCTTTCAGCGGATGGGTCCGAAGGGTGGGGCGCCCAACGGGCTAAACATGGACCGTCAGGGCCGTGTGCTGATCGCCAACTTCGGAATCTACGACCGCGAGGACGGGCCGCTGCAGCGTTTTGATCCGGCCACTGGCCACCATGAGAACCTGCTGGTTGAGGTCGAGGGTAAGCGGCTGACCTCGTCCAATTATCCTGTGATGACCGGCGACGGGAACATTTGGTGCGCCAACTCGACCCACGCCGAAACTTGGCCGCAGGCGTTGGATGGGCGTACGGACGGCTTCATCTTCGTGCTGAGGCCGGACGGCACCTCGTCGGTTGTGGCGGAAGGACTGAAATTTCCGAACGGCTTGGCCCTCTCTGCCGACGAGACGTTCCTCTTCTGCGCCCAGACCAGTGGCGCCGACGTGATCCGCTTTGCTGTCCTTCCGGGTGGCCGGTTGGGGCCCGCCGAGCGCTATGGACCGGTGTTGGGCAATCTAAATACACCCGACCGGCAGCATCCGACGGGGACGCTGGGCTACACCGACGGCGTCGGCATGGACGCCGAGGGTAATGTCTGGGTCTGCCTGCCCGCCGCGAACAAGGTGGTTGCCATCAAACCTTCGCTGGAGGTGGTCACAGTGATTGACGATCCAGCCGGCGAGACGGTCAACCACCCGACTAACGTGACCTGGGGCGGGTCAGACCTGAAGAACCTCTATATCGGTTCGATCCGCGCCAATTATGTGCTGAAAGCGAGGTCCCCAGTTGCGGGCGAGCCCCTCGTGCATCAACGTTAGTTAGGCGGGGCTTCCGGAGTTACCCCCGATCACTTAAATGTCTGTTTGAAGTGCGGGGCGGTTGGCTCCGACGCGGGAAAAACAGTCCAGGAGGACGCCATGCGTGAGTACCTGAAATTCTATATCGATGGCCAATGGGTGGATCCGGTTGAGTTGAAGACGCTCGACGTCGAAAACCCGGCAACTGAAGAAGTCGCCGGCAAAATCGCGCTGGGCAGCGCAGCTGACGTCGACAAGGCCGTAAAGGCCGCACGCAAGGCCTTCCCGGCCTGGTCGCAGACCAGCCGTGAAGAGCGCCTGGAAGTGCTGGGCCGCATTCTGGCTGAATACCAAAAGCGCTTCGGCGACTTGGCCACAGCGGTCACCGAAGAGATGGGCGCGCCGTCGTCTCTGGCGCAGCGGGCCCAGGTGCCGATCGGCATGGGCCACCTGTCCACCGCCATCGAGATCCTCAAGACCTTCAAGTTCGAGGAAGACCGCGGACCGACGATGATCGTCAAGGAAGCGATCGGCGTCTGTTCGTTCATCACGCCTTGGAACTGGCCCCTCAACCAGATCGTCTGCAAGGTGGCGCCGGCAATCGCCACAGGCTGCACCATGGTGTTGAAGCCCTCAGAGGTGGCGCCATTCTCCGGCCAGATCTTTGCCGAGATCATGCATGCGGCGGGCGTGCCGGCCGGTGTGTTCAACCTCGTGCATGGCGATGGCCCGACCGTCGGCGCGGCGATGTCCAGCCACCCCGAAGTGGATATGGTCTCCTTCACCGGCTCGACCCGGGCTGGGATCGAGGTGGCCAAGGCAGCTGCGCCAACCGTCAAGCGTGTGGCTCAGGAGTTGGGCGGCAAGAGCCCGAACATCGTCCTGGACGACGACGCGTTCGCCAAGGGCGTCGGCCGCGGCGTGGCTTCGATGATGCCGAACTCCGGGCAGTCCTGTAATGCGCCTTCGCGAATGCTCGTTCCGAAGACGCGTATGGACGAGGCGATCACCGTCGCTCGCGAGGCTGCCGGCCAGGTCACCGTCGGCGACCCGAATGGCAACAGCCAGCTGGGTCCGGTGGTCAACAAGACCCAGTTCGACAAGATCCAGAAGCTGATCCAGGCCGGTATCGACGAGGGCGCGACCCTGGTCATCGGCGGAACCGGGCGGCCTGAAGGCCTCGAAAAGGGCTACTATGTGAAGCCCACCGTGTTTGCCAATGTCACCAACGACATGACGATCGCGCGCGAAGAGATCTTCGGACCGGTGCTGTCGATCCTGGGTTACGACAACCTCGACCAGGCGGTCGATATCGGCAACGACACCGAATACGGCCTGGCGGCTTACGTGCAGTCCGGCGACATCGACAAGGCCCGCAAGGTGGCGTCGAAGCTGCGCGCCGGCCAGGTGTCGATCAACGGTGGCGGTGGCGACCTGACTGCCCCTTTCGGTGGTTACAAGATGAGCGGCAACGGACGCGAGTGGGGCGACTATGCGTTCCACGAGTTCCTGGAGACCAAGGCCGTGCTCGGCTACACGCCGAAACAGGCGGCGGAGTAGCAACCACAGGCATCGATCAGGGGGGCGCCCGCAGGGCGGCCCCCTTTTCAGTTCAGGGAAGGCCACGCCATGTCCGTGATGGACGCCGAATTTGCCGCTATGATCGAAGAGCAGGCTGAGGCCGCCAAGGCTCAGCCGGTTCCACCGCTCGACCTCATTCCGCCGGAGATGGTGCGGGCCGGCTACCGTATGCAGCGGCAAGCCCAGGACCAGAATGCTCCCAAGGATGTGGAAACTCGCGACATCAAGGTTGGCGGCGGCGCTGGCGAGATTCCGGCCCGGCTTTATCGACCGGCCGGCGTTGGCGATCCTTCCGGTTTGCTGGTCTACTTCCACGGTGGCGGTTTCGTAATTGGCGACCTGGAGAGCCACGACGGCCATTGCCGGCGCCTGGCGGCGGGCGCAGGCTGCCGGGTCTTGGCGGTGGACTATCGGCTGGCGCCGGAACATCCTTTCCCGGCCGGACATGACGATGCGCTCGCAGCCACCAAATGGGCTTTTGACCATGCGTCAGACCTCGGCGTTGATCCGAAACGGATCGCTGTTGGCGGCTGCAGCGCTGGGGGCAACCTGGCAGCCTCTGTGGCGCTGGACCTAAAGGATGACCCTGCGCGCCGGATCGCCTTTCAGCTCCTGCTCTACCCCGGGATCTGGCCGGATCAAGAGACCCAGTCACGCAGGGACCTCGATGGCCCGGTGCTGACCCGCGAAGCCCTGGATTGGTTCGAAAAGCTGTTGGCCGCCGTGGGCCATCCCCATGCGCATCGCGCCATGCTTGGGGCGCGCGATCTCGCTGGCGCGCCGCCGGCCTTGGTGGTCACCGCCGGCTTCGACCCTCTCAAAGACGAGGGCCGCGACTACGCCGCCCGACTAAACGCCGCGGGCGTGAAGGCGACGCATGTGGAGTATCCATCCCTGGTGCACGACTTCTACGTTATGGCCGACGTCTCCCCCGCCGTGGCCAAAGCGGCCTCTGAGACCGCTGCGGCATTGAAGGCCGCGCTAGCCTAGTCGTCCGACGTGCGAGCGCGTCGGCTCTGTGCCCAGGCCAGAACAGCCATGCCAGCGAGGGTTGAGAGCACCGATCCTGCCACGACCCCGATCCGAACTTCGGCCTGAGCGGCTGCATCGCTCAGGGGGAAGGCCAACTGGCCGATAAACAGGCTCATTGTGAAACCCAGGCCGCAGAGCAGCGATAGGCCGTAGAGCTCGATCCACTTGGCTCCGGTTGGCCGTCGCGCTAGCTTCAGGCCGATCACCAGGGCCGTAGCCCCGAACACGCCGATCTGCTTGCCGAAGAAGAGGCCGGCCGCCACGCCCAGCGCAATGGGGCCGAAGAGGTCAGAGAGCCCAAGGCCCCGGAACGTGAAGCCTGCCGCGGTAAAGGCGAACAGCGGCAGGATAATGAAGGCCACGTAAGGGTGCAGGCCCTCCATAACGTCCTCCAGCATGCCGGGCCGGCCGGGTTTGCGCGCCTCCAAAGGGATGGTCGCCGCCGCCATGACGCCAGCAAGCGAGGTTGAAATCCCCGACTTGAGCGTGAAACCCCAGACGATCACGAAGCCCACGAAATAGAAGAGATAGGGCGCGCGCCGCCAGCGACCGAGCAGGCCCATGCCCGTAAGGGCGAGCAGAGCGCCGGCTAATTCCAGCGGGCGAAAGTGGTGGGTGAACAGGAGCCCTATCAGGCCTACGGCAGCGAGGTCGTCGACAATGGCCAGAGTCAGGAGGAAGACCCTGAGGTTTGGGGGCAGTCTCGGCCCGGCGACCGCTAGCGCTGCGATAGCGAAGGCGATGTCGGTGGCAGCCGGCACCGGCCAGCCCCCCGGCGCGCCACCCCTGCCCATGTTTATCGTCAGGTAGACCAGCGTTGGCCCGAGTATGCCACCGAGGGCCGCGAGAATCGGCAACGCCAG
>JAYUBY010000315.1:0-23072 GCA_043740635.1 Alphaproteobacteria bacterium
CATGCTGCACCGCTAACACCGTGACTAAGGACGTCCTTAGCACCGCAGCTTGCGACACCAGCTCACCGTCGCGCTAGGCGGCCGCCCCCGGAGGCTTACGTTGCCGGTACAGATGCGGCGTATCAACCCCTTCAGGGCCTGTGAGGGTGAAGGCAACTACGACGAGCGCAAGCTAGAGCAGGGCGGTGGGTTATCTAGTATGCCCATGATGCCCACGAACAGACGCGCATAGCGGGCGATCCAAAGAGCGCCGGTGCGCTTGGTTAGAGGGGGGTGCTGATGGACCGTGGAGAGGTCTCCGGCTCCCGTCCAGCCCAAAACAGGGGGGAAGGAGTGCCATCTCTAACTTGCTGGGGAGTGACATTTGCACTTTGCGCCTACATGGCCACTTCCGCTATCGGGTGTTATGCGAAATGGGGTGACTGCAAACTGCGCCGAGTAGACGTCTGCTTAGCTTTCCAACTCCAGCCGGATTTGAAGTGTCAGTTCCCCCGTCGCCGGCCCATGACCTGGCCGAGGATCTGTCAGTCGAACAGGCCAGAGGGCGTGATCTTGTTGCCACTGAAATCTGGTCCGTCCTCGCGCCAACCGTTGAAGGTCTTTTCCCCTAAAAGTTGGGCGAAACGAGGCTCGTTGGCGTGGCGTTGGAAGACCTCCGGATAGCGGGTGTCGCCGCGGCGTTCCTGCGGCAGCATGTGCTGGCGACACATATAAGTTGCTAGGTTCACGCGCACGCCGGGGACATCACGACGCCAGCCGCCATGCCAAGTGTTGCCATGCCAGATGACGGCATCGCCCGGATTAATGTTCATTGTAACCCCGCCCTCGGGGCATTTCCAATCGAGGGTATCCAAGTCGTTGGGAGCCGGGTCCCTCTCCACGATGTCCTTCATGGTCTCCCCTCCGACCATCCAGTTCTCATGCAAGGTGGGCTGCCGCTGCTTGCGGTGGCTGCCCGGGAACATCACCAGCGCCCCAGCCTCGCGACTGTAGGGTGTCAGCGCATAGTTGCAGTTTGCGACCATGGAAACCGAGGACATCAGGCCGTTCGCCGACCCGTCCGAATGGACTCCAAGTGGTAGTCCGCCGGGGCCCCGGAAGTGGCAACCCATGGAGGACAACACGCAGCTTTCACCCAGCAGATAGTTCATCAAGGCGAGGGGCTTAGGCTCGAGCAGGATTTCCTGGAACACCGGATCTTCAAACAGCAGATAGTGCTGATAGGCCATGCCGTGGAAATCGGCGGAGGTGGCGGTCCTCAGATCGATCTTATGACCCACCTGGCTCTCCACCCGACGCAGGATCGCAGCGGTGGCCCGTTCGATCCTGTCCGGTGAAAGGACCGCTGGCAGCACCGTAAAGCCTTGCGTCTCCAGTTCCAGCAGGTGGTCGTTCAACCCCAGCTCGTCGATCTTTTGCAAGGTGCGCTGCAAGGCTGCGTCGTCGGTGCGCCCCATCCGCCGCTGAATGGGAGACTGCGGACGAAGCGTGGTGGGCTTTTCAATCACTTCGGACATTCTCGGCGTTCCTCTTCGGCTTCGCGGGCGCTCCGGTTCTGGGAAGAAGCGCCTCACATCACCAGTGCTGGGTCCTGCGGAATTGCATGGACCCCTAGATCGTCAATGCAGCAATGGCGTCGTGAATCGAGGAAATCGCCTGAGGATTTGCCGCGCGCTCTCCCGTCGTCTGCATACCTCCGGTCTCCCGCACCTTAGCGGCCATGGCGGCGAGTTCAGCCGCGCGGCTCGGATCGCCTCGAACGCTATATTGCCCAAGGGGCAGGATGGCGGCGTAGTCGCCAACGACCTTAAACCGGACATCGTCGCGCTCGCGCCGTTGAAAATCGATGGTGTCGCCGTCGACAACGCAACTCCACGCGACCTTGCCCCCCTCGTCCGCCAGGTGTGTGGGCGCATTGGTGAACACCTCACAGATCGACATGGTTAGGTTAGGCTTCGTCTTGACCTCCCACGCCGCGCGTTCAGCGATCAGTCCGTGAAGCGCCGCACACCATTCAGGACCGGCGAACTCGTACTTCATCCAAAGTCTCCGCGCCTTTCGCGTAGGCCCATTCCGACCAGAATGTAACTGAGTGTCAAGATGTCTCGAAGACCAGGCGTGCGAGGGCCTCGTTAGAATTTGCCCCCGGAAACACCACTTGCAGGCGCGCCGCCAGCTGCGCTATCCGCAAATATGATCCTTGGGTCGACGAGCCGGAGGTCGGTTGCCTTGACACGTGCATCGCGGTCCTACTTCTTACCCAAGCGCTAAAGCAATTGAGTAACAACAATTGGCGTCATAGGGGGACTGTGCACATGGAAGACCCGACTTCTCTGCTTAGCCGCCGAATGGGGGGCAAACGATCCGTCTTGCTGGCCGGAGCGGCTCTCACCCTAATAGCCGGATCAGCCTACTCGGGAACCGCGGCTGCCGCTGCGGCGGTCGAGGCGCCTGCCATTAAGGCCCTCGAGGAGGTGGTCGTCACCGCCCGCCGGGTCGAGGAAAACGCCCAGAAGGTTCCAGTGGTCGTCACCGCGATCAACGCTCAGGCCCTTCAGGAGCAGGCCGTAACCAACACCACCGAAGTGCAGTTCCACGCGCCATCAGTGCAGATGACAACAACGTTTGGACGGCTCTCCGGCGGTTTCAACGTGCGCGGTCTCCCCGGAACAACGGTCTACTATGCTGAATTTCCCGGCGGCCCGACTCAGGCGTCTGCGCCGCTCTTCGACATCGCTTCCGTGCAAGTACTGAACGGTCCGCAGGGCACCCTGTTCGGGCGCGGCAACACCGCCGGCGCCGTGCTGATATCGCCACAGAAGCCCGACCTCAGTCAGCTGGGGGGTTGGGTCGAAGCGGATGTAGGTTCGCTAGGCATGAACCGTTCGACACTGGTGTTCAATGCTCCGATATTTAAGGACCAGTTGGCAGTCAGGGTCGCGCTGCACCACGATCACCTGGACGGGTATACAAAGACGCTGGTCCAGGGCGTCGATCTCAACGAGCAGAACAGCGACAACGTCAGGGCTAGCGCTCTTTGGAAACCGGGTGACGGCAAATTCAGCCTCTACACCGTCTTCGATTATTACAACGTTGACCAGAACCCCGGCGGCTACGTGCTGTCTGCCATCAATCCGACCCTGGCACTCTACAATCTCCCCTCCGACATCGGCGCGCCGGGCGGCTTGGCAACCGGCACGGCCGTGTTCGGGAAAGCCTGCAACACATCGGCGGCCAATGGCCTTTCAGCTGACGCCGCATCCTGCATAGACAACCGGTTGAGGATCGCCGCGAGATTTAGGCCTGCGATGCTGGCCGAGTACGCCCGCGCGACCTCAAGCAAAAGCGCCTTGGGCCATGTCCCGGATTTCCTCGACCTGACACCCCGCGAGGTGCTCACCAAGAACAGCTTGGTTGCCGACGCTGGGTACGACTTCGGCCGTGTGGGATTCACCACGGTGCAGGTGCGCAACATATTCGGCTACCAAGGGGCGCGCGGAGATACGGCCTGGGCCGTAGACGGCCTCGGGGGTCTTATTCAGGATTCACTGTCGATCGGCGGCGCTGACTACACCTACACGGGCCGCGGACAGCAGGTCGGCAAGGAAGCCGTATTCGGCGTCGGGCCCTACCAGAAGCTATTCACCGATGAGACCCAGGTGCGGGGCGTGATCGGCGAGGACCGAGTTCGGTGGAGCACCGGCTATTTCTACCAGAGTGCGCCCTTCCCGGTGAACCTCGGGGGGATCCGAAATCTGTCCCGGGTCTTCTCGGGTATCACCTTGGCCACTCAAGGTTTCAATCCCTCGTTCAATTTCACCAATGGCGGCTACGCCCACCAGCAGGCAGCCTACGGTCAAGCGACCACTGATCTGAGTTTCCTCGCCCCTTTCCTGGACGCCCTCCACCTCACCACCGGCTATCGCAAGACCTGGGACGATCAGGAGCTCGACCAGCTTGCCGTGACCACGAATGTCGCCACTGGAGCTTATGTGGCCGGAGCGCCCCTTGCCCCGGCCAGGACCAAGAGCAGCGGCACGAACACTGAATTGTCGCTCGACGCGCAGGTGACTCCAGACCTGCTGGTCTACGTGGCGCGCCGCACCGGTTATCGCCCGGGCGGCCTCAATACAGTTACGAACTCGTCCGGCTTGCCGAGTTTCACGCCCGCCTACAGTCCCGAACTGGTCAAGGACATCGAAGCCGGCGCCAAATACGACTTCGGGATTGGCGCTTTACGCGGCCGCCTCAACGCGGGTTTGTTCCGCGCCGACTACACGAACATTCAGGTCGGCTATAACGCCGCGGTCAACGGCGTAACCGCGACGTACATTGTCAACGCAGCTGCGGCGCGGATTCAGGGGGTGGAGCTCCAGGGCGAAGTGCGCATGGGCGGCTGGGATGTGACCGGCAATTACAGCTACACCGACGCCCAGTACAAGTCGTTCATCGGACCCGATCCCCTGAGCCTGATCAAGCCCGGGAACGACGCGTGCTTACCGCCCGCCACTTCGGCCATTTGCCTTCTGGACCTCTCCGGCAATCCCTTCCCGTTCATCCCAAAGAACCAGGGTAGTATCAACGTCCGCTACGAGATTCCGTCTGAAGACTCGCTCGGCCGGTTTTCCGTCAGCGCGTCGGCGTTCGTTCAGTCGCAGCGCTATTTCGGGGCCCAGGTCCAGCGCGTGGTCCAGGCCTATGGTGAAGGCGTCCGCGATCAGATTTCTCAAAAACCCTTCGCACGCTATAACCTGCGAGCTGACTGGCGGAACGTGATGGGCAGCTCGGTGAGCTTGGCGGCTTTCATCAATAACGTCACCAACGTGGCCTACAAGATCTCGACCGTCACCCAGCTCCACTCCCTGGGGGATAGCGTCTCGATCTATGGCGAACCCCGAACCTTTGGCGTTGCGTTCCGCTACGAGTTCACCCGGTAGAGACACTCTTCCGCTCCCTATCGCTTGGGCCGGCGGCGCGGCTGGTTGGTCCGTTCGTCGCCGGTGTGTCCTTGATGCGTAACGAACTCTTGGAAGCCTCAGCATGACGTCACAGAAGCGGGCTGAGCCACCCCGCCTGACCATGACGGTCAAAGTGCTCTATTCGCTTGGGGGCCTCGCGGTAGTTGCCAAGCAGACGCTGATGGCTCTGTTGCTGCTGTTTTACAATCAGATCATCGGCCTGCCCGCGGCATGGGTGAGCCTCGCCCTGGCGATTTCCCTAGTCATCGACGCGATCTGGGACCCGATCTTTGGCCAGATCTCCGACAACTTCCGCTCACCCTGGGGCCGGCGCCATCCGTTCATGTACGCTTCGGCTCTGCCGTTCGCGATCTGCTGGACGCTGCTCTTTTACCCACCGTCGAGCTGGCCAAAGATCGGGCAATTCTGGTGGCTACTGATCCTGATTACGCTCAGCCGCATCTTCATCAGCCTCTATGAATTGCCGTCCACCGCGCTCAACCCGGAACTTTCGCGCGAGTATCACGAACGGACTCAGCTCTGGAGTTTCCGCTACATGGTGGGCGCCTTGAGCGGCGTGGGCATTGCCGCGATGGGCTACTCGGTATTCCTGCGCCCAACCCCCGGCCACCCCGTCGGCCAACTGAACCAGGGCGGCTACGGACCCTATGCCTTCACCACCGCCATCATCAGCGTCGTGGGAATACTCACGGCCGCCATTGGCACGCATGGCCTTATCCCAGGATTGTACCAGCCCCCAGCCATACGTCTTGGATGGGCGGCCACGCTGAAGCAGGTCGCCCAGACCCTGTTCAACCGCGACTTCCTGGCGCTGATTACTTCGGGCATTTTTTCAGGCACCGTCACGGGCATCACGCTGGGCCTGGGCGTCTATTTCTACACCTATTTCTGGGAGTTGCCCGCCAGCCGCATAGCCGTGCTGGGCCTTGCGGGTCTCATCGCCATTCCTGCCGCCACTGTCGTTGGACCGTGGCTCTCAATGAAAATCGGCAAGAAGGCCGCAACGATGTGCCTGATGGCCGGAACCCTGGTTATCGGCCAGGCGCCGCTGGGCCTGCGGCTTCTGGGGCTCATGCCGCCCAACCACACGAGCCTACTGTTCGACCTTTTGTTCGTAGATCAGATCGCGACCATTCTTTGCCAGGGCGCGGCGCTGTTCCTCATCTATTCGATGATGTCAGATGTGGTGGAATTCGCCGAAATGCGGACAGGGCGACGTTCCGAGGGGCTCATGATGAGCAGTGTCACTATGATGCAGAAAATCCTCAGCGGGGTTGCCACGATCATTCCGGGGCTCATGCTCGTCGCGGTGAGCTTTCCGCAAGCGGCCAAGCCTGGCTTCGTGCCGCTCGCTGTCTTGACCCATCTCGCCCTCATCTACCTGCCGACGATTGCGGTTATGAGCATCCTGTCGATCGCCTCCGTGCAGTTCTATCGGATCGATCGCGCGGGGCACCAAGCGATCACCGCGACCTTGAGGGCGCGAGGCGCGGGGTAGGCAGCGACACGGGCGGATCCGCGGCGGCGCGGCTAGCCTTCTCGACGTGTGCCCGCTGAAATTCTTCCGCCAGGTCGATCACGGCGAGGCAACCCTGCTGAAGCCGATCATAGGAGCCGGATTTAAGCACCATCTGGGCGACACTGGCATTTCCAGCCACCAGCAGTGCAGCCAGGGACCGAGCGAATATGTCGTTGTCCGGATCGGCACCGGCTTCTTCGCTGAAAGACCTGGCGAGGGTGCGCTGGTAGCGAACGTCGAGTCGAAGCTGATAGGCCACCAGCGAGGGATCGGAGTTTATAAACTGCATTTTCTCGATCAGTCGGTGCTGCTGCGTTGCAACGGCCGCCGTCCGAACGACATAGGCGCGCCAACAATCCATCACCGAGCCGCGGCGGGCGGCTAATTCCTCCTTGAATATTAAATAGATTTCATCGCGATAATCGAAAGCTATCGCTTCTTTAGATTGAAAATAGCGCAACACTGTAATCTTATGTATATTCGCCGCGTCGGCAATTTTATCAAGTGTCGTCCCCGAAAATCCGTTAGATTTGAACAACTGATCCGCGACCTCGACAATTCGTCGTCGCGTCTCGATCTTCTTTCTCTCGCGCAACGGCAATTTCATCGCCAACTCTTCTCACTGTCGAAAAGGCCGGACCTTATGCACTCAAACCTAAGGCGAAGAGTTCGGAGGCGAGAACAACCCGGCTACCTAACTTCGAACCACGGAACGCCGACATACTTCAAATTTCGCAACAAAGTAACATAATAGGATCGCGAAGCAGATACACCAAAGCTTCTAAGCTGGGTGCGGGTCAGGTCAATCGCGCGGCCTCAGGCACCATCCATAGATGCTACCGAGTCTCAATTTACCAGAGATATCGTGTTCCAGTTGTGAAGTGAACGGTAATTTGTTACCAATGCCACTTGCCGGCCGGAATGGGCAGGCAAGGAGTTGGTGGAGGACTGAATGCCCCTGGACACGGTAGAGAATTCCTACGCCGTACCTGAAGATCTCGTCCAACGGGTTGATGCTCTGGACTTACGCCAGAACATCGTGGAGCTGGTGGACAACGGCTATACCGTTATCCAAGACCCGAAGGCTCAGGCCATCGCCGACGAAGTGCGCGAGGCGATCATCCGCTGTATCCCGGCACCCCCAGAGGCCAAGGCGCCCACTCGCTTCACGCTTTTGGATCAGGACCCCGTGTTCGCTGAAGCCATAACGACGCCGAAGCTGCTGGCGCTTGTGGAGTACTTGCTGGGGCGCGGCGCGGTTTTCTCGCAGCTCTCGGGGTCTCGGCGGCGGCAGGGCCCGACGTCGCTCGGTCTGCATGCGGACAATAGCTGGTTCCCGGCGCCCTTTCCCGAATGGGAAATTTCCTGCACCGCTTGTTTTGTCACGGACGAGTTCACAAAGGAATCCGGCGCCACCCTCGTGATCCCTGGTACACACAAACTGAAGAGCCATCCGCCTAAGGATCTTCGCGCCAGCCTTGAGGGGGCAGTGCCGATCGTGGCGCCCAAAGGGTCAATCTGTCTATGGGACGGCTCGGTCTGGCATGGAAACTACCCGCGTCAATTGCCCGGTGAACGGGTGGTGCTGCACATGACCTATACCCGGCTGGGGATGGCCCCCATCGAGACCTACGACCATTTGGACGAGGCCTGGTTCGCGGGCAAGGACCCCGCGCTGCCGAAACTGCTTGGCCGACACAATTTCCTGGGTCGCCGGCATGGCTGGAAGCAGAATGACCGGGCTTTGCTGAAGGAAACCTACGATCAGGTACACGGACCCAGCTTTCGGACCTGAGCCCTGTCAGGCCGACTCGGCGCTGTCCCGGCCGGTGTCGGCCGTCGGGTTGGGCTCGGCAAAAGCCTGGACCGCCGCCTGATAGTCCGCGGCGCGGCCTCGCATCCGCGTGGCGTGAGGCTCCGGCGCGGCGCTGGCGAAGACCATAGCTATCCCGAACCCTATCCGGTCGCCAGCGAGGCTAATGTCGAAGGTGCTGCTGGCCCATGTCCGGAAGCTAGCCGCGAAGATGTCGGTGATGATCTCGGCTAGCAGGTCGGTATCGACCTCGGGGCGGACCATCCCTACCGCCTTCACGCGCTCTGAAAGGATCCGAAAGGATTTCAGGTTTTCCCGCGCAGGCTCGGTCTCTTCCCCGCCGGAGTAAGCCTGAGTGGCGCGGAACAGGGCGCGGTAAAAGGGCTGGTTCGCCGCATAGAGATCGACGCCCAGCCTCACCCGGTCGAAGATGTTATCCAGCGGATCGGCGGAAGTTAGATTGTGGGCCTGTACGCGGAAGTACGCCTGGTCGAGCTTGAGGATAGCGCGGATCACCCCGTTCTTGGACCCGAACAGCTCATAGGGTGTGCGCAGGCTCACCTGGGCCCGGGACGCCAACAAGCGCATCGGAAGGTCGAAATCGCCTGTCTCGCGGATGATTTGCCTCGCGACCGACACCAGTAGCTCTGACTTGTCCTCCGCGCGTTTGGCCTTCGCGTTCATCTGATCTCACCAAAAACACGGCGCCTGCCGCCCCTGGGTGCGCTGACCGCGCGCAGTCCCCGCTTCAAGGCCTAGCCTAGAGGTCCCGGTTCGAAAACGGAACTGCGCGCGCCTGCCAGGATTGCCGCTCGACCGGTGCGAGCTCAGGGGCTTCGACGTCATCGACCCCGCCGACACCCGCCGGCGGATTGTGGCCGGCTTGGAGAGCACATACGCGCCACCACGAACCGGCAAGAGGCGGCCATGCAGTGATACCTTCTCAATGCTCGCTCGCCGTCGCGATTATGAGCCTGCTGAGCGGGCATATTTAGCGCGGAAGGGCGATGCCCGCGGCCTCGCGATCCCAGACGCCGTCGCCGGCGCCAGACTCGCGCAGCAGCTTTTTTTGCACCTTCTGGGTGGGCGTAAGCGGCAGGGCGTCCATGAATTCCACGTAGCGAGGAATCATGAAGCGCGGCATGCGCGGGATCAGCCACCGGACCAGACTTTCGGGATCGATTTCTTTACCGGGCGCTAGCTCCACGACGATCTTGATTTCCTCGTCGGCTACGGCCCGCTCGGAGCGTTTGACCGCCACGGCGGCCACCCTGGCCACGGCCGGGTGCTCCGTGACATAGGCCTCTACCTCGAAGCTCGAGATGTTCTCGTTGTGGCGGCGGATGCAGTCCTTCATCCGATCGAGGAAGAAGTACTGGCCGTTCTCGTCGCAGATGAAGGCGTCGCCGGTGTGAAACCAGCCGTTGCGCCACGCGTCGACAGTGGCCTGAGCGTTGTTTAGGTAACCGGCATTGAGCAGCCAAGGCGTGTCTGAGCGGATGATCAACTCGCCGGGGGTTCCAGGTGGAACCGGCTGATCGTTGTCATCAACCACCCGCGCCTCGTATCCTTGGCGCACCACGCCGCAGCTCATTCGCCCTTCGGCGTCGTAGACGAAATCGTCCCAGGTCCGGAAGGTGATCGGGCAGCTAATCTCGGTCATGTTGAAACAGCCGAAACAACGGCCGCCGAATCGCTCCGCAAATTCTTCCGATCTGAGGTCGCGATAGGGCGTCAGGAGGTTGCGGAGCGGCCGCTGGACGTCGTCGACATGTTTCGGTTCGTCCAGCCAGGCGTGCACCACGACGCCGGTAGTGATGCCGAACTGTACATATTCGTTTGGGGTGGCGGTGCGGCTGATAAAGGGACGCATCACGTGCCGGCCGCCGCAGAGCGCCGCGAGGTACGGGAAAGTCTTGCCACCCACATGATAGGTCGGCCCCGGCGTGTGAATGACGTCGTCTGGCCCCAAATCCTCCACCGGGTAACTCCCGGTGGTCATGGCATGTATCTGCGCCCACGGCAGCCGAACCGCCTTGGACGGGCCGGTTGTGCCGGAGGTGAACAGAACTGCCATGATGTCCCAAGCCTTTGGTAGCACCAAGTCTGCGGCCGGCTTCACCCGGGACAGGAAATCGCCGCCCCCAACCAGTCGAAAGGGCGTGTCGTTGGGCAGGTCAATGCCATCGATCACGACGACGGTCTTCAGGTGCTCAAGCTTGTCGGCGACCTCAATGACACGGTCGAGAAATTCGGCCTTCAGGAGCATTGCCGGGGCTTGGGTGAGGTTGAGCGCGTGGACGAGAAGTTGGCCCCGATAGTCGTTGTTGATCGGCGCCTCAATGGCGCCCATCCAGGCCAGGCCCAGCCACCCCAACAGGGCGTCGATGGTGTTGTGCTGCAGAGTAACCACATGGTCGCCGCGCTGAATGCCGAGGCGCTGGTAGGCAGCGGCCCAGATCCGCATTTGCTCAACAGTCGCGGCGTAGGAGAGCTCGCGGCCGTCAATGTCCATGACATAGGTGGCGTCGGGTCGGACTTTGGCTTGCTCCACTAGCGATTTGACTAAGCTGACGTCGGCTGTAACGCCGGTCGAAAGCGCGGCGGTCGCTGGGTGGAATCCGCTATCGGCAGGCATGGAGGTCTCCTCAGGCCGGTTGCAGGTCGCCAAGTACCTCGGCCGTATGTTCCCCGAGTAGCGGGGCCGGGCGGGTAATGGGCGGGCGGACGCCGTCAACGCGATAGGGGGGGGCGGCCATCAGGTGAAGGCCGACGTGGCGGCGCTCGATCCGCATCCAAGCGCCCACCGCCGTGAGGTGCGGCTCGTTCACCAGGCCGGCGCCGCTGACCACAGGGGCGGCGGCGACTCCGGCGGCCTGCAGCGCTGCGGCAGCCTCATCGGCGCTGGTACTCGCGGCCCAGGCAGCCAACACCGCCTCTATCTCATCCGCCCGGCGGTTGCGGCCTGCCGGCGTGGCAAGGTCCGGATCAACAGTCCAGTCGGATCGCTCGAGAACCTTGCACAGCGCGATCCAAGCTGGCTCGCGGTTGACGCTGACGGCGAGCCAGCCGCCGCAGCCGGCAGCCAAAATGGCGCGGGGCGCCGTGTGCGTGTTGCGATTACCGAGCCGGGCTGGGTCGCCGTCGAGCTGAGCTGCGAGAATCTGGTCGGCGCCGAGCTGGAAGAGGCATTCCACCTGGGCCAAATCTGCCCAGGCGCCGCCCAGGCGGTCACGGCCGTGCAGGCAGGAAAGCGCCGCACAGGCAGCATAGATGCCCGCTACCGGGTCGCCATAGGCACCGTGTTGCAGGGCGGGCGGCCAGTTGGCTTGGCCGTTGGTGTGGGGCATGCCCGACGCGTGCTCCACGGTGGAGCCATAGGCGCGAAAGAAGCTCCAGGGCCCTACGGCGCCGAACGCCCCCATGGACACCATTACCAGTCCTGGCCGGATGGCCTGCAGGATCGGGGCGTCGAGGCCAAGCTTGGCCATCACCCCAGGAGCATAGTTCTCGATGACCATATCCGCCTCGGCGACCAGCGCCTTGGCCTGGGCCACGCCTTCCGGGGTGGTCAGGTCCAGGCTGATCCCGCGTTTGCCTCGGTTCATGATGTTGAAGACCGGCGCCAGTTCGTACTGCGGAGGATCGGACGCTCCCGGTGGCTCCCAGCCGCGCCACCAGTCGTAGTGGACTTCGGACTCGACCTTGACGATGTCGGCGCCCAGGTCGGCGAGTTGGCGAGTGCAAAGCGGCCCGGCCCAGCCCATGGAGAAGTCGATGACCCGCAAGCCCGACAGCGGAGTTTCGCCCGGGTTGGTGGGCACCGGACGGCAATGCCCGTCGAAGGCCATTCGGAACGGCAGGCGCGGGGCCTTGACCCCCGGGACGCCAGCCAGGGGTTGAAACGTGCCGCGCTCGACCCAGTGCGGGGTGTCTAGCAGCTCCACATGGCGCGGCACCGGCGCGAGTGGCACCCTCAACGTCTGGCCGGCGATAAGCCACTCGTCGGTGGTGCGACTGGGCAGGACGCGCGCCATCTCCGCGTCGATCAGGTCGGCGTTGGCGACCCGGGCTACGGACGTGCTGAACAGCGGGTCATCGGCCCAGTCCGGGCGACCGATTAATTGCGCCATGCCGGCCCACTGTGCGGGGGTTAGGGCAGTGACTCCCAGCCAGCCGTCTCGGGTGGGGTAGACGCTGGTGGGATGGTTGGCGGGGAAACGGTTGATACCGTGGCGGCTGGGGGTCGTACCACTCTTTTCCAGGCTGGGCGGGCCGGTCTCAGTGAAGGCGATGGCGGCTTCCAGGACGTTGACGTCCACTGTCCGGTCCCTCCGGCCCTTGCGGCGACCCCAAAGCGCTGCGAGTCCGGCCATGTAGAGGGTGGCGCCGGCGGTGATCTGCGGCGCGCGGCCCTGAGGCATCATCGGCGGGCCGTCCTTGTCGCCGAAGCCGCTGGCCACCCCAATCAGCGCCTGGATAAGGCCGTCGTCTCCCTGCCAATCGGCGTAGGGTCCCTCGTCGCCGAACCAGGTGAGACCGAGGCGCAAAGTATCAAGTCCGCCCCTTGCGATGGCGGCGTCCACCTCGGCGATCAGTTCACGCTCCTGTCCTGCGATGACGACGCTCGGCGCGCCCCCTATGGCCGTTAGGGCGTCTTCGAAGCTCAGGGCCTCGGCCTTACCTTCGTTCAGCCAAGCCTCGAAGGCCGATGCGCCGGCTGCGCCTGGTAGGGGCGCGGTGGCGGTGATTGCACGTACCACCTTCGCCCCCATGATCGCGAAGAGACGCCCGCAGTAGCGGGCGCCTGGCGTCGAGGCCACCTCGATCACGGACACGCCGTGTAGCGGCGACGCGGCGGTAATATTGGCGGCGTCTGTCACGGTTTTCATTCCTTACGCCCAGAGACGAGCTCGATCTTTCCCAACGGTCGTACCCGCTCACAGTGCCCTTGCGCGGATGATGATAACTCGTTACCAACTCACATCAAACAAATTCGCCGGTCGCGGGCCGGGGAGGGGACCGGCTCTCTTCCGCAGGGTTTTGGATCCGAGGACCCGGTTTCTTCGCGGGCGCAAGGCCTGATCCTCTTCCGCCCTCTTCACCTGCGATGGAGCTTCGCCCACGTGACGAGGAAGTCGCGTTTCTTTTGTGATAACCCGCGATGGACGACAAGATGCCGCTCGATATCGTCACCGACCCCTACGCTGTGCCTGAGGACCTCGTCGAACGGATCGACGCGCTCGACCTGCGCCAGAACGTTCGCGATTTGGTGGATGACGGCTACACGGTCATCCAAGATCCTGTGGCCCACATTCTGACAGATCGGGTCCGGGAGGCCATTGTGCGGCTCTCCGGAGAAACCGAGGGCGGCCCCTTGAGCGCGCGGGGCGCGGGCCTCTTGCTGGGTCGCGATCCGGTGTTCGCCGAGGCGGTGCTGGTCCCCAAGTTGCTGGTAATGGCCCAATATGTCGTCGGCCGCGGCATGCTAATGAGCCAACTGATCGGCACCATTCGCCGGCAGGGCGGAGCGCCGTTAGCGCTTCACGCCGACAATAGCTGGTTTCCGGAACCATTCCCGCCGTGGGAGTTCATGTGCACGGCTTGCTGGGTCACCGACGAGTTCGCGACTGAGAGCGGCCCAACCCTGATCATGCCTGGCACCCACAAAGCGCGACGCCACCCGCCGCGTGAGGTCCGCAAGAGTCTGGAGGGCGCGCAGCCGATTATAGCCCCGAAGGGCTCGCTCTGCCTCTGGAACGGCTCGGTGTGGCACGGCAACTATTCGCGCACGCTGCCCGGTGAGCGAGTCGTGCTGCACATGACCTTCACCCGGGTGGGATTTGAGACGGTGGAGGATTACAGCCACCTGGATGACGCCTGGTTGGCCGACAAGCCCCCCGAGATGTCCGGGCTTTTGGGCCGCAAGCTATTTTTTGGCAGCACGACCCCGACGAGCGGAGGCACCGATCCAGCTCGCCTGCAGGCCACCTACCGGCTGGTCCATGGCCCCCGCGGTTACTGACTCGGCCGCGGCGGGCGTCTTCCGCATCGGAGGCGACCTGGCCGTCCATCGGCTAGGCTATGGCGCGCTTCGGATCACTGGCCGCAACAACTGGGGCGACCCACCGGATCGCGCGACGGCGCTGGCGCTGCTGTGCAGTCTGCCGGCGATGGGGGTAAACCTCATCGACACCGCCGACAGCTACGGGCCCGAGACGAGCGAGCAGCTGATCCGAGCTGCGCTTCATCCCTATGACGGTGGTGTTGTGATCGCTACCAAAGGCGGCTACCTGCGGCCTCGGCCGGAAAGTTGGATTCCCTGCGGCCGGCCCGCATACCTGATGCAAAGCGCACGGCTGAGCGCGCGAAGGCTAGGGGTCGGCACTATCGACCTTTGGCAGCTCCACCGCATCGATCCGACAGTCGCGAGGGATGAGCAGTTTGATGCGATACGGCAGCTCCGGGAGGAGGGCGTGATACGCCACGTCGGGCTGAGCGAAGTCGGGATCGAGGATATCAAGTCCGCCGAGGCGGTGTTCCCGGTCGCCACTGTGCAGAACCGCTACAATCTTGCCGAGCGGCGCGCAGAGGAGGTGTTGGATTACTGCGAGCACCGTGGAATCGGTTTCATCCCGTTCTTTCCCCTTGCCGCCGGAGCTCTGGCCAAGGGCGAAGAGCTGCGGGCGATAGCGGACCGCCATCGGGCGACGCCGGCGCAGATCGCGCTGGCCTGGCTCCTGAAGCGCAGCCCAGTAATCCTCCCGATTCCTGGGAGCAGCCAGCTCGCCCACGTTAAGGAGAATGTGGCCGCCGCGCGCGTGACGCTCAGCGATGATGACTTCGAGCGCCTGTCGCGGAACGTCGTTCAGAATCGCTCCCGCTGAGTACCCAAGACGACCCCTGAGAAATGGTGACGATAATGCAACCTCCTCAGAGACGTCGTCGCCAAGTTAACTGCAGACGTTGCGGGAGTTCCCAGACCGGTGAAGCTCTTGAGGGCCGCGAGTTGACAAGCATGTGTAACCGGTTATCCAATCCACTCTGGTAGCACGTTACCAGCGGCGAAGCGGGTCCGTTTGGAGCGGTCTTTGGGCCACTCGAGCGGTCTACATCCCGTCAAACGAACAACAATTACGTGCTCGGGGCATCGCAGAGCGAGTCACCGGCGCGACGGGGAAACGCGAATGCTGACTCGGAAATTCTTGCTCTGCTCTGCCTGCCTCGCGCTGTCCGCGATCGCCGGTTCCGCCTCGGCCGCCGACACCGCTGCGGACGCGACGGCCATCGCCGGTAAAGCCGCCACTCTCGACACGGTGGTGGTCACCGCCCGGCGTGTTGAGGAAAATGTCCAAACCGTGCCTGCGACGGTCACGGCGATCAATGGCGACCAACTGCGCAAACAGAACATTGTCTCGGTGGTCGATCTAGCCACTATCGCGCCGTCGCTGAGCATCGCGTCTTACTTCAACTCGCTGAACGATCGGTTCGCGGTGCGCGGCCTGAGCGCCGGGGTGACAACTTACTTCGCCGATGCCCCGTGCTGCGGCGGAATCGGTAGCGCGCCTTTCATGGACATCTCGTCCACACAGGTGCTGAACGGCCCGCAAGGCACGCTCTTCGGTCGCTCCAGCGCCGCCGGCGCTGTGCTTATCTATCCACAGAAACCGGTACTCAACGAGTACGGCGGATCGATCGACGTCACCGTCGGCAACTACGGCCGAACCCAGTTCATTGGAATCGCCAACATCCCGCTGGTCAACGATCACCTGGCCATCCGGCTGGCGGTAAACAGCAATCACGTCAACGGCTACACCAAGGTCTTGGGCACCTCGCGCGAACTCGACGACGTTCAGAACCAACAGTATCGGTTGGGGGTCGAATTCAAGGCCGGCGATTTCGAGAACTACCTGGCGGTCAGCTACCTAAACGTCGACCAAAACACGACCGGCCTGGTGCTGGCGGCGTATAACCCCAACATCGGCCTCTACAACCTCACAGCGGCCAGCGGGGCCGCGACTTTCGGGGCGGTCTGCAATACGGCGGTGACGCGGGGTTACGCTACCGACCAGGCATCCTGCGTCGCCGCGCGCACCGCTACGGTGCAGGGCATTAAGCAGAGTCTCATCACCGAAGGGACGCGCCAGGCCGTAGGCGGCAAGTCTGCCGCCCGCTCCCAGCCCGGCAGCTACGACGGCCAGATCGACTTCGCGAAGGAGCGCCACGCCAGCGCCGTTAACGTGTCTGAATACCACTTCGACAATAAGGGTGGCATTAAGCTCGATCTGAAGAACATCTTTTCCTACGACCGCTTTGTCTCAGACGTGAGCGGCGTCTACGATGGCATCGGCGGGTCCGCGGAGGAAGGGGCTTTTGCCAACGCGTTCTACAGTAACTTTGGGGCGAACAACGAAGTCGGCAACCGCCTCACGCCGAAGCTCGGCCCGTCGCTGCGGACCGTAACCGAAGAATTTCAGGTCCACGCAGACGTTGCGAACGGCCTTTTCAAGGCCACAGCAGGTGGATTCTACCAGGATCAAGAGGCCCCGAAGAACAACTTCGACGGCACCACCAATGTCTACAAGCTGTTCAGCGGCGTGCTGAACCCTAACCAAGGTTACCTCAACGCTGTCGGCTTTATCGTCAAATCCACGAACAAGGAAAAGGCGTGGTACAGTCAGGGCACGCTAGACCTGGACAAGGTGGGGGTCCACGGCCTGAGCCTGACCGCCGGTTACCGTTACAGCTGGGACGATACCAGTCAGACCACTCTTGCGGCGGTGATCAGCAACCCCTCCGGCGTCTACTCGCCAGGTCCGACGCCCACTACGACGGGCATCAAGAGCCGTGGCTACAACTACACCTTCTCCGCCCAAGAGCAGTTGACCGACCAAATCATGGCCTACGGCACCGTCTCGCGGGCTTATGTCCCCGGTGGGGTCAACGCCCTTGGTCAGGCGGCGGCCTCTCTTCCGAGCTTTACGCCCACGTACGGGGCGGAGACGGTTCTGGAGCAGGAGCTTGGCGTAAAGACCGAGTTTCGGTTTGCCGGTATGGTGGGGCGGCTGAACGCCGACATCTACAACAATGACTTCAGTAATATCACCGAACAGCTTACCGGCCTGATCGGTGCCACCAGCGTCCGCTACCTCGAGAACATTGCCGGGGCCCGACTGCGCGGGTTCGAAGTGGCCGGCACCCTGATCCCGACACCAAACTGGACCATTGGCTTTGGCTATTCGTACAATGACGCCAAATACACCAAGTGGACCGGGTCAGACCCGTTCAACATCGCCAAAGCCGGTAACCCGCTCTGCGTTCCGTCCTCCCCTGTCGGCCTTTGTTACCTAGACCTGACGAACAATCCGTTCCCCTATATGCCCAAGAACCAGGGCCACGCGACCCTGACATACTATGTTCCGGTCGATGACGCCCTCGGTCAGATCGCGCTTTCGGGCACGGTCTACGGCCAGTCTCGTGAATACTTCGAGGCAACTGCCGCCCGGGACCTACAACTTCTGCCCAGCGGCTTGGACGGCGTCTCGCAAAAGGCCTATGCGACGCTCAACCTGCGAGCTGAGTGGACCAATGTGAAGACCACCGGCTGGAATGTGGCAGCCTTCGTCAACAACGCCACCAATACGCTTTACGCTGGAGGCAAAACGCCGCAGCTAGAGACCCTCGGCTTCTCGGTGGCGAACTACGCGCCGCCGCGCATGTTCGGGGTCCAGGTCTGGAAGAAGTTCGGGGGCTTGTGATCTTTATGTGGCGTCCGTCTGGGCGTCGCCGATGACAGCGTCCGGCGTCGCGGCGTCGGAAGGGCGGCCGGCCATTTACGCCCGCCCGCTGTTGTGGATGCTATCGCTAGCCTATGCCTGCAACTTCATGGACCGCAGTGTGGTGGGCACGCTCGCCCAGCCGATCAAGCTCGACCTGCTGCTCACCGACAGCCAACTGGGGTTGCTGCAAGGCTTCGCCTTCGTGGTGCTCTACTGCGTGGCGGGTCTGCCCCTTGCCTGGTTGTCCGAGCGACGTAACCGGATCACCATCCTCTCCATCTGCCTGGTGATGTGGTCGGGCATGACTATGGTCTGCGGCCTGGCGCAAAACTTCGTCCAACTCCTCTTGTTCCGTGTCGGAGTGGGTGTGGGCGAGGCAGGCTGCAACCCGTGTTCCCACTCGATGATTGCCGACGCCTTCGCGTCCGGCGAGCGATCCCGCGCGCTGTCCATCTACCAACTCGGGGCCACTGTAGGGACTATGCTCGGCGCAATGTCCGCCGGCCTGCTAGCGGAGAAGTTCGGGTGGCGGGCGGCCTTTCTGGTGGTGGGCGCGCCGGGGATCGCGGTAGCCGGGGCGATCAAGCTGACCGTCAAGGAGCCGACGAGGGTACAGTCCTCGCCTGCGCCCGCGCTGGCCGTGCCGCTTTCGGCGGTCCTGCGTCGGTTGGTAAACAGCCGGGCTATCGTCCACGTGGTGCTAGGATTCTCTTTAGCGTCTTTCGCCTACGCCGGGATTGCCGGGTTTAACCAGCCCTATTTCATCCGCGCCTTTGGACTGAAGTACGGCCAAATCGGGGTGATCTTCGGCCTGTCCGGTGGGCTGGCAAGCGCCGCTTGCCTGTTGATTACAGGCCGGCTGACCGACAGGCTGACCCAGCGCAGTGACAGATGGCACGCGTTCCTGCCGATGATCGGCCTGGGGTTCTCGCTGCCCTGCATCGCCGCGGCCTACGCGGTGGGCGACTGGCATGTAGCCATCGTTTGGAGCTTCCTGGGCGGGTTCTTCATGAACTGGTTCATCATCCCCTCACTAAGCGTGATGCATAAGCTGCTGGGCGTCAGGCTCGTGGCCAGCGGCATGGCGCTGATCCTGCTGTTCCAGAACTTCATGGGCCTTGGCGCCGGACCTTATGTCACCGGCCTGGTGATCGACGCCGCCGGGCGCCGCATCTACGCCGCCGCGGGCCTCGGCGATTTCAAGGCCATGTGCCCAGGTGGCGTGGCCCTGCACGGCGCCAGCCTCGAGGCTGCCCAGGCCTGCCATTCGGCCCTGACGAGCGCCACTCGCCTGGGCCTGTGGTCGATGGTGCTGATCCTGGCGTGGGCGATCCTCCACTACGCGCTAGCCGCCCGTCATTTGCACCGTGACACCGGAGCCGCCCGGGTCTGAGCCCCGCGCCAACAGGGATTTAGTCCGCATGTTCTCTGACCTGCTGATCGCCAACCGGGGGGAGATTGCGATCCGCATCGCCCGCGCCGCCAGCGACCTAGGGATCGCCACCACCGGGATCTATTCGGACGACGACATCCACTCGCTGCATGTACGCCACGCCGACCGGGCGCTCGCCCTGAGCGCTACCGGAGTCGCCGCCTATCTTGACGGCGCAAGAATTATCGCCCTGGCGAAGGACGCCGGCTGCCAGGCGATCCACCCAGGTTATGGCTTCCTAAGCGAGAATGCCATCTTCGCCCAGGACTGCGCCGACGCGGGCCTGGTTTTTGTCGGCCCTACGCCCACGACCTTGAGGTCCTTTGGAGACAAGGCCGAGGCACGGGGATTGGCGGAGCTGTGTGGGGTTCCGATCCTGCCTGGCCTTAGTCGTGCGGTGACCCTGGATGAGGCGGCAAAGTTCCTCGAGGAGCTTGGTGCAGGCGGGGCAGTAATGCTGAAAGCCTTGGCCGGCGGCGGCGGCCGGGGCATGCGACCGGTGGAGCGGCGGAGTGATCTGAGTGAGGCCTACGACCGCTGCGCTTCGGAGGCCGAGAAGGCCTTTGGGTCCGGGGCGCTTTATGTAGAGGAACTACTCCCGCGCGCCCGGCACATCGAGGTGCAGGTGGTTGGCGACGGGTCTGGCGCCGTTGCGCACCTCTGGGACCGCGAATGCAGCTTGCAGCGCCAGCGTCAGAAGCTGATCGAGATCGCTCCGGCCTTCGGCCTGCCCAGCACGATGCGGCAGGCGATCCTGGACGCCGCCGTAAAGCTGGCGGCTGCGGCGGCTTACAAGGGCCTGGGCACTATCGAGTTCCTAGTGGACGCTAGGCCCGGCGCAGATCGCTTCGTGTTTATCGAGGCCAATGCGCGCCTGCAGGTGGAGCACACCGTCACCGAGGAGGTGACCGGCTTGGATTTGGTTGCCATCCAGCTCCGCATCGCCGCCGGCGCGAGCTTGGCGCAGGTCGGGCTGGACCCGGCGAAGCCGCCGCCGGTACGTGGCGCGGCGGTCCAGGCGCGGGTCAATCTGGAGACCATTTCGGCGGATGGGACCGTCCGGCCGAGCGGCGGCGTGCTCAGTGCCTATGACCCACCCACCGGCCCGGGCGTAAGGGTCGACGGCTTCGGCTACGCCGGCTACGCCACAAGCCCGCGATATGATCCCTTGCTGGCCAAGGTGATCGCCCACGGAAGCGACCTCGCCACCGCCACCGCGAGGGCTCTTCGTGCCCTCAGCGAATTCAAGATCGCCGGCGCCCGCACCAACATCCCGCTTCTGCAAGCCCTGCTGAAGGGACCGGCCATCGGCGTCGGCGAGTTGCACACCCGCTATGTAGAGGAGCACTTGGCGGAGCTCCTCGAAGCGGAGCAAGAGCGGCCCCGTTACTTCCAGCCGCCGGAGCGGAACGCCCGCATTGCCGGGGTCCGCGTAGACCCCAACGACCCTCTGGCCGTCCTATCGCTGAAGGCCCCAGCGTCGTCACCCGCGCCGGCCGCGGCGCCTACGGCTGCTCCGCAGGGGCCCGACGGGATGTTCGCTGTCGGCGCCCCGCTGCAAGGGTTGATCATCAGCCTGGCTGTGCAGGAGGGCGACACCGTCCAAAAGGGCCAGCCCGTGGCGGTGATGGAAGCGCTGAAGATGGAGCATGTTATCGTCGCTGAGGTCTCGGGGTTAGTCCGGGAGATCGCCTCACAGGTTGGGGACAGCATCTTCGAGGATAGCCCTATCCTCTTCATCGAACCGGGCGAGGTCGCGGCTGGGGAGTATGTCCGCGAGGCCCCGCCGGACTTGGACAGCTTCCGGCCGGACGTCGCGGAGATCGTTCGTTTCCACCACCTAGCAAGCGACGCGGGCCGCGTGGAGGCCACGGCCAAGCGCCATGCCACCGGCAAGCGCACGGCGCGGGAGAATATCGCCGATCTCTGCGATGCCGAGTCCTTCATTGAATACGGACCGCTGGTCACCGCTGGCCGTCGTCGCGAGGACACCACCCAGGAGTTGGAGGAGCGGGTTCTTAAGACGGCCGCCGACGGCATGGTCATGGGGGTCGGCCGGGTGAATGGGCACTTGGTGGGGCGGGAGAATGCCCGCTGCGTTGCCATGTCCTATGACTACACAGTTCTGGCCGGAACGCAGGGCGGGAAAAACCACCAGAAGACCGACCGGATGTTCGGGGTGGCGGAGAAATATCGTCTGCCGCTGGTCCTCTACACTGAAGGCGGTGGTGGCCGGACCTCGGGCGGGCCGCGGCCGTCGGATGATGCGCGGGGCGCTGGGACCGTAGGGGGCCTACTCACCCGCACCTGGCGCCAGCTGGCAAAACTATCTGGGTTGGTGCCGATCATCGGAGTCAATTCCGGCTACTGCTTTGCCGGCAATGTCGTGCTGCTGGGCGCCTGCGACGTGATCATAGCAACCAAGGACTCTAGCATTGGAATCGGCGGGCCGGCCGTGATCGAGGGCGGCGGCCTCGGCGCCTATGCGCCGGGGGAGGTTGGGCCGGTCAGCATCCAGCAGCCGAACGGGGTTATCGACATCCTGGTGGAGGATGAAGCGGAGGCCACCACTGTCGCCAAGCAATATCTCTCCTTCTTCCAGGGGCGCGTTGCCGGATGGGAGGCTCACGACCAACGGATACTGCGCCACGTCGTTCCGGAAAACCGTCGGGCGGTTTACGACATCCGCAAGGTCATTGAGACGTTGGGCGACGTCGGCTCCATGTTGGAGCTGAGGCCCAAGTTCGGCTTGGCGATGGTCACCGCCTTCACCCGGGTTGAGGGCCGGACGCTCGGGGTGATCGCCAACAACTCCAACTCGCCAACCGGGGGCGCGATTGACTCCGACGCCGCCGACAAAGCCTCACGGTTCATGCAGCTCTGCGACGCCTTCGACATCCCGATCCTGTCACTGATCGACACCCCCGGAAACATGGTGGGGCCTGAGGCGGAGAAGACTGCGCTGATCCGCCATTGCGGGCGGATGTACTTGGCCGGCGCAAACGTCACCGTGCCATTTTTCGCGGTGGTGCTGCGCAAGTCCTACGGGCTCGGCGCGCTAGCCATGTCCACTGGCAGCTTCGACGAGACGTTTTTCACCATCTCCTGGCCTACGGGCGAGTTTGCGGGAATGGGACTGGAGGGCGCGGTGAAACTGGGACGGCGGGCCGAGCTTCTAGCAATCACCGACCTCGGCGCCCGCAAGGCTCGCTACGACGCTCTGGTCGCCGACGCCTACGCATGGTCGCGAGCACTGAACGCCGGCACTGTGTCTGAGGTCGACGACGTCGTAGACCCCGCCGAGACCCGCAAATGGCTCGTTATGGGACTCGAATCGGCACCCCAGCTTCCGGCGCGAACTGGCAAGAAGCGCGCCTGGATAGACGCCTGGTAGGAGGATCGCCGCGAAACTGACCTCGATCCGGTTTTTTCCAAAGTTCAGCACTCTGCTCGGTGCTGTCAGTCCAACGGCAACACGTCTCCGCCAGGGCGTAATGGCCCCAACCCCACACCTGGCTCTAGCCCATGACTGCGCGCCACTCAGCCAGGG
>JAYUBY010000316.1:0-2509 GCA_043740635.1 Alphaproteobacteria bacterium
GCGGGTTGGAGAACCCCCCCTCACATCGACGGCGGCCCGTTCGGCAGCGCCTTGGCCATCGCCGCCTTGAACGCCGGCCGGGCGGTGATCTTGTCGAACCAGGCGCTCATCGCCGGATAGAGGGTGCGGTCGCGGTAGAGGCTGACGGCCAGCTTCATCGGGAAGTGCATCATGATGTCGGCGCCGGTGAAGTCATCGCCGCCGAAATAGCGGCGCTTCTGCAGCTCCGCCTCGACGAAGCTCATCACCCGCCCGGCCGCGGCCATCTGCTGCGCATCCGCCGGCCCGCCGCGGAACTTGGCGAAGAACGGCGGCAACAGCCTCGGGGCCGCGGAGCCTTCCGCAAAGTGCATGAATATCAGATAGTTAAGATGGTCCTCGGTGCCAACCGCGGGCACCAGTCGCCCGCCGCCGTACTTGGCCAGCAGGTATTCGACGATCGCCCCGGACTCCACCAGCACCCGGCCGTCGTCCTCGACGATCGGGGCCATGCGCATGGCGTGCACGCCGTCCATCGCCGCCAGCGAGCCGGGCACGTCGCCGAGCCTGAACGACAGCTCGTACGGGAGCCCAAGCTCCTCCATCACCCAGGCGATCCGCTCCGAGCGCCGGCCTTCGATGTGGTGGATCTTGAGCATGTGAGCCTCCCCTTGGCGTTGTTGATTTGGCGCACCATATCTTGCGGAGCGGCGCCCGTGACAAAGGGTTTCCCAAAGGCTTTCCTTGACGAGGCCCCCGCTTATGTGGTTCCGCTGATGGCGAACCGCGGGCCGACCGGCCGGCGACTCCCCCGCCTCTCCTTAGGATCGAGCCGCCCCACGCGGGCCAGCGCACGATCCGAACCCGAAAACCCATTCGCCCAGGCCACTTGGCCGCGGCTTCAAATACCCCGGACCGATCGAGGTCCGGAGTCTGTCTTTCAAAGAGCAATACCCATGTCCGACATCACCGACATCGAAAACCCCGACATCAACGAAGACGCTGGCGACGAGGCCAACGAGGCCTTCGACGGCGACAACGGCGGAGACTCCAACGAGCCCACCGAGGCCAGCAAGGCGATCGCCGCTCTGGGCCTGACCCGGATGTCCCTTCAGGAGCTGAAGGAAAAGTCCCCCGCCGACCTGGTCGCCTTCGCCGAGCAACTGGAGATCGAGAACGCCAACTCCATGCGCAAGCAGGACATGATGTTCTCGATCCTCAAGACCCTCGCCGAAGAGGGCATCGAGATCGGCGGCTCGGGAACGCTGGAGGTCGTCCAGGACGGCTTCGGCTTCCTGCGCAGCCCCGAGAGCAACTATCTGCCCGGCCCCGACGACATCTATGTCAGCCCCTCGCAGATCCGGAAGTTCGGCCTGCGCACCGGCGACACCGTCGACGGCGGCGTCCGCGCCCCGCGCGAAGGCGAGCGCTACTTCGCCCTGACCAGCGTCCAGCTGATCAACTTCGAAAACCCCGACAACGTTCGCCACAAGGTGCTGTTCGATAACCTCACCCCCCTCTACCCGGAGGAGCGCTTCACCATGGAGCTGCCCGATCCGACGGTTAAGGACCGCTCCGGCCGGGTGATCGATATCGTCACGCCGCTCGGCAAGGGCCAGCGCTGCCTGATCGTCGCCCCGCCGCGGGTGGGCAAGACGATGATGCTGCAGAACATCGCCAAGTCCATCGAGACCAACCACCCGGAGGTCTATCTGATGGTGCTGCTGGTGGACGAGCGGCCGGAGGAAGTCACCGACATGCAGCGCACCGTGCGCGGCGAGGTGATCTCCTCCACCTTCGACGAGCCGGCCACCCGGCACGTGCAAGTGGCTGAAATGGTTATCGAAAAAGCCAAGCGCCTGGTCGAACACAAGCGCGACGTGGTGATCCTGCTGGACTCGGTCACCCGCCTAGGCCGCGCCTACAACACCACCGTCCCGTCGTCCGGCAAGGTGCTCACCGGCGGCGTCGACGCCAACGCCCTGCAGCGGCCCAAGCGTTTCTTCGGCGCCGCGCGGAACATCGAGGAGGGCGGCTCGCTGACCATCATCGCCACCGCTCTGATCGACACCGGCAGCCGGATGGACGAGGTGATCTTCGAAGAGTTCAAGGGCACCGGTAACTCCGAGGTCACGCTCGACCGGTTGCTCGCTGAGAGGCGCATCTGGCCTGCGATCAACATCGCCCAGTCGGGCACGCGCAAAGAGGAGAAGCTCTTCAGTCTCAAAGAATACGAGAAGGTGAAGAAGCTGCGGCAGATGCTGTTCTCGGTGAAGCCCGTCGAGGCGATGGAGGCGCTGGTCAAGCGCCTCGGGCGCTACACCTACAACGACGAATTCCTCGACGAGCTGTAGTCTCAAGCCCGAATGATCTCGGGCTCGGGCCGCTGCTTTTACCACCCCGATCGTGCGGGCCTGGGGATCTGCGTCGAGTGCCGCAACGTCATCTGCGTCGAGTGCACCACCCAGTTCGAGGGCATCAACCGCTGCGCCCAGTGCCTGCAACAGCGGCTCTCGAAGGCGAAGAGGCT
>JAYUBY010000317.1:0-6843 GCA_043740635.1 Alphaproteobacteria bacterium
GCCGACGTCCTCAGCCGTCCAATATTTTCCGCCCACGTCCTCGACCGCGCGGCCGAAGGCTTCGAACAGCGCCGGCGTCTTCTGAGTGCGACTGTCGCCGATGATCACGGCCTTGCCGCCGCCCAGCTCCAGGTCGGCCATAGCGTTCTTGTACGACATGGCCCGCGAGAGCCTGAGCGCATCCTCCAGCGCCGCATCGGCGCTTGGGAAGGGCCACATGCGGCAACCACCCGCCGCGGGGCCGCGGGCCGTAGAATGCACAGCGATAATGCATTTGAGGCCGGTTTTTTCGTCTGAGAACGCATGGACGCCTTCGTGGCCCTCGAAGGCGGGAGAATCAAACAAGGTCATGCCGCGGACATCACTGATGTTGGGAGAGGAATTGCGCCAGCCTCTACGCCCGACCGGTTCATGGAACAACCCCGCTTACGACCCGCCCGCCGCCTGGAGCTGTCCGTTGGCAGTCGGCGCGGTGGGGATTTTCGGTGCGCCGGACGGCAAGGGCGCCGCGGGATCACGGACGAAAGTCAGGATGTCCTTCCAGACCATTGGTCCCTCTTGGTCGCGCATCATCAGGTGCCAGCCCCGGGCGTAGTAGGCCGAGCGGTCGCCAGGCTTGAGCTGGGCGGCGGCCTTGAAGGCGGCGGTCTTAGGAATGATCTGGTCGTGTGCTCCGTAGAGGTAAAGCGTCGGCAGGCTGGCCTTTCCCACCTCATCGGCCGCCTTGCCCATTGTGCTGACCAGGCCATAGAGGGTGTCCGACCGCGCGCCCCAGATCATCAGCGGGTCGCGGCCCATGGCCATCAGCTCCTCCCGGTTGTCGGTAGGGCTGACTTTGGAGGTTAGCCAGCGGGGCGGCGTGTAGACCTTCGGACCTGTGAAATTTGCGGCGAACCAGAGCAGCGTCTTGTTGGGCAACGGTTGTTCCCGCCAGCCCCAGACGGCCGGCGACAACAGCACCAGGCGATCCGCGGTTGGCGGCCGATCCGAGGCGAAGGCCTCTGCGGCGACAGCGCCGCCTAAGCTCTCGCCCGCAATCACGACCACGGCGTGAGGATACTTCTGGCGAACGAGAGCAGCGACCGTGCGCAGATCCTCCTCCATCAACTCACCGCCCGCCCACACGCCGCGGCCGGGCGAACGGCCGAAACCGCGCTGGTCATAGGCGATGGTCGTCACGCCTTGCTCGGCCCACCATGGCGCGGCCATGTGAAAGGCGTTGGCGTAGTCGTTCATGCCGTGGACACCGACGATCACCGCCCATGGATCGCCGGGCGCGTCCCATTCGGACAACCCGAGCCGCGCGCCGTCGAAGCTGACGATCGCGTCTCGATCGATGCGGGCTCCCAGAAAGCCCATCGGCGGCTTGCCGGCCTGCTGCACCATCAGCGGCGTACAGCCGGCCAACATCAGGGCGGTGAGCAGTGCGGCGAGAAAGCGTGTCATGGAGCCACGATCCTACCGCAACCTCCCCGTTCTGCGAGCGTGACGGATCGTCCTTCGATTCACGCGGCGAGCTGAGCTCTTTCCTGGGCGATGAGCTTGGCGATCGCGGGCCGCTCGGCGATCTTGGCCACATAGGCTGCGGCCTTCGGATGCGCGCCGCCATCCACAGAGCAGTCGGCCAAGCTCATGGTCAGGAGCGGGCTGACGACCGCTATATCGGCCAGAGTGAAGCGATCCTCCACCAGAAAGCCGGAGGCCGGGATCACGCTTTCCAGATATGCGATCAGCTTCGGGAACTCGGTCTTCTGTGCCTCGTCGGCAGCGGCGAGATCGCCCGGCCGACCGAAGAATTTCGGTGAGACCACGCGGTTGAAGAAGATCTTGCCGCCACAGGCTGCCACGATCGTGTCGCCGAACTCCTCGTACCAGATGGTCCGAGCACGGGCCTTGGCCTCGGTCGGGATCAGGTTCGGATCGGGCTTGATCGTGTCCAGATAGGTGATGATTGCCGTAGAGTCGCTGATCAGGAAGTCACCGTCCTTGAAGCCCGGCATCTTGCCGAAGGGGCTGGCCAATTTGAATTCTGGCGGCGCGGCCGGACCGTTAGAGGGCTGGATCTCGAAGTCGATGCCCTTCTCGGTGGCGAAAACCACTGTCTTGCGCACGTAGGGCGACAAGGTGGACCCATAGATGATCATGACGCGTCTCCTTCTTCCGTTTCCGGCGCCGGTTCCGGCGCAACCGGGTCGCCCGGCATGGGCAACCGCAGCCGATAGACACCCTTGAAGTCGCCCGGGTCGGCCGGTTTGTTGTGACGCAGGACAACCAGCTTGCCCTGACGCGCCAGCCCACGGGCCACCGCTCGCACGTGACCCAGAAGCCTGCGCCAGCCCTCGGGATCGACCGCGCGGGCCACTTCCTCAGGCGAAACAGATTTGCCCGGCACGACCTTTGCGCTCAGCAAATCGAAAATCGCGGTCTCGACTTCAGCCGACATCAGCCGCCTCGCTTCAGGGTTTCGCGCGCGATGACCACCTGCTGAATCTGGCTAGTGCCCTCATAGATCCGAAAGATCCGTACGTCGCGATAGAGGCGCTCAATCCCGTAGTCGGCAACGTAGCCCGCACCCCCAAAGATCTGGACAGCCCGATCGGCAACCCGGCCGACCATCTCCGAGGCAAAGTATTTGGCCGCTGCGGCCTCCATCGTCACGCTCTCGCCGGCGTCGCGCTTGCGGGCCGTCTCCATTGTGAGGGCTTTGGCGGCAAGGCTCTCGGTCTTGCTGTCGGCGATCATGCCCTGGAGTAACTGGAAGTTGGAGAGCGCCTGGCCGAATTGCTTGCGCTCGCCCATGTAGGCCACGCAGTCCTTGATCAGCCGCTCGGCGACGCCGACGCAGACCGCCGAGATGTGCAGCCGGCCGCGGTCCAGGACCTGCATCGCGACCTTGAAGCCCTCGCCTTCGCGGCCCAGGCGGTTGGCCACCGGCACACGGACGTTGTCGAAGATCACGTCGCAGATATGGGCGCCCTGCTGGCCCATCTTTTTCTCGGGCTTGCCGACCGAAAGGCCAGGAAGGTTGCGTTCCACGAGGAAAGCCGAGACGCCGCCCGCGCCGGCCTTATCCGGATCGCTCCTGGCCATCACCGTGAAAAGATCAGCCTTGTTGGCGTTGGTGATGTACCGTTTGACTCCGTTCAGAACGTAGGCGTCGCCATCCAAGATCGCGCGCGTCTGGACGTTGGCGCTATCGGAACCGGCTTCGGGCTCGGTGAGCGCGAAAGAGGTGATGATTTCGCCGGACGCGATGCCAGGAAGATACTTCTGCTTTTGGTCCTCAGTGCCGAACATCACCAGCCCTTGGCTGCCGATGCCGACGTTAGTGCCGAAGGTCGAGCGGAAGGCGGGGCTGGTGCGGCCAAGCTCGACGGCCACCAGGCACTCGTCCTCCATCGACAGGTCCAGACCGCCGAATTCTTCCGGGATCGAAAGACCGAAGAGGCCGAGCCCCTTCATCTCCTCGACCAGCTCCGGCGGCATGGCGTCTTCCTCCGCCACCTTGGCCTCCAGCGGACGCAGCCGCTCGGCGACGAACCGGCGGACGGTGTCGATCAGCTGTTCGCGGGTTTCCAGATCCAAAGCCAAGGCCGTTACGCCCGCTCGAAGATCGCGGCGATGCCCTGGCCGCCGCCGATGCACATGGTCTCAAGACCGTACTTGCCGTCGCGGCGCTGCAGTTCGCGGAGCAGGTTGGCAAGGATGCGGCCGCCGGTAGCCCCGATAGGGTGGCCGAGGCTGATCCCCGATCCATTGACGTTCAACCGGTCGCGGTCATCCCAGCCCCAACCCTTCAGCACGGCAAGTACCTGAGGCGCAAAGGCTTCGTTCAGCTCAACAAGGTCGATGTCGTCCCAACCCATTCCAGTCCGGTCAAAGAGCCGCTGCACGGCCGGAACCGGGCCGATGCCCATACGCGATGGATCGCACCCTGCCGCGGCCCAGCTCACGAACCAGCCCATTGGATCGAGATTCAACTCGGCGAGCTTGTCCTCAGAGACCACCAGGCAGGCGGCGGCGGCGTCGTTCTGCTGGCTGGCGTTGCCGGCGGTGACGATGCCATCCTTCTCGATAGGACGCAGCTTGCCTAGGCTCTCGGCGGTCGCGTCGGCGCGCACGCCCTCGTCCATCCTGAAGATGATCGGATCGCCTTTCTTTTGGGCAACCGAGACCGGCACCACCTCGTCGTCGAACTTGCCATCGGCCCAGGCCTTGGCGGCGCGCTTATGGCTCTCCGCGGCGTAGGCGTCGGCGTCCTCGCGGCTGATTTGATAGTCGCGCGCCAGATTGTCGGCCGTCTCGATCATGCCCGAGATCACCCCGAACCGTTCGATGGGCTGGCTCATCACGCGCCCGCGCTGAAGGCGATCGTGCAGGGTCACCGAACCCATTCGCGCGCCCTTACGCATGTCATTGGTGTAGTACTCGACGTTGCTCATGCTCTCGACACCTCCGGCCACCACCACGTCGGCAACACCGGTCTGCACCATCATCGCCGCATCGACGATCGCCTGAAGGCCAGAGCCGCAACGGCGGTCGAGCTGGTAGCCGGGAACCTCGATCGGCAAGCCCGCGGCCAGCGCCGACCAGCGCGCGATGCAGGGCGCCTCGCCCGAGGCATAGCCCTGGGCGAAGATCACATCGTCGATCTTGCCGGGGTCGATCTTGGTGCGCTCAACGAGCGCCTTCAGCACGACCGCGCCGAGATCGCCGGCCGTCATGTCTGACAAAGCCCCCAGGTACTTGCCGACACCGGTACGGATAGGGGAGACGATGGCGGCGCGTTTCATTATGGCTCCTTGCGGGGGCTGAGGCGCCGGCAAACTAGTGTTTGAAGCCGCGCGGGGCAAACCCTTCGGATGAGCTTTGGAGGAACGATGGACGGCGGCGACAATATCGACAACTACGCTTCAAAGCTGACCCACGTTACCGAGGGCGAATGGGCGGGCTGGTCTTACTATCCAGGCGGCGATCCATTCGAGGATTTGGCTGGGCCGTTCTATTGCCGCATCGACGATGACGGCCGCCGAGTCTGCGCCTTCCGGGCGGAGGCCAAGCATATGAACGGCGGCGCGTTCATACACGGCGGCTGCGTCATGACATTTGCAGACTTTTGCCTGTTCTGGATCGCCCAAGACGCGATTGTCGGGAGCCGCTGCGTGACGGCGACCTTCAACGGAGAGTTCGTCGGCACAGCCCACGAAGGTGACGTCGTCGAATGCTCCGGCGAGGTCGTGAAGGCCGGGCGCAGCATGGTATTTGTGCGCGGAATCATCTCTACGGGCGGCGAAGCAATGATGAGCTTTTCGTCCGTCCTGAAGAAAACGGCCCGACCTGCCTAGGTATTCGGAGCTGGACAGCGCGTCGCGCATCGTTCCCCATAGTGGAGGAGGAGACGCTGAATGATTGAGGCCGCCTGCCACTGCGGGGCTGTTCGCCTGACCGCGCCGAAGCCGCCCAACGCGGTGACGGAATGCAACTGCTCGATCTGCCGCAAGCTCGCCGCGCGCTGGGCCTATTATTCGCCGACCGAGGTGGGCATGCCTAAAGCCGGCTCCACCCAACCCTACGTGTGGGGCGACCGGATGCTGGCGTTCCACCGTTGCAAAACCTGCGGCGTCACCACCCACTGGCAGAGCCTCGACGGGGCACAGGACCGCATGGCGATCAACGCGCGCCTGATCGACGACATCGATTGGTCCAACATGCCAATTCGTCAATTCGACGGCGCTGACACATGGAAATACCTGGACGAAGATTGAGCAGCTCCCCAGAGCAAGGCTCATGATCCTCTCCGCCCTCGACCTCTCGCCGGTGACCGGCGACGCGACCCAGGCGCAGGCCGTTCGCCAGACCATCGACATCGCAAAGGCTGCCGAGCGTTTCGGCTATCACCGCCTTTGGCTCGCTGAACATCACAACATCCAGGGCCTGGGCTCGCCCGCGCCAGAGATTCTGATCGCGGCGCTCACCCAAGCGACGAGCACCATCCGCCTGGGTTCCGGCGGCGTCATGTTAGTCAACTATTCGCCGCTCAAGGTGGCCGAGGTGTTCATGGAGCTGGAGGCGCTGGCGCCCGGCCGCATCGATCTGGGCCTGGGTCGGGCGCTCGGGACCGACGCGCGGACCGGTGGGGCCCTGCGCTCGGTCGGGTCCGATGCGTTCCCGCAGTATTTCCATCTGCTGACGACTTGGCTTCTAGATGCGTCGGGCAAAGCGCCAATCGGCGACGAACATCCGCTGCACGACCTCCACGCCAACCCGGCGGGACCGTCCCACCCGGATGTCTTCGTCCTTTGCACCTCGGAGGAAAGTGCTGCCTTCGCCGGCCAGATGGGCGTCGGCATGGTCTTCGCCGAGTTCATTGCGCGGACAGATGGTGGGCGAGCGGTTGGGGCCTATCGCAAGGCCTTTCAACCCTCCCAATTCCGGACCGAACCCTGGGCCGGGATCGCGCTCATCGCCTATGCCGCCGAGACCGCCGAGCAGGCCTGGCGCGAGGATGCACTGCGCCGCGCGGCCAACGTCTCGATGCTGTCAGGTCGTCGCCGGCGGTTCGGCGATCTCGCCAGCGCCGATACTTTTCTGGCCGAACATGCGGGCACGCCCGTTTTGGCGCTGGTTGAAGGCCGCTCGATCGCCGCCGACGCCGCGAGCGTTTATGCCCGGCTGGAGGAGAAAACACGCGAAGCCAACGCCGACGAGGTCTTCGTCATGGCGACCGGTCCATCCCTTTCGGCGCGAATCCGTTCACTGGAACTCATCGCCGAGCTGCACAGGATCCCCGCATGAGAATTGCGGTCCTGATGGCGGCCTTGGTCCTCGCGATGCCTGGCCTGG
>JAYUBY010000318.1:0-1664 GCA_043740635.1 Alphaproteobacteria bacterium
GTCTGAGGGCCCGGGTTATGGCGTCGGCGGTGGCTGAAGCGACGCCACTCTTGGCGGCGTAGGAGGGCCATCTTCCGACGGCGGCGGCGACGTCCTCGACGACAGCTTCCGCGGCCTTGCGCTTAAGGCCGGCAGTTTCGCCAAGCGCAAGGAGATCTGATCGATCGAAGCCGTCGAGCTTGCCGTTGACGCTCATCTGGTGGCGGTTGGTCCAAAGTCCTTCGGGATTGTGCGAGTAGCTGAGGTCAAAGGCGGGGGACAGTTGCCAACGGCCGTCGCGATCCATCAGGAAGGCGATGTTCTTGACGTGATCGTCCTGGTTGCGGGCCAGCACGTTGAACGCGGCGCGGCGGAATTGCTGTTCGAGGGCCTCGGTCGGCAGATCCAGACGGCGGATGGTCTCCAGTGCCTGCTCGTAGGAATGGGCGCCCGCGGCGTTGAAGTCGAAGTGCCGAAGCGCGGCCAGGGATTGCATATGCAGCTTCTGTCCGCGCGCGGTCCGGTCGAAGCGTTTTGTCATAAAGTGGCTTCGTCCGCCTTCGTGGTGCAGCCGGCATTCCGCCATGACGATCCCGGCGTCCTTGGCCATCAGGTGGTAGGCGCATTCGATGAGGCCGAAACCCAGCGGATCTGCGACCTCCTTGTCGCGGTTGTCGGTGACACCGTCGAATTTCATCAGCCAGTAGGTGAAGCCTTCGCTGGCTGGGATCTGGCCCGAACGGAATTCGCCGGTCGCTTCGTTCCAGGCAAGGATGGCCTTGGCCCGGGCGCCGCCGGCGGAGGTGCCGACGCGCAGGATATCGTTGATCGTGTCATGATCGTCAGCGCCGTTGAATGCGCCCTGCAGGCGCTCGCGCTGCGTCAGGACGCGGTTGGCGAGGTCGACCAGGGCGTCGATCTCGAGTGGCTTGGAGTTCGCAGCCGGTCTGAACAGCGTCGGCTTGAACTCCAGTGCGCCCATGCCGCGCGCGCCGATATAGCAAAGCCGTTCCACCGGATTGAAGCTGGCGGCGCCGCGTCCCTGGCCCGCCAGCCACGCATCGATCAACGCGTTGCCGAACTTGTCGGGCAAGGAATCGGCAAGGAGCCCCGGCAGCCCCTTGAAGGAGTCCCGCGGGAGGGCGGGGTAGACGTAGGGGTCCGGTGAGAGGGGCATCACCAGCGGCGCCAGCTCGATGCCGCTGGTCGCGAAATCGGGCATGTATTGGAAGACGCCAACCTGGCGGTCGTCGTCCCACGACACGGCCCCGACGTCGCGTCCCCAGAGGCTCACAGTGGCGTCTGTCACCCCTCGTCCTCTTCGCCCCAGGACCAGGGCGCCGGCGGTTGGGCAGGGGCCGCGGGCCGGGCTCGGCGACGTTCTCTGCCCTTGCGCGCGACCCGCTCGACGGGTCGCAAGCCGGGGTCGGGAAGGAGGGAGGCGATATGGTCCTGCAGGCGCAACGCGATGATTACCCGGATGAAGCTGTCTAGTGTCGTTGTGTTGCCGCGCTCCAGCCGCTTAAGCGTGCTGACGGAGATGCCGGCGTCTTTCGCCAGGGCCTGTTGGGTCAGGTTGCGGCTCAGCCTCAAGGCTTCCAAGCGCACACCCAGATCGCGTTCGATCTGCTCACTGGTCGCGATATGGAAATCGATATTAGGGGTCATATCTAAGCTTTTAAGTG
>JAYUBY010000319.1:0-3904 GCA_043740635.1 Alphaproteobacteria bacterium
GAACCATCAGCAACCGCCCATCGGTATCGACGGCGATGTGCCGCTTGCGCCCGACGATCTTCTTGCCGGCGTCGTAACCCCTTGTTTCGCCTTGCGGCGCCTTCACCGACTGGCTGTCGATCACGCCCGCCGAGGGGCTGGCTTCCCGCCCGGCTCGCTCCCGATCCACCCTCAGCGCCAGGTCATGGATCGTCTGGAACAGGAGCCGCCGCGACAGTTCCCGGAACCAGCCATACTCCGTCGGCCAGGGTCCGAAGTGGATCGGCAGCATCCGCCACCCGCACCCCGAGCGCACCGCGTTGATCACTTCGCGGAACTCAATCTCTCGCGGACGCCCGCGCCGCCCCGGCTTCGGCATCAGCGGCGCCATCACAGCCCATTCCTCATCCGTCAAATCCGACGGATAGCGCTTGGTCTTCTTGGCGATCTTGGCCATCCAGCCACGATTCTGCTCTGTCCACATCCAGAGCTTGGATCATAACCCCAGCCCCCGCGGAATCCCTCAGAGACGATTTCCCAAACGGTCTCTGAGAACGGTCAAGCCGCTTGCTTGCGCGGCGCGGCCTTCTTCACCCGAATCTCGACCTGCCGCCCTGCCCTGGCTAGCATCATCGCCAGGTGATCCAGTCCGAACAGGTTGAACTTACCGCGCACGAGATCGGAAATGCGCGGCTGCGTCACGCCCAGCCGCTTCGCCGCCTCGGCCTGGGTCCAGCCTTGCGCCTTGATGTGATCGGCCAAGGCGATCATGAGATCGGCCCGGGCCTTCAGGACGGCGGCCTCTTCAGGTGTATCAGTGATCGCGTCCCAAGCCGTCGCGAACGTCTTTCCGGTGACAGTCATTGACTTCTTTCCTGTAGGAGTTCCTTGAGCCGCTTCCGACTTAGTTCAATATCTCTTGCCGCCGTCTGCTGTGATTTCTTATTGAAGCAGTGAAGGACGTAAACCGCTTCCAGAAACTTGGCGATGTAGATCAGCCGGAACGCGCCAGCTTCGTCCCTCACCCGGATTTCCCGAACGCCGGGGCCTATCGTCGGCATCGGCTTCCAGTCGTCAGGGTCCCGTCCGATTTGGACCAGGTAGAGCGCGAACCCCGCACCCCACTTCACATCCTCCGGGAAGGTCACCAGGACATCGAGAGAATCGCCACGGAAATGCAGTGGCTTAGGCGGCTTGGACATCGGCAAAGTATATAAGCATTCGCATGTTTGTCAATGAGGCGCGCACGGGGCCAAGCCTTGGGCGCGTCCCCGAGGGGACCGGCGTCGCCGGCGAAGATCTCCGTCTAGGAGGGGAAAGGGGTGCGCCGCCCCCTCTCCCCCGAAACGGCAATCCGCCGGGCCGTGGCTCGGTCGCTGCGCGCCCTGCGCCCGCACCACCCCGGCGGATTCCCGCTGCCCCCCACGTTCCCGGCTGTTCGCCACGACAGCAGGGCCGATGGCCGAGGCCATCGCCCTGCGGCGATGTAAGGGAGACAGTGAGATGATCCACGATAACCGGGAAAGCTGGCTGGATGGGGTGTAGATGGGCATGGCCCCGCTGTTCGAGGCGTTGCGCGCGCACCTCCCCGACCGGGTGCGGGTGGCCACGGGCTTTACGAGCGCGGGCCGCCGGAGCCGGGCGATCGGCGAGTGCTGGGACAACCGGCGTAGCGCGGACGAGCACTTTGAAATCTTCATCCGGCCGGACCTGGCTCATGCGCCCGACGCGATGCCGGCGCAGATCGCCGCGATCCTGGCGCACGAGCTGGTCTACGCGGCCGTAGGCATCAAGGCCGGGCACGGGAAGCCGTTTAAACGGATCGCGCTTGGGCTTGGGCAGGTCGGGCCGATGCGGGCCACGACGCCGGGCGACGCGTTACTGACAGCGGTCGCCCCCATCCTCGCGGCGGCGGGTCCCCTCCCCCACGCTCGCCTCGACACCGGCGGGCTGACGATCGCGCCTCGGAAGCAGGCGGTCCGGATGCTCAAGTGCGAGTGCCTGGCCTGCGGCTACACCGCCAGTACCGCGCGCAAATGGCTGGAGACGGCCGGGGTGCCGCTCTGCCCGATTCCGGGTCATGACGCGTTGCGCAACGAGCCCCTCGACGGGGACGAGGAGCCCGAGGGATGAGCGCGCGGCGGCCCCTTCCCTTTTGTGTTTGCCCGTGTATACAAGTATAGGCCTATACCTGTAGGAGTGTAGCATGGAGATTCTCGCCACCCTCTCGCAGAAGGGCGGAGTCGGTAAGACCACCCAGGCGACGTGCCTGGCCGTGGCGGCCGAGCAGGCCGGCAAGGAGGTTGCGATCATCGATCTCGACCCGCAGGCGACCGCTTCTTTCTGGAAGGACGTGCGCCAGCCCGACACGCCCGCCGTCGCCTCGATCCAGCCGGTGCGGTTGCCGGCGATGCTGAAGGCCTGCGCCGACGCCGGCACCGACCTGGTGGTGATCGACGGCGCGGCCGTAGCGCGCGACGTCACCTTCGAGGCGGCGCGCCATGCCGACTTCATCCTGATCCCGACCAAGACCGCCGTGTTCGACACCATGAGCATGACGCACACGCTGGAGGTGGTGCTCCAGCTCGATCGCGCCTTCGCCGTCGTGCTGACCTTCGTGCCGCCTCAGGGGCAGGAGACGGGCGACGCCATGAAGACGCTGGAGGAGCTGGGCGCGGCTGTCTGCCCGGTGACAATCGGCAGCCGCAAAGCCTTTTTCCGCGCTCAGGCCGTCGGCCAGGCGGTGCAGGAGTTCGAGCCGCACGGACCGGCGGCGGCCGAGATCAACCGGCTATACGAGTATACAAATATACGACTATACAAACAGGCGGAGGTGGCGTGATGGCCAAGGGCAATGCGCTTCAGGCCGTTCTCGACCGCGCCAAGGCCGGCGGTTCCGCACCCGCGCCGACTACGCCGACCGAGGCGCCGACCGCCAGGGCGGCGGCGGGGAGCCGCCGGGGGACCAAGCTGATCGGCGGCCACTTCCCCCCCGAAATCAGCACCCAGCTCCGCATCCTCGCGGCCGAGGGGGGGACGACGGTGCAAAGGCTGTTGGCCGAGGCGCTGGACGATCTGTTCGTCAAGAAGGGGCGCAACCGCGTCGGTCGCGGGGGCGTATAGCCGTATACAACTATACAATTATATGTCTATACCCTGGGGTCCGGGCTTGACGCCTGAGAGCGAACCCTGGCAACCGTAGGGGAGGGTGGAGAGCGGACATCGACTACAGGAGCGGGAATAAGGCCTCCCGCCGAATTGCGCCCCCGGCAACCGGCATTAAAGCCAGTGTCTGTACACGCCCCTCGACCTAGAATTCACCCAATTCATCCGCGAGAGCCTCGGCAGCCGACTGAGTTTCGAACGCCGCTAAGGTGACGTGTGGCTGGTAGGGAATGTCCGCCCTCCGGCTAGACGCCTGATCGCCGCGATAGAGCGCCGAATGGAGTTCGCGTATCTCTTCGCCACCCTCCTCGGGGATGAGAAAGACGTGGCTTCGGGGCGCGAGACTGTCCCGCACGGCCCGCGCTCGAGTGAGCCGAAAGCCCACCGTCCGCGAGCGCTTCGCAATTCGGTCGACATGTCGCGACAACGTCGTGACGTCGAGGCACGTCATCCGAAACACCAACGTGAAGTGCGCCTCGACGAGATTGTGCTGAGCGTCGTGTCGAGCACTAACATCCTCTATCCACGCCCGATCATCGACAGCGATGTCGAGCGGGCAGATGACGGCCAGGGCTTGCACCCTGACAGGATAGGCGAGGCCGCTAAGGTCCGCTGAGGGTGTGCGCCGTGAGAAGGCGGCGCTTTCCAGTGGGTGCAAGTCCCACCCGGCAACCGCTTCAGCCGGAAGCAACCGGAGCAGGCATGGAGGAGACGAAATGTCTGAAGCCTTCGGATAGCTGGTCACGACATAAGGTGACAG
>JAYUBY010000320.1:0-5566 GCA_043740635.1 Alphaproteobacteria bacterium
TGCCCAGCCCGTAGGCTTTCATTAACCATGCCGGAGCCATGGTGGCGACGTTCGCTTGAGGGCGAATTCGTCAAGCTTTCCCAAGCCTTCGGGCTTTCCAAGAGGTCTTCATGAACAGCGCCGAGGTTCTCGACGTCGGCCGCGACGCAATCTGGCTGACGATCCAGCTCTCAGCGCCGATCCTGATCGTGGGCCTGGTTGTGGGCGTGGGTATCGGCCTGCTTCAGGCGTTGACCCAGATCCAGGAAGCCACGCTCGTTTACGCACCCAAGATCGTCGCGATCTTCGTATCGCTCTTGATCTTCCTGCCCCTGATGGGGTCGTTGCTGAGCGGCTTCATGCACCATATCGCCGCCCGCATCGCTAGCCTCTAGCGGCGGGGCAGGTTAGCCCCATGGAACACTACGCAACCGGGCAACAGGTGTTCGCCGGCATCCTGATCTTTGCCCGGTTGGGCCCGATTTTGATGCTGATCCCGGGGTTCGGTGAGGCCTTCGTCCCGGTCCGCATCCGACTGTCACTGGGCCTGGCGCTGGCATTTGTGTTGTTCCCGGTGGTTGGCGGAGCCGTCCCACCCATCCCAACCGACGTCAGCGACGTCGCCGGCGCCGTGATCAAGGAAACCGCCATCGGCCTGATGATCGGCACAATTCTGCGGATGTTCATGAGCTCGCTGGTGGCCGCAGGCGAGCTCGTTTCGATCCAGACCACGCTCGGGTTCGCCCAGACCGCTAACCCTGGCCAGGCGGCGCCTTCCACGACGATCGGCACCTTTCTCGGACTTCTGGGCCTGGTGCTGATCCTGACCACCAATCTGCATCACATGTTCCTGTCGGCGATCGTGCGCTCCTACACAATCTTCCCGTTCACCAGGGCCATCCCGCTTGGCGACGCCAACGCCTTGGCGATCCAGACCGTAGCCCAGTCCTTTGCGCTCGGCTTCCAATTGGCCGCGCCTGTTGTGGCTTTCTCGATCATTTTCAACGTCGCCGTCGGCCTGGTGGGCCGGGTGATGCCGCAGTTTCAGATCTTCTTCGTGGCTTCGCCGCTGATGGTGTTGCTGGGCCTGTCGATCTTCGCATTGAGCCTTGGGTTGATGGGGATGGTCTGGATCGATCACTACCACGACCTCGCCGCACGGTTCGGCTAGGCAATGAGCGATTCAAACGACGCGGCCTCTCGCACAGAAGAGGCGACACCACGCAAACTTCAGCAGGCGCGCGAGCGCGGCGAAGTCGTCAAGACGCCGGACCTGGCGGCTCTGGCCTCGCTTTCGGGCGCCGCGGCGGCCCTGGCGCTTGGGGGTGGGTGGCTCAGCCGAAACCTGGCCAACACGCTGACGCCCTTCCTCGCCAGTCCGGACACCATGAGCTTTGATGGTCATGGGGGCGTGCTGATTATGCGCGCCGCGGTGATGGCCGCAGCTCCTGTGATGGGGGTGGTGCTGCTAACGGCGTGCGCGGCGGGCATCTTCGGCAACCTGATCCAGACAGGCTTCATGTTCAGCCCAGAGCGGTTGTCCTTCGACTTCAAGAAGGTGTCTCCCATCGAGGGCTTCAAGCGGGTCTTCGGCATTGACGGCTTTGTGCAGTTCCTGAAGTCGCTCTTGAAAGTGACCCTGACCGGACTTCTCGCCTGGTGGGTGCTCGATCCGCACCTGTCGGAGATGGAGAATCTCGTCGGGATGGATCCGATCGCCATGATGACCTTCGCCGTAGATATTCTGCGGCGTCTGGTGTTCGCGGTCGCCGCTTTCCTGCTGGTCGTCGCCGGCGCGGACTGGTTCTGGCAGCGCCAGCGGTTCATGGCGAAGATGCGGATGAGCAAGGAAGAACTGAAAGAGGACTACAGGCAGTCCGAAGGCGACCCGCACATCAAGGCCCGCCAGAAACAGCTGCGCGCCGAGCGTGCTCGCCGCCGCATGATGCAGGCCGTGCCAACCGCGACCGTGGTGGTGATGAACCCGACCCACTTCGCGGTGGCGTTGAAGTACGACACCAGCGAAGCGCCGGCGCCCCTCTGCGTCGCCAAAGGCCTGGACTCGCTCGCGCTGAAGATCCGTGAGGTCGCTGAGGCCCATGGCGTACCGATCATCGAAGATCCGACTTTGGCGCGCGCGCTTTACGCCACCGTTGACGTGGACGAGATCATTCCGCCGGCTCACTATGAGGCGGTAGCCAAGATCATCGGCTTCATCCTGAGCACCGGGCGCAAGGTTGCGGCTCGGACGCTTCGAAGCGGTGCGCTGTAACCCGGTGATTTCTATGAAAGAATACCAGTGACCGATTCGCCGGGCGAAGTTGTCCGCGGGCCCGTTCCCCTTAAGAAGGGATTGGCCAACAAGGAGGCGTTGTCGCCGAGTATGGCCGAGCCGCAGGTGCGAAACGTCCGCAAGGGCCTGTTCGAGCCGCTGACCGCCGCCGCGGTGGTCTTCTTTCTTATGGCTGTCGTCTTCGCCGCCGCGCCGGCGATGAACGCCGGCCCCACGACGATTGCCGGGTTGCTGCTGTTAATCGGCCTGGCCGGCGTTGCTTGCCTTGGCCTCTTTGTGCTGCGCGGTTCGACCGATGCGCCTAGCGATAGCCAGCCGGGTGCGGAGCTGCTGGTAGATGCGCTGAGTGAGCCCGCCGCCATCGCTGCGCCGGACGGCCGCGTCCACGCCGCCAACGCGGCCTGGAAATCGACCGTCGGGCTCGGCGCGCGACTTCCGAAGTCAGGCGCCTCGGCTTCCAGCCTGTTTTCCGCCCTCACTGCAGCACGGCGCGGAGAGACCAGCCACGCGACAATCAAGGTCGGCGGCGCTGAGCACGAGACGATAGTCTCGCCGCTTGGCGAGCGGCGCTTCCTGGTGCGTCTGATCGGACCAGGCTCCGGCGCTTTGGCTCTGCCGTCGGCAGCCATGGAGGTGTTGACCGCCTTTGCCGGCGCTCTTCCGCCGCCGCCCAAAGTTCTGGACGCCTTCGCCGCGGCGTCGCCGTTTGGCGCAGCCTTGCTGGAAGGCGAAGATCCTTTCGAAGCCAAGATCGTCGAGGCCAACCCAGCGCTTAGGGCTGTGGCCGGCGGTGGCGAAAAAGGCCAGGCGTTCGGCGATCTGATCGAGCCCGCCAGCCGGGCCGACGCGTCTCAGAAGCTGGACGCAGGGCAGGGCTCCGGCGCGCCGGTGGAGGTCCGCCTGGCGTACGACCCCGCGCGCATCGCTCACCTCTATCTTTCCAAGAGTGACGGTCGCTGGGTGGCCTATCTCGTGGACGTCTCCGAACAGAAGCAGATCGAGCTGCAACTTGCCCAGAGCCAGAAGATGCAGGCCATTGGCCAGCTGGCCGGTGGCGTCGCCCACGATTTCAACAACCTGCTCACCGCAATCTTTATGCAGCTCGACGTGCTGGCCACGCGCCATCCCGTGGGCGATCCCTCCTATGAGGGCCTGAACGAGATCAAGCAGACCTCGACGCGCGCCGCCGACCTTGTGCGCAAGCTGCTCGCTTTCTCGCGTAAACAGACGGTGCAGCGCGAGATCCTCGATCTGGGCGAACTGATCAGCGAATTCGAAGTGCTGCTTCGTCGAGTCCTCTATGAGGACGTCAAGCTCAGCACGGACTATGGCCGCAACCTGCCGCAGGTCCGCGCCGACCGCGGCCAGCTCGAAACTGCGGTCATGAACCTGGCCGTAAACGCGCGCGACTCCGTGCGCGCGCACGGCGGCGGATCGGTGAAAATCCGCACCGCTCGCGTCACCCAGGAGCAGGCTCATGCCATGGGCTATCCCAGCGCCCAGGGCGACCAGGCGATGATCGAGGTGTCAGACGACGGCCCCGGCATCCCGCCCGATGTTCTGGACAAGATCTTCGACCCGTTCTTCACGACCAAACCCGTGGGCGAGGGTACTGGGCTTGGTCTCGCCACCGTCTACGGGATCGTCAAGCAGTCGGACGGCTGGATCAGCGTCGACAGCAAGCCCGGGGAAGGCGCTGCTTTCCGCATCTTCCTGCCCGTTCATATCCCGGTTGCGGGTGTGGCGGCTGCACCAACGCCTATCGCAGCAAAGCGCCCGGTCGCGCGCGATCTTTCCGGCGCCGGCCGGATCCTCTTTGTCGAGGACGAGGACGCGGTGCGAGGGGTGGCGGCCAAGCTGCTGAGGGCGCGCGGCTATGAGGTTATTGAAGCGGCGAGTGGCGAGGAAGCCCTGGAGCTTGCTGAGACCCATGCCGGGACCATCGACCTGATGATCTCCGACGTCGTTATGCCGGGCATGCAGGGCCCCGACCTATTGAAGCAGGCCAGAGCCTACCTGGGTGCTGCGCCGGTGATGTTCATCTCCGGCTACGCCGAGAGCGAATTCTCCGACCTCCTGGAAGGCGAAACCAACGTCTCCTTCCTGCCCAAACCGATCGACATCAAGACCCTCGCCGAGCGCGTGAAGCAGGAACTGCAGAACGCCGCCTGAGATGCGCATGCTTGCCTTCGGATGTGAGGGTCGCCAATCATTGGGCGGCCTTTCCAACGCCACCCGAAAGCCCGCCATGAGCCCTTCCGAGTTCCCCGTGCTCAGACCCTGGCCGCCGCGTGTGACATGCCGATCAGCAAAGACTTGGGATGACCGCTAAGGCCTTTTCAAACACCTGGCCTGCTTTTGCCTATGATGATTGGGCGGACACAGCCGCCACGCTGCACATGTGGACCCAGATTGTGGGAAAGATCCGCATGGTCCTGACACCTGCGATGAACCACTGGTGGCATGTACCGCTCTACGTCAGCGCGCGAGGCCTGACGACGACCCTGATCCCGCTGGGCAGCCGCAGCTTTGAGATCACCTTTGAATTCCTGGAGCATCAACTGCGGCTCACGTGCAGCGATGGCCAGCGTGAAGCAGTTGCGCTTCCGCCGATGAGCGTCGCCCAATTCTATCGGGAGACCTTTGCGGCGCCGGCTCGTCTTGGGGTGAAGCCGCACATCTGGACCACGCCCTGCGAGGTGGAGAACCCCATCCCCTTCGAGGCGGACGAGACCCATCGGTCTTACGACGCCGAGGCCGTCCAGCGTTTTTGGCGCGTTCTCGTCCAAGCTGATCGCGTGATGAAGCTGTACCGCGCCCAGTTTCTCGGCAAGGCGAGCCCGGTTCATTTCTTCTGGGGGAGCTTCGATCTGGCGGTGACGAGATTTTCTGGCCGCCGCGCGCCGCCCCATTCAGGCTCTCCCATGTCGCCGGCCTCGGTCAGCGTCGAGGCCTATTCACACGAGGTTTCGAGCTGTGGTTTCTGGCCAGGTGCGCCGGGTTTTGCGCCCATGTTCTATGCTTACGCCTATGCGGAGCCCGCCGGTTTCAGGGACGCGATCGCGCGTCCGGCAGCCGCGCGATTCGATTCCTCGTTGGGTGAATCAGTCTTTGACTACGGCGCCGTCCGCGCGAACCCGGATCCGGACGCGGCGCTGCTCGATTTCTTTCAGTCGACCTATGAAGCCGCGGCGGACTTGGGGGGCTGGCCTCGGGCCGAACTCGAGCGCCAATCACCGCAAGGAGACGCGTTATGAATGAGCTCGCGCAGATCAAACGACCGATGCCGCTTTC
>JAYUBY010000321.1:0-39323 GCA_043740635.1 Alphaproteobacteria bacterium
TCGGCGTCGCGCCAGTCTCGGAAGCGCGTGTAGACCGAGTTCCAGTTGCCGAACGCCGCCGGGAGGTCCCGCCAAGGGCTCCCGGTTCTGGCGATCCACAACACGCCCTCGACGAACAAGCGATTGTTCGCGCCGCTACGTCCAGGGTCGGTGGGCTTCCCCAGGCAATGCGGTTCCATCTTTGCCCACTGGGCGTCACTCAAAACGAATCGGTCCATCCGGAGCTTGAATCACGGACAGCGCGTCGGGTGAATCCTGAATCCCAACAGCCCCTAGTCGAGAACGGCACACGCCTTGCGGGACTAGAGGCATGGAACGAGAAGCAGCGGACCCCTTGGACCGGTCACTCGGCCGGGCGATCCGATTCCGTCGAGCGGCGCAGGGGGTAAGCCAGGTCCGCCTCGGCGACGTAATCGGTGTCTCTTTCCAGCAGGTTCAGAAGTAGGAGACCGGCGCAAACCGCGTCAGTTTTTCCACACTCAGCCGGATCGCTGAGGCTCTGAATTGCTCGGTGGCTGACCTGGCGGTCGATGTCGAAGGGGCTGGCCGCACATTCGCATCGCGACGTTCTGCAGGAGCTCCTGGAGCCGCCGGACGTCATGGCGATTTTGCAGGCCATGGCGCAGATTCGCGAGCCGGCCGTCCGCCGCGCGATCCTTGAGCTCACCCGGAGCCCTGCCCCGTAGACGTTATGACTGACCGCTACGACGAAGCTCTAAGTTTCCTGCGCGAAGCCCGCGCGATCCACATCGTGCCGGAGCTGGAGGCACGGTTCGTCGGCCTCGTCTCTCACTTCGGGTTCGAGCGCACCAGCTGCGTACTCATCGCGGAGCCCGGCCGCGCAATCCGCCCGAAAGTGCTTTTGGGGGTGGGCGACAGCGCTGCACGCAACCGGTACATCAACACCGGGCGTTTTCACATCGACCCAACCTTTGTGGCGGTGTTCTCGCAGACCCGTGCCTTTACCTGGACTGACATTGAGCCTCTGGCGACCGGCGAAGAGGCGCGCCAGCTGTTCGCCGACGCCCGACGCGACGAGACGGAAGGCCTAATCGTACCGGTGCACGGGGCATACGGGCAGGTCAGCGCAGTCGTCCTGACCGGCCGAGCCCCGGATGTTTCGGAGCAAGCCCGGGCGGTGCTACAGGCCTGCGGCGCCATGTTCGCAGTGGCCGGTGCGCAGCTCCTGGAGCTGGAGAATGACGGCCCGACGAGCACCGCGCTCACACGGCGAGAGACACAAGCGCTCGTGTGGCTTGCCCGCGGCAAGACCGTCCCGGAGCTCGCGACAACCCTTGAGATATCGATCGGCACCGCCAAAACCCACCTCGACCGGGCAAAGGCCAAGCTTGGCTATTAGGCGACCGTGCCCACGGTGCTCGAAGCCGCCCGCCGAGGCTGGCTGATCGACCCAGACGACTTTTCCTGAGTCCCGCCAGTCGGCGGATCGGCTGACTACCCAGCGCCGCGCCTTCGTCGCGAAGGTGACCCAACGTCATTTGGGGGCTTCGCCATGATCCACGTCGACACTGCGCAGAACCGCGACCTATATGCCGCGGCAATCGCCGACATGCACCGCCTGCGCCGCGTTCATTTTGTAGAGGAGCGCGGCTGGTCCGCAATGACCGTGCGCGATGGCGGTGAGTTCGACGCCTACGACGACGACGACATAGTCTATCTGCTTTCCCTCGACGAGGCGGGCAGCGTCGCCTGTTCAATGCGAATGCGCCCCGCGCTCACCGGCTCGGTTCTGGGCGACGTCTTTCCGCACTTGGTCGCTCGGGACGAAGCGCCGTTGGCCGACCGGACCGTATGGGAGATCAGCCGCTACTTCGCCGCCACGAGCGCGCGCGGGCGCGGAGGCGCCCGCCGGCGGGCCGAAATCCGGCTTGCCTCCCTTGAGGTCGCCCAGGCCCGTGGCGTACGGCGACTGGTCGGCATGATCGACCTGGAAATGTTAGCCCCAATGATCGAGGCAAGCGGATGGCGGGTGCGGCCCCTGGGACTGCCGGCGCCTTACGACGAAGGCATCGCCCAGGCTATTGAGTGTGAGGTCTCCCGCGGCGCCATCATCCACATGGCGGAGAGCCAGGGCCTGGACCACGCAGTGGGCCTGGAGCTCGATTCGGACGCCGCGCCCTCGCTGCCACCCCAGGAGATCGAGGCCCTCGTCGCCCTATCGCGCGTCGGCGGCGAGCCCTGGCGCATCGTCGCCAGGGTGGTGCGTCGGGCGCTTACGCCGCAGACGGAGGTAGACGACGAGGAATTGGCCAATCTGGTGTCCTACGTTCAGAGCCTCGTCCGCGAAGCAAGGCGATCGGTTGGTTGACCGGGCCAGGAAAGCTACCCTTTCCGGAAGAACCCGTAGATCCTTTCCGCCAGTGGGGCGCTGACGCCCTCGACCTTCTGCAGATCATCCACGCTTGCCCGGCTCACCCCGCGGGCTGACCCAAAGGCGTGCAGCAGCGCCCGCTTCCGCCCGGGGCCGACACCTTCGATCTCGTCGAGAGGGTTCTTCTTCATCTCGATGGAACGCTTGGCGCGGTGCGTACCGATGGCGAAGCGGTGGGCTTCATCGCGCAGGCGCTGTAGATAGTAGAGGATCGGGCTCTTGGGCTCGAGCATGAAGTACGGCTTTCCGGGTATGAAAAACCGCTCGAGCCCTGCGTCGCGGTCAGGACCCTTAGCAACTCCAACCACGGCTATATCCTCGACGCCGAGGTCGGCCATGACTTCCATGACCGCGGAGATCTGACCAGCGCCGCCGTCGATTAGCACCAAGTCCGGGCGAACCACGATGCCGCCGGCCTCCTCCGCCTTCACCAATCGCCCGAACCGGCGGCGAAGGACCTCCTTCATCATGCCGAAGTCGTCGCCGGGGGTAATGTCCGTCCCCTTGATGTTGAACTTTCGGTACTGGCTTTTCTGGAAGCCGTCGGGGCCGGCGACAATCATCCCGCCGACCGCGTTGGTCCCCATGATGTGGGAGTTGTCGTAGACCTCGATCCGATGAGGCGGGGCCTCGAGGCCGAAGGCTTCGCATACCCCGGCCAGCAGCGTCGATTGGGCGGAGCTTTCGGCCATCTTCCGCCCTAGCGCCTCGCGCGCATTGATGACGGCATGCTCGACCAGCTGGCGCTTCTCGCCTCGCTGAGGCCTGTTGATCTCGACCTTTCGGCCGCCTTTCAGGGCGAAGGCTTCCTGCAGGAGCTCGCGCTCCGCCGGCTCGACGTTGGTAAGGATCAGTTTGGGGATCGGCTTGTCGTCATAGAACTGGCCAATGAAAGCCTCCATGACGAGCGCGTCTTCGTCGGACTTGTCGACGCGCGGAAAATAGGCGCGGTTGCCCCAGTTCTGGCCGGCGCGGAAGAAGAACACCTGGACGCAGGCCTGACCGCCCTCGGCGTGCAGCGCGAAGACGTCGGCCTCGTCCACCGTCTCTGGGTTGATCTGCTGTTCTTGAGCAATGGAGGCCAACGCCCTGATGCGGTCGCGCAATCGCGCGGCGCGTTCGAACTCCAGGTCGTCGGAGGCGGCCTGCATCTCGGCTGAGATCTTGCCCATCACCGCGCGGGATTTGCCGTGCAGGAAGTCGCCGGCCTCGTCCACCAAGGCGTTGTAGTCCTCCAGGCTGATCAAGCCAGTACAGGGCGCGGCGCAGCGGCGGATCTGGTGCAGCATGCAAGGGCGTGTGCGGCTCTCGTAGACACTGTCAGAGCAAGACCGCAGCAGGAAGGCCTTCTGCAGCGTGTTCAGCGTGCGGTTGACCGCGCCCGCGCTGGCGAAAGGCCCGAAATAGTCGCCCTTGATGGTATGAGCGCCGCGGTGTTTGCGCAGCTGGGCGGCCGCGTGCTCGCGGCGGATGACGATCTCAGGGAAGGATTTGTCGTCGCGCAGCAGAACGTTGAAGCGGGGTTTCAGCTGCTTGATCAGATTGATCTCGAGCAGCAGGGCGTCAGTCTCAGTGCGGGTGGTAATGAACTCCATCGACCGGGTCAGGTCGACCATGTTGGCAATGCGCTGCGTGTGGAAGCGGCCTTGCGCGTACTGGATCACCCGTTTCTTCAGGCTGCGGGCCTTGCCGACATAGAGCACCTCGCCCTCGTCGCCCACCATGCGATAGACGCCGGGCCGATCCGGCAGGCGCGTCACCTCATCCTTGATCAACGCGGCGCCCTGGAGGGGCGCGTCGGCGGCGGTCGTCGGCATGGGGAGAGATATAGGCGAGTCCTGCCGTCAGCGCATTGGCGAGAGTTCCTCCCCGTCCCGCAGACGACGAGGGAGAACCTGAGGCTATTTCCCCAACACGCCCAGGACAGCCAGCGCCATCGCCTCGACGCCCGTGCGGATCGAGGGCTCCGGGATCGGGGCGAATTCGGGGGAGTGGTTCGAAGGCAGGATCTGACCCTGTGCCTGGGCGTCGGCGATGACCTTCGAATCGTAGCCGCCGAGGCCCCAGAAAAGCGATGGGACGCCAGCAATGATGAACTCAGAATAGTCCTCGCTAGCCGAACCAGGGCCAGGCGCCACGACCGCCTTGTCACCAAAAGCGGCCTTGAAGATAGGACCCGTTCGCGCTGTGACCGCGGCATCGTTGACGACAGCCGAAGCGCCGGCGTCAAACGTCACCACAGCAGGCGGGGCCCCGGACATTTCTGCTTCGGCCTTGGCCGTGCGGACCAAGCCGGACTTTAACTTGGTGCGCGTTTCCTCGTCGTAGCTGCGGATCGTGCCGCGTACGACAGCTCCATCAGGGATGATATTGCCCGCGGTCCCCGACTGGATTGAGCCCACGGTCAGCACGCCGAAGGCAGCAGGGTCCTTCTCGCGGCTGACAACGCTCTGAACGTCGACGACAAAGTGCGACGCCTCCACCACCGGATCGATCGAGACCTGCGGGCGCGAACCGTGGGCGCCGCGTCCTTTGAAGTCGATCTCGAATCCGTCCGCGGCGGAGGAATTGACTCCCGCCCGATAGGAGAGAGCGCCGGCCGGGCCGTTGCTGACGTGTTGCGCGAACCCGATGTCGGGCTTGCCGAAACGTTTGAAGAGGCCATCGGCGAGCATGGCGCGCGCGCCACCTACTGTCTCTTCAGACGGCTGGCCGATGAACATCAATGTCCCATGCCACTGGCTCTTCATGGCGACCAGCGCCTGGGCGGCGCCGACCCAGGCGGTCATGTGAATGTCGTGGCCACAAGCGTGGTCGACGGGCGTGGGCTTGCCATTCCAGAGTTGGGTGGCGTGGCTGGCGTAGGACAGCCCGGTCTTCTCCTCCAGCGGTAGGGCGTCGAGTTCGGTGCGTACCATGACCATGGGCCCTGGGCCGTTCTTGAAGATCGCAACGATGCCGGTGCCACCGACGTACTCAGTTACCTCAAAGCCCAGCGCGCGCATCTCGGCGGCGAGCTTGGCGGCCGTGCGGTTTTCCTGGAATCCAAGTTCGGGGTGCTCGTGGATGTCCTTGTAGAGCGCATCGAGGTGGGCGTAGCCGCGGTCGAGGCCGGCGTCGATCTCGGCCTTCTGCTTTAAGACGTTGGTGGGCTTGGCGTCGGCGGCGTGGGCCGCCGGGCCAACGGCCAGCATCACTGCGGCGCCAGCGATAAGGATGGGGCGAAGCGCGCGGGCAGGAATCATGGAGATCACCTTAGACTGAGCTTCCTCACCATAGCCTGCGCGCGCGATCCGTCACTTGCCGGAGAGGAAAGCATCCAGCGCGTCGGCGAAAACTTGCGGCTGATCGAGCATGATGAAGTGCTGCGAATTGGCCACGAGAACGCTCTTCACGGTCGTCGCAGGAGCGTAGAGCGCCGGATAGATTTTCTCCATCATGCCGGCCGGAACGCCCAGCGGGGTGTTGTCAGGATAGAGAAGGGTGATCGGTGTCTTGATGGCGGCAAGACCGGGACGCAGGTCGAGTGTCAAGTCGTCGAACATAGCGCGGGCGACGACGGTGCGGTCGCTCACAGCACCCCACTGGGAGACCAGCAGTTGAGTGGCTGGGTCTTTCGACATTGCCTTCATTTGCGGCATGAGTGACTGGGCTGTCACTGGACCGGTGTTTGCGATCATACCGTCGCGCATTTTGGCGGCCATCGGGCGGACGCTGTCGGAAGTTGCCTTGGGGTCTTGCATGCCACCGAAGAACGGCAGGGCGTCGACCATCAGGATCTTCTTCAGGTGCTCGGGGTGATGTTCAGAGAGGTAGAGCAACGTCGTGCCGCCGAGTGAGTGGCCAATAAAGACGGCGGGGTTGAGCTTCTGATCCACCAGATAGGCGTCGATGGCCTCTGCGGTCGGGATCAGCACATCGCCGGTGGCGTTGGCGCGGCTAGGCTCGCCAGCGAAACCCGCGACTTGCAGCAAGTGAACTCGATAGTGGCCGCGAAGGCGATCGGCCGTGGCCTTCCACGTCGCCCGTGAGGAGGCTAGACCGGGCATGAAGATGATATCCCGACCTTTGCCCACGATCTCGTCGGAGAAGCGGTCGCGGACAACAATCTTGGAGTCGGCAAAAAGTCGGTTGGGATCGGCCGACTGACCGAAGGCCGGACCAGCCAGGACGGCAAGCGCGGCGAGGGCGGTCAGGAACTTCGGCATCGGCGGCATCCTCAAAGCGTGGGGTTCATGAGCCTGGCCTTAGCGTCCAGGCAGCGGATGAAGGCTGCGCCGCCGGGTTCCGTCAAGGTGACGGTGGCGAGCGGCTACTATCGGACGAAGCTCACGGCGATGTCCACGTGGCCGGAGTTCTCAAGGGCCCTGCCAGGGGGTGACGTTGTCAGAGCTTCACCGTCCCCGCGGAGATCTTCTCGAAAACGCCCTTAGTGACCTTCACGTAGCCCTTCTTGGGATCGTGGAAATAGAGCGGTCCCTTGAACTTTCCGGGGTCATAGCCGTCGGCGATCAGGTCCATTTTGCGGATTTTGAAAGTGCCGGTGGTGTCCAGCGAGGGCAGTATGCGGACAAAGAGCGGTTGGGCGTAGGCCGGCAATTCGCGGGCCACTTCGTCGCCAAACGCCTTGATGTCGAACTCCGGTCCGACCACCAGGCCTGCCATGCCGGCGCGGCCCTCGGAGCCGGTAACCTCGACACCGTAGACGTTGGCCTCTTTTACACCTGGGGTGCCCAGCAGCCGCTCGGCCACCTCATTGGTGGAAACGTTTTCGCCCTTCCAGCGGAAGGTGTCGCCGATGCGGTCAACGAAATAGAAATAGCCGTCGGCGTCAGTCTTCATCAGGTCGCCAGTGGCGAACCAGCGATCACCTTTTTCGAAGACGTCGTGCAGTACCTTCTTTTCGGACTCTGTCTTGGAGACGTAGCCAGTGTACTCGCTTCGCGCGTCGCCGCCGATTTGGCCGATGCACTCGCCGATCTGGCCGGGTCCACACTCGATGCACAGGCCATTGGTCCCGCGGATCGGCTCCTCGCTCTCGACGTCGAATTGCGCCAGACGCACATTGAACCGATTGCGCAGCCATTTAGGCGCACGGCCGATGGCGCCTTCGCGGCCATCGAAGTTGAACATCGAAACGTTGCCCTCGGTCGAACCGTAGAACTCAAGGATCTCCGGGATGCGGAAACGATTCTTCATCACCGGCCAGATGTCGGGACGCAGACCGTTCCCGAAGGCCATGCGGATCTTGTGGCGCGCCTCGTCGTCGCTGGGCGGCTGGTTCACGAGGTAGCGGCAGAGCTCGCCGATATAGACGAACATTGTGCATTGCTCGTCGATTGCCTCATGCCAGAAATGGGATGCGGAAAACTTACGGCGCAGAAAAACCGAGCCGCCATTTAGAAGCGCCGCGCCAAGCGCGCAGAGTCCGCCGGTGGCGTGATAGAGCGGCAGGGCGACATAGATGCGGTCGCTTGCCTTTGCCCCAGTCGATCCCGCGAAGCCGCGCATGTAGAGCTGGGCGCGGACATGGGTGATGCGGGCCGCTTTAGGCAGGCCCGTCGTGCCCGATGTGAAGATTAGCAGGGCCGTATCGTGGGCCCGGACATCCTCGCGAACGACCTTGTCGGGCGGCAGCTGACTGCAGCTCTTCAGCGCCTGGACGAGGTCGCGCTGCTCACCGTGGGCCGGACCCATGATCCATTGCGGCAGAGGCTTGTCCAGCAGCGACCTGGCGGCTTCAAATACAGGCGAGGTCTCGGCGTCCACGATGATGCAGCTGGCGGCGGAAATGTTCAGGCAGTGGGCGAGCGCGACACCGGACAGCTGGTTGTTGATCAGAGCGGTGACCACGCCGATCTTCGAAAGACCGTACCAAATAGCGAAATATTCGAGCCTATTGGGCATGAAGAGGGCGACGGTCTGGCCGCGCCGCAGGTTCTGGCCCTTGCCCCAGTGGGCTAGGCGATTTGCGATGGCGTCGAGCTCGCCATAGCTCACCGTGCGACCTTCGAAGGTCATGGCTGTCCGATCGCGCCATTCCTCAACTGCGGCCTGGATATCGTCGCAGATTAGATTGGGGCTATCGGGCGCAATCGATTTCACCCGCTTCAGCGTCCGGTTCAGTCCGCGCAGGAAACGCCACTCGCGCTGGAGATTGGCCTTGAGCGGCATTCAGGACCTCCGACTAATCAGACAACTTGGGGACCCGCTGGGTACGGGGTCAAGCTCTTGCGGGGGCGCAAATGGTTGCGTGACGTCGGCGATGAGATTGCGCGGCGCCAAGGCCACAAATCGTTAATGACGCTTAAGAAAATCGCTCCCACGCGGACTGACGCGATACGCCGAGTTCTGTGGCTATATCCGCCCAACTGACCTCTCGTTTGCGTAGGGTGTCGATCAGAGATTGCAGGAAATTACGGCTGGCGTCAGTGGCGAAATTCACTGAACCGATCAGCGAAAGTAGCTGCTCAGTTGGCTGCAGCAGCGGGCTGAAGGCCTTGGGATCAGGCGTCGCCCCGCCCGCAACGATGTCTGCGCAAAGCTTTACGCAGTCGCCGCAGATGAAGATCCCGGGGCCGGCGATCAGCTTCTCCACCTGATGCTGTGATTTTCCGCAGAAAGAGCAGTGAAGGCATTTCGGTAGCTGGGCGCCGAGGGAGCTGCGGAGCTGTCGGCGCGCTTTTGACGCCGCCTTGGATATCTTCGGCGTCGGTTCATTCACAGCTACGCTCCCGTCAGGGCAATCTTGACTGTAAGGTATTTCCTGACGGTAGGATCGTCAACGTGGTCCTGACGCGCCGACGCTATTGGGCGGCGGCTGTAAAATAAGGTCATTTGGAGGCAGGGGCATCGGTCTGACCTGATCCTGGCTTGATCCGTAAAGCGGCATCGTCATTTTCAATTACATGTATTTGCAAGACTATTTAGGTTCATTCGTTGCCCCGGGGCCTCGGACTCCGTCCGCGATGGCGAAGCCGCTCCATATCGGGATTGGAACCGCTATCCGTGACCGCCGTTTGGTCAGCCGATGACTTTCCCATGGAGGGATTTCAAAATGTCCGACAGCACCTCGACCTCAAGAAGTAATCTGAACGGCACCTCTGACGCCCCGACGTTCGCCCCGATCCCTTCCTGGGAGCGCGGCAAGACTCGTCGCGGCATCGGCAGCCGCATCGCTCCCAAGCCCCGCAGAGCCGCCCCGACCGACGCCGTCGATAAATCAAACGCCGATTTCGTGGACGCACCGAGTGGCGCCTTCGCTATGGCGCCAGCTTTCGCCACCCGAACCTCTGAACGAAGCAACTCGACGGCTCCCATGGCGATTCTGGCCGGGGTCATTGTCGTGGCAGGCGTCGCCGCTGCGGGTTGGTATTATAGCCACGCCAACACCGAGACTGTTGTCGCGCGGACGCCCAGCACCGCCGCGGCCAGCGATATCGCGGCGAGTGGTTCGATCCCGGCTCCCACCGAACCGGCCGTCCAGGCGGCCGTGCAAGCCCCTGTGGCGCCCGCGCCCAAACCAACTTTCCAAGCCAAAGCGACGCATAGCCCAGCCCCAGCGCGCACAGCTGGAGCTCGCGCGGCATCCGATAGGAGTTCCAACGCCGCGGCCATAATCGCCGCGCCGACCACGCCGACGGCTGCGGCTCCTCCTGTGGTCGTTCCATCGCCGGCGCCCCTGGTGCTGAGCATTCCCCAAACCGCGCCGACTTCCACAGCGCCGGCTGAAAATCCAATCGTCCCGCAAGTGGCGCCGACCCAGCCACCGCCGACCTAACCCTTTCCGTTGGGGACGGGGGCCGCTCCCAGAAGGGGAGCGGCCCTTTTTATGCCCGGTCACCCCACCGGCCGACTGGACGTCGCTGTGGCGCCGCAATAATTCCAACAGAGGCGGGGTCCAACTTGGGGCCATGTTTAAGCGCCTCGTTCCTTTCTTGATCTACCTGACACCCGCGACATCGGCGTTCGCCCAGCCCGGTAGTGGCGGCGGAGGCCATGGCGGTAGCGGGCGCGGGGGAGGCGCGAGCGGCTCGGGCTCGGCGCCGGCGAACGCGTCGGCTCCGAAACGTACGACGTCCGCGCCGAACCAGCTTGAGATCATCGGCGTAATCAAGGCCATCGATGGGGAAGCAGATCGCGTGACGATCGCCTACGAAGTGGTAGAGGCGCTGAACTGGCCGCCCGGTACACAGCCGTTTCCGGTCGCCAAGACGGCCCTGCTCAACGGTGTGACGGTAGGAGAAAAGGTTCGCTTCAGTATCGACAGCGGACAGATTTCCGCGCTCAAGCCTTTTTAGGCCCGCGCCCAGGACGGGGTGCGTGGAGGAGAAAGTGAGCGTTGCCATTACCCGAACCGTCGCGCCGTAGCCCCCCGCGGCGGCCTGCCTGCGGTCAACATCCGCCGCCATCCCGGAAAGCACCGGGGGGCAGACACAACTAGACCTGAACCAGGTTCACCCGCGTCCCTGCCAGTATGACCACGCCATGGGCGTCAAGCCGACCCCGCGCTTCGGCGACCGCTCGCACAGCATTCGGGTCGTGCACGGCCACATCGAAAGCGCCCAGGCCTTCGCCGCGACCGTCGTGTATCTTAACGAAGCGGATCTCTCCGCCGTCGAGCGCGATCCTCCAGGCTCCACCTTCAGACATCGGCGTTCGGCCTAGAACCTCGCCCCAGCGCCTGGCCATGGCTGAAGGATCTTCGCCCTGCAGCTCGGCGCCGACGATGGCGGTCGAGACATCGGTGCGGACGTGCTCGCGCCAGATCGGTCCGCCCCACTCCCAGCGTTCCCAGGGATGCATGAAATCCAGGGATAGAATTGCGCCACCGACGTCGCGGGGATGCACGTGACTCATGGCGACAGTGCCCCCCTGTAGGTCAGCCTGTTCGACGACACGGACGTTCGCCGCGGCAATGCGGGCGCGGGCCGCTTTGATTTCGGGAACCTGGAGGATGACCATGTAACCGCCGTCGCCGCCGCGCTTTTCCAACAGGCGGCCGGCCGCAGTACCGTCCTGTTTCGGCGAAACGAGCTCCAGGAAGGTCTCACCGACCGGGAAGACCGCATTCTTCAGACCGAACTTGCCGACGCCCGGATCGTCGTAGGCGTAGTTGAGGCCCAGGATAGCGCAAATGTCGGCCTCTCCTGCGGCGAGGTCATGGCCCACGAGGGCGATCTGGCGAAGGCGCATTGCTCAGCTCCCGATGATTTTTCGCCAGCCTACAGGCTTCCTTTCCGCAACGGTCAAGGCCTAGGGTTGGAGCAATAAGGAATGGAAGGGACCGCCATGGCTTCGCTCGACACCGGAACGCCCGATCTGCTTGCCCAGCTCGATGCCGGCGTGCTGACCATCACGTTCAACCGGCCACATGCGCGAAACGCAATGAGCGACGCAATGAACCAGGCGCTTGGCCGCCAGCTGGCCGCAGCGGAGCTGGACCCGGCTGTGAAGTGTGTGGTGCTGACTGGCGCCGGCCAGGGCTTCTGCGCAGGCGGCGACGTGAAGGGGATGAACGACCGCAATGCCGCTGGCGGCCGGTCCATCACCATCGACGAGCAGATCGCCACCCAGCGGGTCAACCAGCGGGCTACGGCGGGCAAGCTCTTCAAGATGCCAAAGCCGACTATCGCAGCCCTACCCGGCGCGGCGGCGGGCGCCGGACTCTCCTTGGCCCTGGCCTGCGACCTGCGGATCATGGCCAGCAGCGCCTTCTTGACCACTGCCTTCGCCAAGGTTGGCCTCGCCGGCGACTACGGCGGCACCTATTTTCTCACACAGCTGGTGGGTTCAGCCAAAGCGCGGGAACTCTATTTCCTCTCAGACCGGGTGACCGCTGACGAAGCGCTACGCCTAGGTCTAGCGAACTGGGTGGTGGAGCCGGACGAACTGGCGGCCAGAACCCATGAGATCGCCCAGCGGCTGGCTGCCGGACCGGCGATTTGCTTCCGCTATATGAAGGAGAACCTGAACCGGGCAATGGGCGGCGAGGTAGACGAATGCTTGGACTTGGAGGCCACACACCACGTCCACAGCGGCGCAACGGCCGACCACAAGGAGGCGGCCGCCGCATTCGTCGAGAAGCGCGCGCCGGTGTTCCAGGGGCGCTAGCCCGGCGATCAACATCGAGAGCATGGCGCAGGTGACGCCGATTGCGGCGCTTGCGTGGGGGTTGCGGCCTTAGGCCTCCGGGGTGCTTGTGCCTGGCGCCCGTTGGCGTGAACACCCGGCGCCGTAGCCGCCGAAACGAGCCTGCGCGTCAGGTTGGAACCCGAACAGGAGGACCAGAATGAAGCTTGCCCTTGTCCTGATCAGCGTCGCGGCGTTGGCCGCCACATCCGCCGCCGCCGCGGACAAGGCGGCATCCAAGTGCTTCCGTATGCAGGACATCCGCAATCACACAGTCGGCGACGATCACACCCTTTATCTCAGCGTCGGCGCAAAGTCGGTCTATCGCGTGGAGATGAGTAACAACTGCCTGGGAGGCTCTTCTTCATCCGATGCGATCGTCCTGAAGGAGCATGGATCATCAAGTATCTGCCAAGCCATAGACCTCGACATCAGCGCGACGGTGAACGGCGGCGGGATGGCGTCACGCTGCATTGTCGACACCCTGACCCAACTGACGCCGGCGCAGGTCAGCGCCCTGCCGAAGAAGGTAAAACCCTAAGCCGCGCCGGTCTCGCCGGGTTGCCGGCGGCGTGTTAGATTGGGTCTCCACGTGGGAGATGACGATGATGAGACGTCTCATTCTGGCCGCTCTCGCCGGTTCCGCTGTCGCCCTCGCGTCGGCGTTCGGAGCCTCAGCCAAGCCGGCATCGGAAGACCCCTGCTTTCTCACGCGAGATTTGCGCGGACACACCGTCGGCACCGACGGCCACACCCTCTATTTCAACGTCAACGGTCGCGACACCTACCAAGTGACCACCAGCAACAGCTGCCTGGCGCACGCGACCGCTTCGGACGAGCTCTTGCTGAAGGATTTTGGCTTGGGAAAGATCTGTCGACCGCTAGACCTGGAACTCATCATGCGCGGCAGTCGCTGCACGATCGACAAGCTGACCAAACTGTCGCCGACAGCGGCCGCCGCCCTGCCGAAGAAGCTGCAACCCTGAGGCTTCAAGAGCCATCCCGATCCTAGTCGCCAAGGAGACGCCAATGAAAACCGACTTCGTTCTGATTGGCGTCGCGGGCACGTTCCTGCTCGCCCTGCCCGCCGCGGCGCAGCCGCACGCTGACGGTGCCTGTTTCTGGACCCGAGACCTTCGCAACCACACGATCGCCGACAGCCACACGCTCTACTTCAACGTGGCCGGTCGAGCCGTCTATCGTGTTGAGACCAGCGGTAGTTGCCTGGCCGGCATGAGCTCCACCGATCCGATCGTCCTTCACGACCGGGCTTCCACTGGCCAGATCTGCGACAAGACCGACCTGGACATAAGCGCCGGAGGCGCGCGCTGTATCGTTTCAGGCATGACCAAGCTAACGCCAGACGAGGCAGCAGCTTTACCGCGTCGGGTTCGGCCCTAAACGGCAAAGCACGGCGCAAGATTCTGACGGCGTACGTTAGGGCGGGGACTATTCCCCCGCGTCACTTCGATGTAGGGCGGGGTCCATGCACCTTTCCCGCTTCAATCCGCTCCGCTTCGCCCATCTTCCGACGCCGCTGGAGCCGCTGCCGCGGCTGACCGAAGCGCTCTCCACCTCGCTGGGCGGAGGGCCAAATCTGTGGATCAAGCGCGACGACTGCACGGGCCTGGCCGGTGGGGGAAACAAGACCCGCAAGCTCGAGTATCTGCTAGGCGACGCGCTGGCCAACGACGCCACGACGCTCGTGACCCAAGGCGCTGTGCAGTCGAACCACGTTCGCCAAACGGCGGCGGCGGCGGCGCTTTTCGGCCTCGACTGCGAGATCATCCTGGAGGAGCGGACCGGCTCTAACGCCATCGACTACACCCAGTCCGGGAACGTCCTGCTCGACGAGCTGATGGGCGCCAAAATCCGTCGCGTTCCGGGCGGCACCGACATGAACGCCGAGCTTGCAAAGGTGGCGGCCGAGGTCGCGGCCGCCGGCGGAACGCCCTATGTAATCCCGGGCGGCGGCTCCAACATCATCGGAGCCCTAGGCTACGTCGAGTGCGCTCTGGAGATTGTCACCCAGGCAAATGAGATAGGTCTGGAGATCGACCGTATCGTCACCGCCACCGGCAGCGCCGGCACTCATGCGGGCCTCGTCGCTGGCATCGCGGTGATGGGTGCTGACATCCCGATTCTGGGTATCGGCGTTCGCGCGCCAAAAGACGTCCAGGAAGCCAACGTCTACAAACTGGCCGTTGAGACCGCCGAGCTGCTCGGTCACAAGGACCGTGTGACCCGCGAAATGGTGGTAGCCGACTGCGACTACGTCGGCGCGGGCTATGGCCTGATCGATCAGGAAGTGATCGAGGCGCTGAAGCTGGCGGCGCGAACCGATGCGATCCTGCTGGACCCTGTCTATACCGGCAAAGCCATGAAGGGTTTGATTGCACTCTCCAAGGCCGGCCAGTTCGACGGCGAGACCGTCGTGTTCCTGCACACCGGCGGCGCGCAGGGCCTCTTCGGCTACCAATCGGTGCTGGACGGCCACCTCTGATGGTTGAGGAGGAGGCCCGCTCGTCGCTTGTGCTGGGCGTGCTGGGCGGCATGGGGCCGGCGGCGACACTGGAGTTCCTGACGAAGCTGCAGGCCTTCACCCCTGCCAAACGCGACCAGGACCACATCCGCGTATTGATGGACCTCAACCCCAAGGTGCCCGATCGCAACGTGCCGGGCTCCGGCGCGGGCGCGGTGCTCGCGGAAATGGCCGGCGCGCTGGCCGGCGCGGGCGCCGAGGTTCTGGCCATGCCCTGCAACACTGCCCACGCCCACGCCGACCTTATCCAACGCGCCAGCGGCCTGCCGCTCATTGACCTGATCCAGACCGGCGCGACCGCGGCGCGCGACCTGGGCGCCCGGCGCGTCGGCGTGATCGGCACCAAGGGCGCACTGCGGCTCTACCGCGAGTATCTGGCCGCCCAGGCGATGGGCCTGGTGGCCCTGAAGCCCGAGCGCCAGGAAGAATTTATGGCGACGATCTACAAAATTAAGAGCGGCGACTTGGGCCCAGCCGTGCAGCGCGAGATGGCGGGCTATGCCGCCGACTTGATCGCCGGCGGGGCAGAGGCGGTAATCGCCGGCTGCACCGAGGCGCCGCTGGTGCTTGGATCGCGAGACGTCCGCATACCCTTCATCGATCCCGGCGAGTTGCTGGCGCACCGCTGTGTGGCGGTCTGCTTGGGCCGCGAGCCTGTACCAACGATGCCCACCGTCTGAACCCCGTTTCGGCCGGCTTCCTGGCGATATCGCATCTGCAACAGTCCGGACGCCGCAGCGACGCAGTTTGCGCCTAGGCTCCCGAGAGGATTCGAAAATGGGGACGACAGCTATGCGGCGAGGTTTCGGAGCCCTAGCATTGGCGGTAGGCCTAGGTTGCCTGGCCGCCCATCCGGGTGCGGCCCAACCCGCCGCTGCGCGCGGGCCGGCGGCGGCGGGTTTCACCCAGTTGTTCATCAGCCCATGTGGAGAGCCTTACCGCGGCAGGCCGGGCGAACCCTATCCGGTGGCGCTTTGGTTCAAGCAGGCCGATCTGAACCATGATGGCGTCATTGACCTCGCCGAGTTCCGTGCGGACCATGCCGGTTTCTTCGACGCCCTAGACGCGGACGGAAACGGCTATCTCGACGGCCCGGAGGTCGCCTTCTATGAGTCGCGAGTGGTACCCGACGTGCTAGGGCCAGACCGCATTTCGCAGCTGATGCTGCCGGAGCGAGACGGCGCGAAGCTCTATCTGGCGCAGCTTGGATTCCCGACACAGACACCAGCGGGCGGCCACCCGAACGAGAGCACCTCCCACGGCTACACCGCACCCAACGGGCCCAAGGGCCCGATCGACGGCCTCGACTCCCGGCGCCCTGCGCGAAGGGAGCTGGTGGGTGCAGCGGCCTACGGTCTGCTGGCCGAGCCGGAGCCTGTCCGAGCCGCCGACACCGACCTGAACGGGCGGATCACTAAGGCGGAGTTCCTCGCCGCCGCCGACCGTCGCTTCAAACTTCTGGACAAGCGTCACGACGGGAAGCTGACGCTGGACGAGTTGCCGGTGACTGCCTCGCAGGCCGCCCAGGCCACGCGCAAATAGTTCTGCCGCCCATCCGGTGAAAACCGGCATCAGCGGAGTTGGGGTCTAACGCCAACGCAGCAGTCGCGAGCCCAGACCGCCGGCGGCAGCGACCGTCAGGATGCCCAAGGTGTACCAAATGGCCAAGAATGGCGCCGAGGTCTCATTGCAGGCGATGGCGTAGATCGCCGCGCCGATACCGCCGGCGCAACCTCCCGCGGCCAGACCCGCCAGCCAAAGCCGCGTGGGCGCAAGGCCTCGGACCGCCCAGACGGCGCCCCCCAACACCGGCAGCCCGATCGCCAGGATCCGCCAGGGGCAAATCATCGAGGAGTGGCCCATCAGGAGTACGCGGTGGGTCTCCAGCGGAGCCTGGATGAACCGAACCGCGGCCATCAAGACCACGATCGCGAAAGGCCCCAAGGCAATCAGGACGAGCGCGCCCGGTCGCGCCGAAGGCTTTGCGAGGCGGGTAAGCAAGACAGCCAGGATAAGGCCGGTCGTAGCCGCGTAGCCGAGTTTCATCCAGAACATTGGTGTTCGAATCGCTTGGGCGATATCGGGCCTCGGGCCTAGCCACGCGAGCATCAGGATCACTGAGGCCGCACCGCCCAGGCCAAGACCCAGCGCCACCCGGCGCGCAACGGCTCCGGGCGTGACCTTGGACAGGTCGGCGGACAGGCTCTGGATAAGCTCGTCAGTCTTCATTGAGGCCAACGCCTCCATACTTGCCACCGAGGGTCTTTAGGCCGCGGTGCACGGCGACCTTCACGGCAGACTCGGTCATGCTGTGCTTCTCCGCTGCCTCGCGCGTGGAAAGCCCCTTGATTTTGACGTCGCGGATCAGCTCACGGGTACGCACGGGCAGCTCTGCCATCACCCGCTCCAGATCGCGGGCAGCCATCGCTGCGTCAGCGCCTGCGGGCACAAATAGGGCGTCGGCCTCCTCGGCTGGCGCACGTAGGTGATTTCGTCCTCGGCGCAGGGCGTCGATCAACTTGTAGCGTGCGATCGCATAGGCCCAAGCGGTGAAGGGCTGGCCCGCGTCATAGGTGGCTCTGCGCGTGTGCACGGCTATCAGCGTTTCCTGCACCAGGTCCTCTGCGTCCACGCCTGGCGGGCAGCGGCGGCTGTAGAAGCGACGCAGCAATCCGCTAAGCTCATCGAGTAGCCGGCGATAGGGCCCCGCCTCTCCGGCGAGGCCGGCGAGCATCAAGCCTCGCAATCTGGGTTCAATCTCGTCCAACGCCGCCTATTGAGGACTTCGCACCGCTCGGCGAAAGGTTACAGATTGGACCTAGGTAACCGAACCGCGTTCTGTTGCGAACCTATCTTCGAGCTTAGCCGGAGATGACAATGAACAGCCTGATCGGACTGGCCGCGGCGGCAGCCCTATCCGCCGTTACCTTCGGTGCCTTCGCCGAACCCGCGCCCCTGCAGGTGGTCGAACTCTACACCAGCCAGGGCTGCTCTTCGTGTCCGCCGGCCAACGCCGCCGTGGCACAGCTCTCCGACCGGCCGGAAATCTTGGCCCTTTCGTTCGGGGTCACCTACTGGGACGACCTCGGTTGGAGGGACACCTTTGCCCAAAAGAAATTCACCGACCGACAATGGGAATACGCCAGAGGCCTCCGGCACGGCAACGTCGCCACGCCCCAGGTTGTAGTGAACGGACGCCTCGATGTAGTCGGCCAGAGTGTGCCCGAGATCGATGGAGCCCTGCGCCGCGCCTCACTTTCCGCTGGCGGACCGCAGGTGACGCTGGCCGCCGCGAGCGTAGCGATCGCTGGACCCGCTCCGACGCGCCCAGCCGACGTCTGGCTGGTACGATACAATCCCAACATCGTGCAGGTGCCGATTAAGCGCGGCGAAAACACCGGCAAGACATTGCCGCATAAGAACGTCGTCCGGGAGCTGACCCGCCTGGGCGAATGGACCGGTGGGCCAAAGATCTATGCGGTGCCTGCCGGACCTGCTGGACTGAAGACCGCGATCCTGGTCCAGGCCGGATCCGGTGGCCCGATCCTGGCTGCCGCCAAGAGCTAAACTTCAAAACATCACGGCCCCGATTTCGCCCCTGGCGACAAAATTCTCCGCGATCACGCGGAGGAGACCCTGCCGGCTTGCCCGGTTTCTGAACGAAGGAAGACCTCGGATGTTTCGCCCTACTCTCGCTGCTTTCGCCGCCCTAACGATCGCCACAGCCTTTGCCGGCGGCGCGCTGGCCCAGGACAAGCCCTTGGCCTCAACAGGCTCGATGTCCCCGTCCATGAAAGCAGACGATCACATGAAGTCAGACGGCATGAAGACTGACGCCATGAAGAATTCGATGAAGAAGAAAGCGATGAAAAAGGACGCGATGGCGAAGGACCGCACCATGACCAAGGATGGCGCGATGTCGACCGACGCGAAGAAATAGATCGGCGAAGCCCCGCGCTTAGTTCCCCGCGGGGCTTCTCTCGTCTTAGAGCTGTGCCAGTAGATAATCCGCTGCCGAGACGCGGAACTCGCCACCCTCTTCGAGGTTCAATTCCTTCACCACGCCGTCGTCAACGATCATGGAATAGCGCTGCGAGCGCTTGCCCATGCCAAAGCGCGATGCGTCGAAGGCCAAGCCCACCGCATCGGTGAATGCCGCACCACCGTCAGCCAGCATGGCAATGTCCTCGCCCACCGCCTGATCCTCTGCCCAGGCGCGCATCACGAAAGCATCGTTCACGGACAGGCAGGCGATCACATCAACGCCTTTGCCCCTAATCTGCGAGGCCAACTGCTTGAAGCCCGGCAGGTGCTTGGCCGAGCAGGTCGGCGTGAACGCGCCCGGCAGCGCGAAGAGGGCCACCTTATTGCCGCCGAAGAATTCGTCGGTCGTGACGGGCTTCGGACCCTCGGCAGTCGCCAGGGTGAGGGTTAGGCTCGGCAGTTTGTCGCCGACTTTGATGGTCATGTGTCCGTTCCTCTAAGGTGTCGCCCGTAGGCTGCATGGCAGATAGCGTCATCTTCGCGCATCGCAAGCAGGACAAGCGGCTTGCGGGGCGCAAGGCCTGCTGGAAGCGCCCTCTTGAAAGCTTCGTGGCCGAGGTCAAATGTCGAGGCTATGATAGACGGATTCTTTTCCGGCCAGCTTTTGATCGCAATGCCGGGCATCGGTGACCCGCGGTTTGAACGCGCGCTGATCCTGGTCTGCGCCCATGACGATCAGCAGGCCATGGGTCTGGCGTTGAACAATCCCGTCGAAGGACTGACGGTGCCAGACCTGCTCGCGAAGCTGGACGTGAAGTCGACCATTACTCTGCCTCCTGACCTCGTGCTGGTAGGCGGGCCGGTGGAGCAGGAGCGCGGCTTTGTGCTGCACACCACTGACTACCGGGGAGACTTCAGCCTCGACGTCGGCGGCGGCGTGGCGCTTAGCGCAACGCGCGAGGTACTGGAGGCTATGGCCTCGCACGACGGCCACCCCAGCAAGAGCCTGCTGGCCCTGGGCTACGCTGGATGGGGTGCAGGCCAGTTGGAGGAGGAGATCAAACAAAACGTCTGGCTGACGTGCGATGCCGACGAAGAGCTGATCTTCGATCATAACTACGAACGCAAATGGACCCGCGCCTTGGCAAAGCTGGGCGTCGATCCGGAGCGGTTGAGTTCAGTGAGTGGACGAGCCTAGCCTCGCGAGCCCTTGGCCTTCACCGGGGCGGCGCCGTCGACGTAGCTTTCGTTGAGATAGACTTCAGCCTCTTGGGCGGAAAGCGCTGGGGCGTAGCCGAAGCCTTGCCCGTAGTCGCAGCCCAGCGACAGCAGTTGGCGGGCCATACCGGCGTTTTCGACACCCTCTGCGACCACTTCCAGATTGAGGTCCTGACCCAGTTTCACCACCGATGAAACGATCTTCAGAGAGCCCTCGTTTGTAGCCATAGTGCGTACGAAGTAACGGTCTATCTTCAGCGTGTCGAAGGGCAGGCGCGTCAGGTAGGAGAGAGAGGAGAAGCCCGTGCCGAAATCGTCGAGCGCCAGCGCCGCGCCGGCCGCGCGCAGTTCGGCCAGGATCACCGCCGCGCGTTCGGGGTCGCGCATGACGTCGCCCTCGGTGACTTCAAGCTTCAGAGCGCCCGGCGGAAGGCCCGTCTTCTGAAGGATGGCGGCGACGTCGGAAACCAGGTCAGGGCGGTCGATCTCGTGGGTAGAGAGGTTGACGGCGACCGTCAGTTCGCCTGCCGCTTTGTGCTTCTGACGCCAGGCCGCAAGCTGTCTAGCAGCCTCGCGCATCATCATGGCGCCCAGCTCCTCCATGAGGCCCATTTCTTCGCAGAGCGGCAGGAAGGTGTCGGGCATCAGGAGGCCGCGCCGAGAATGGCGCCAACGAACAAGAGCCTCGAAACCCGAAAGGTGGCCGGTCGAGAGCCGCACGATGGGTTGGTAGAACGGCAGAAGTTCGCCACGGCCGAGCGCGCCCTTGAGGTCGCCTTCAAGCGCCAGGCGCGAAAGGCCGTCGCTCTCCAACCCGCGCCCATAGGCGGCAGCGCCGCCGCGTCCGTGACTCTTGGCGGATTCCACGGCGAGTTCAGCACGGCGAAGAAGTTCGGCGGCTTCTGGTGCGTCAGAGCCGCCGTGCGCCCCGACGGCGCCTATAGAAAGTGTCGGATGGATATCGAAGCCGGCCACGCGCAGCGGCAGCTCAAGCGCCCGACGCAGGACTTCGGCGCCCGGCGAAGCGCCGACACGCGCCATGGCTGCGAATTCGTCCTCACCGATGCGCGCGAGGATGGCGTCCGACGGGAAGGCGGCAGCTAGGCGCGAGCCGAGTGCGGCCAACACCAGGTCGGCGCGCTCGTGGCCCAGCGCCTCATTTAGCCGCCGCAGGCGATCGAGATCGGCGACGATCACCTCATAGTGGCCGGGAACCTGCAGCTGCTCACGAGCGCGGATGATAAAACTGCGGCGATCCAGGAGACCGGTCAGCATGTCTTGATCAGAGGCGGCGAAGCGGACCTCCGGAGCAACGACTCCGGCGGCGCGAACACCCTCTTCCAGCCACACGCCCCGCCAAATCGAGATGCCGGCCCCGCGCATGCGAAGGCGAACGGCGACTTCAGTCCCGGGCTCCTGGACGCGCAAGACATCTTCAGCGTAGGCGCGGTCCTGCGGCAGGGTAAGCGCCCGAAGGGCCGCGGAGGAGCAATCGGGGGCCAGCGGACCAAGCCCGAGCGCACGGGTCGCTCCGGTCAGCCGGATGCGATCGCGATCAGGCTCCCATACCCACAGCGCAACGTCGGCGGCGCCCAACGCTTCCAGCGTCGAGGTGGCGTCCCACATCCAACGATCGCTCGGCATCGCCAAAGGAAGAATCGCCCCGTCAATTTGGGGTGCGCCGAAACGGCGAACCCAGAGATGAACCAGACCTAGAGCCTTATAGTTTCGATAAGGCGCCAGACGTTTCAGTTAGACCGAAACACCCTCGTCCGGCCCCTCTGGACGCTTGAAAGGCGAGATCTGACCGAACAGGACATGATCTCGCCAAACGCCGTTAATTTTAAGATAAGCCTTGGCGAATCCTTCCTCGTCGAAGCCGGCCTTGATCAACAATCGGCGCGAAGGATCGTTCTCGGGAATGCAGGCAGCCTCAAGCCGATGCAGGCCGAGATTGCGGAATGCGAAGTCGCTCAGCGCGCGGACGGCAGCCAACGTGTGGCCGTGGCGAGCAAAGGGCTTGCCGCACCAGTATCCCACCGAGCCCATCTGAGCGACGCCGCGGCGGACGTTGGACAGGGTAATCCCGCCCGCCAGCGCCCCGTCGCCTTCTCGGAACACAAAGAGTGGATAGGCTGCGCCGGCCTCCCTGTCGCGGGCGTAGGCTGTGAGGCGGCGGCGATAGGCTGCCCGGCCAAGGTCATCGGCCGGCCATGTTGGCTCCCAAGGCTGCAGGAAAGCCCGGCTTACGGCCCTTAGCTCGCGCCAATCCGAGTAGTCAGAGGCTCGCGGCGGGCGCAGGAATACTCCCTCGCCCTCGACGCGAAGTCCGCTCTCCGGCGCGATCCAGTCCAGAAGGGCCATGGTAGTGGAGCCTCGCGTAATTCGCGTGTGGGTCAAGCAGGGAAACAAACGTGCCGATCGCTACTCCGCCTTAGTTTCCCGAAGGAAGTCCGTGCGCTCCTTCTCGCCGGGAATACGCTGGGCGACGGCGTGGCACAGCTCTCGTCGAGATACGGCGGTCCGCTGCTCGCGGCCGACCAGCTGTTCGGCGATGGGGCCCAGATGGCGCGCCAGGGCGCCCGCGATGGTCTTGATCTCCTCGGCCGCAATCGAACTGCGCGCAGGCGGTCCCTCCGGAATTCGTGTGGCGCGCGGGGTCACCACCTGTCCCTTCAAACGACGCACATCGATCCAATCCAGAAAGCTCTTCCGATCCAAAGGATTGGGGATGGCCTTGGCCGAGGTCTCATAGAGTTCGGCTTCGTTGGCCGCCAGGGCCGCCTGGCGCACCAGCATCCCGGCGATTGGCCCCATGAATCCGGGGAGCCGCCGCTCCGCTTCGCGCAGGACTTCCGCGGAAAGGCGGGGCGGGGCCTCCCCCGGATCAGGAATTGCATCAGGGGACACAGACCCGACATTGGCGTCTCGAGCGCGGATCGTGGCGAGGCAACGCCGAAGGGCGCCGTCGTAGTTCTTGACGGCGTCGATGTACTGCATCCGGGTCATCCGCAGCGGCAGGACGCAGGACTCGATCAAGATCGGAATGAGGGTCTTTCCGCCCTCGATCGCCACGCTGACTTCGTCCGCCACATTGGGGGACTCTGCTGAGCGGGGTGACAGGATCACAATCAGGCCACCACATCCCCGAACGGCGGTTTCCACCGCCTGGTCCCAGTGCTGGCTGGGGCGGATATCATACTGGTCCACCCAGACCGAAACGCCGGCTGCGATCAGATCGTCGGCTACGCGCAGGGCGATCCGTTCGTCGAGCCTAGCGTAGCTCAGGAAATAGGTCGTCATCATTTGGCGACCCCTTCAGGCGCGACCGGGCTCATCCTTCTGACAACATGCGGAAAGCCTCCTGCAGGCTCCGTCGCATGAGGTTGATCGCCCGCGACAGGCGAGCGATTTGATCCGAGCTGCCGCGCACATATTCCGGGACGTCCATGTTACCCAGGCTCACCGCTTCGGCAGTCTTCGCCATGCGGTCGATGGGGCCGATGACCATTGAGCCCAGCATTAGGTTCAGGAGGATGAATAGCAGCGCGAAGACGCCGCCATAGGTTGCGAGAAAGAGCAATCGAACATGGGCGGCGCGAAGGACGGGCACGGAAATCGGCACACTGACGATCTGGGCGCCGATGATCTCGCCGGGCCGCCAGCCGAAACCATTCTGCCCGCCATAGAGCGCCACCATAGACTTCGGCGCGGCGTCCGGCGTGGAATGGCAACCCAGGCAGGCAGGCTTGTTCGTCAAGGGCCGAGCTAGGGTCAGGACGCGCCCCATCGGTGTCTGGCGTTGCAGCACGATCTCCGGCTTCTGCGGATGATCGCGAAAGTCGTTGATGATGTCTGCTTCCCAGTCGGTTGCGCGATCCTCTGGATTTGTCGGGTTCAGCGCCGCCTCGCGATAGCTGTGCCCCGTGAACTTGGCGTGCAGCACGTCGAAGTTCTTCTTGGCCGCATAAGCCGAAACCGCTTGAGGATGGAACGTCGCTTCCATGTCGCTCTTCAGCAGCGGCGCAATTTGTTCTGATGTGTATTTTCGAGTCCCCGCTGCGCTCTCCATCATGATGCGCGAGCTTTGCAGGACCTCGTCTCGCGTCATGCCTTCGAGGATCGGCGTCGCGGCTAACGCAAACAGCGCGATGCCCACAAGAGCGACAAACAAAACCGTCAGATTGAAGTTGGTCCTCAGACCCATGAAACGGCCCCCGCACAGGGGTAACGGTCGCGCAAATCGAGGTGGGTTACATGGCCGCGGGCGAACCTCGCCGGCTCAGCCGAACACTCAAACGCCGGCGCGGCCTGAAGTGCGGACCTTGGCCCAGCACGGTGACCGCCACCTGTCTTTTCGGCGCGGAAAAGCGCGCTCAGCCGCGCCTCCTGGAAGAGCCGTGAGACCATGCGCCACCGAGGATTTCGACCAGCAGGTGCGGATCACGCCCGCCGGCCGCAAGGCATTCGCGGCCGATCAGGAGGCGCGCGGCCGCGTGATCGGGCCGCAGCGGTAGCCGCCCGGCCCCGCCCCTGTCCCACGGCTCGTCATACCAGGCAGTGGGTGTGGCATCAGCCGAACAGGGCCTTCTCGAACGCTGGCGCGGCCTTAAGTGCGGACCTCGGCCCCAGCACGGCCACGGCCGCCTGCCTGTGCGCCAGAATCTGCTCAGTGAGCTTCACCAGGTCCTCGGGCGTCACCGCATCGACGTCGGCGGCGGTCTCAGCGGGATCAAGGGTTCGGCCGAACAGAAGCACCTGGCCGGCGGCCTGTTCGGCGCGGGCAAGCGCGCTCTCGCGGCCCATGAACATCGCGCCCTTGAGCTGAGCCTTGGCGCGAGCCAGTTCACTTGAGCCCACAGGTTGGAGCATGCCTTGGATCTCACCGGCGGCGACGCGCGCCAATTCAGCCGCGTCCTTGGCCGCACAGCCGGCGAAAACGCCCAGAAGGCCGGTGTCCGAGTAGGTCTCGGAATAGGCGTCGATCGCGTAGGCTAGACCGCGGTTCTCGCGCGCCTCCTGAAAGAGCCGTGAGGCCATGCCGCCGCCGAGGATTTCGGCCAGCAAGCGAAGCGCGAAATAGGCCTCGTCCTTAACGCCGACGGCGGGAAGCAGCAGCACGACACTGGCCTGTTCCAGTGTCTTTGCGACTGCTCGCTGCCCCCCAATAAAACTAGCCGCGGCGACGACGGGGAGTGGCGCACCCTCATCGGCGAGGCTGCCGAAATCTCTTTCGGCTAGGCGCAACAGCTCGTCCTCATCGACGGCGCCGGAGGCGCTGATCACCAATGTCTCGGGCCCGTAAAGACTGGTCCGCCAGGCGTCCAAGGTCTCGGGCGTCGTGGTCCCGATTGACTGCGTGGTGCCAAGGATCGGCCGGCCGAGCGGCTGACCCTGGAAGGCCGCGTCTTGGGCCAGTTCGAAGACCAGATCGTCAGGCGCGTCGGCAGCTTCCGCGATCTCCTGCCCGACCACCTGTTTCTCACGGGCGAGGTCGGCCTCGTCCATCGTCGGACGTTGGACCAGGTCGGCCAGCACGGCCGAGCCGAGGTCGAGGCCACCGGAGAGTGCCCGGATTTGAAAGCTCGTCCGCTCATAACCGGTGGCAGCGTTGATGTTGCCGCCCTCAGCCTCGATGGCCTCGACGATCTGGCGGGCGGAGCGCTGACCAGCGCCCTTGAAGACGATGTGCTCCAGAAGGTGGGACCAGCCTGAGCGGGACTCGTCCTCGGCGCGCGCGCCGCGCCCGGCGACGACCGACAGCGCCACGGTTTGCAGGCCCGGGATCGGGTCGCAGACGAGGCGGACGCCATTTCCGAGCTTATGGACCTTGGGACTCTGAATGGCCTCAGCCCTCCGCGAAGGCGCGGACGTAGGCCTTGATCGTCTCAGCCTCCGCTGGCAGGCGATCGAAGCGTTCGGGACGGTTTGCAAGGTTTGCAACGCCGGGTGGCAGCCCGGGCGTGACGCCAGACGCCTTGGCGACCGCCTCCGGGAACTTGGCGGCGTGAGCAGTCGACATCACCACCACAGGGCCCTCGAGATGGGCCCTGCGCAGGGCCGACAGCGCGACCGCCGTGTGCGGATCGACCAGTTCGCCGGTTTCGTTCAGCGTCGAGACGATGGCTCGGGCGGTGTCGGCCTCGCTCACTGCTGCGCCGCGGAAGAGCTCGCGCATAGCTGCGTAGGCCTTGGGTGGCACATCGAAGGCACCAGCGTCAGCGAAAGCCGTGAACGCCCGGGCCGTCTCTACGGCTTCGCGCTCAACGCCCTCAAAATAGAGCCGCTCAAAGTTCGAGGCCGACTGGATGTCCATGGCCGGCGACATGGTTGGATGCACCATTCCGCGAGCGTAGCGGCCCGTCTCAAAGGTTTGAGCCAAAATGTCATTTGCATTGGTCGCCACCAGGATCTTGCCAACCGGCAGGCCCATGCGGTGGGCGACATAGCCTGCGAAGGCATCGCCGAAATTGCCTGAAGGCACAGCAAACGAGACCTTGCGGGCTGGAGCGCCAAGCGCTGCAGCGGTGGTGAAGTAGTAAACGGCCTGGGCGGCGATGCGGGCGAAGTTGATTGAGTTGACGCCCGACAAATCGACGGCCTGGCGCAGGGCCTGGTCCTGGAAGGCCTGTTTGACGATCGCCTGGCAGTCGTCGAACGAGCCCTTCACCGCCACGCAGGCGACGTTGCTCTCAGTGGCCGTGGTCATGAACCGCCGCTGCACCGCAGAGATGCGGCCTTCCGGGAAGAGGGCCACGACCTTTACGTTCTTACGGCCGCGGAAGGCTTCAACCGCCGCACCGCCGGTGTCGCCAGACGTCGCGCAGAGGATGGTCTGAACCCGGCCCTCACGACCGAGCAGATGGTCGTAGAGCCGGGCCAGGATCTGCATCGCCACGTCTTTGAAGGCGAGGCTTGGACCATGGAACAGCTCGGCCATAAAGACGCCTGGCGACAACTGGACGAGTGGTACGACAGCAGAATGCGTGAACGTGGAGTAGGCCTCCTGGCACATTTCCAGGAGGTCGCCGTGGCGGATCTCCTCGCCAGCGAAGGCTCCGATCACACGGGCGGCCACCTCGGCGTAGGGCTTGTTTGCGAAGCTCGCAATTTCTACCGCCGAAATCCGTGGCCACTCCTGCGGTACATAGAGGCCGCCATCGGGGGCTAGGGCGCCCAGCACGGCGGCGACGAAGCCCACGTGAGGCGCCTGCCCACGGGTCGAGACATAGCGCATCAGCCCCTCATCCTCTTGAAGACGGCCGCGCCATAGACGCCGGCCAGTGCGCCGGCAAGGCCGAACCAGGTGAGCGCGTACTCTAGGTGCCGGTTGGGGATGTCGATCGGGAAGGGCGCCGCCTCCAATGCCTTGAAGTCCGGATTACTGCTGGTCTCTGCCATCAGGAAGATCGGAGCGATGGGTTGATCGGCGTTCAACGCCTTGCCCATTTCCTTGGCATTGTGGAGGAACCAGTGGTCGGGCTTGTTGGGCGGGGTCATGAAGTTACCGCGTTCCGGCTCGCGCAGGACGCCCACCAACTCCACCGGCGCAGCATCTTCCGGTTCGATCGGCGGGCGCGCGGTGACCGTGTCTGGCACGAAGCCCCGATCCACTAGGATCGAGCGGTAGTAGGCGCTGATGACGAAACAGCTGGAGATTAGCCGTGAGCCGATCTCGGCGTTACGCAGGGCGTATAGTTCAACCGTCGGCGCGTGGGCGAGGCCGCGGCAGGTCACTCTGACCCTTGTGAAGTCGACCTTGTGGCCGTTCGCCAGCCCGTCCAGCACCGGCTCGATCGGCCTGGCCGGCGCGGCCTCGGCGGCGGCGATGTTGGCCAGAAGGGTCACTTTCCACTTCAGGCGCTGTAGCTGCCATGCGCCCAAGCCGATGAGGATGACAAAGGCAACGGCTGTCGCAATTGTCAGTCCGATCGGAAATCCCCGGCCCTGCAGCCTGGCAGCGCGTGGCTCGATCTGAGGCTCCCAGGATTCAGTCACGGGCCCTCAATCATGCCGGGCTTGGCTGGCCTTGTTCATGAACTGCGCAGCAAGCATCAGCCCCTTCATAGGTCGCAGCAGCGCCAGCACGATGACCAGGGTCATCGGGAGCCAGATGATGAGCGTCAGCAACACCGAGCGGATCGCAAACATTGTGAAGAGCGCGCCGAAAGCGGTGATCAGGCCCGCGATCAGGATCACAAAGACCGCCGGCCCATCGCCTGAGTCCGCCGCAGCGAGATTGAAGCCGCAGGCTTCGCATTGTCGCGAGACCGTGAGGAACCCTTCGAAGAGATGGCCCTCCCCGCAGTTGGGACAGCGCCCGGCCGCCCCAGACAGCAGAGGGTTATGGCCAGCCATCTAGGCTCCGCCGTGGGCTCCGAAGATCACGTAGATGAAGGCGAAGAGGAACAGCCACACCACGTCGACGAAGTGCCAGTACCAAGCAGCCGCCTCGAAGCCAAAGTGCTTCTGCGGGGTGAAGCCGCCGCCCAGCAAGCGGGCCAGGCATACCGTCAGGAAGATAGTCCCGATCAGCACGTGGAAGCCGTGGAAACCGGTGGCCATGAAGAACGAGGAGCCATAGAGGCCGGAGTTCGCCGCTTCCTCGGAGAAGAACTCCTTGGCGGTGATGATGTGGTTGTACTCGTAAGCCTGGATCGAGGTGAATAGAACGCCCAGGCAAACCGTCAGGAAGAGGCCGATCTTGGCGCCCTTGCGGTCGCCGGTTTGGAGCGCGTGGTGCGCCCACGTGACCGTGGTGCCCGAGAGCAGCAGCGTGAGCGTGTTGACCAGGGGCAGCTGGAAAGCGGGCACCGTCTCGACGCCCTTTGGCGGCCAGTGGGCCCAGGCGGTACGAACTTCCTCGATGGCCGAGCCAGCGCGCACGTGATGGAACAGCGCCATCTCGAAGAAGATCCAGAACCAGGCGACGAAGAACATCACTTCGGAGGCGATGAACAGGATCATACCGTAGCGCAGGCCGATGGAGACCACCGGAGTGTGGTCGCCTTGATTGGCTTCCATCACCACGTCGCGCCACCACACAATCATTGTGAAGAGCACGCCAGCCAGGCCTGCGAAGAACAGCCAGGAGGTATGCTGCGGTAGGCCGAAAAGGCCCTTCATCCAGGTGACGCCACCCAGCGCCATCACGGTCGCTGAGATGGAGCCGATCAACGGCCACGGCGACGGGTTGACCAAGTGGTAGTCGTGCTTCACGCCTTCGGCCATCGGTGGTCCCAAGTCCCTCAAAATCCACGCGGTCCCAGCATCGCGGGACTCACCCCGCGCGGAAGACCGGTTCGCGTGACGCTATAGCCCTGCCGCGCCGCCTCCGCCAAGGGGAGAAAGGCCATGGCAGCCCTGCTATCTAAGTGGTGACGGCCTTCAAACCCGCCGGCACCCTCAAGACTGGTGGTCGAGGACAGAGTTGACCGCGGTCAATTGGACCAATTGTGGGAACACAGCGAGAGTTCATCTATCGACGATATCCGGCTTGGATAGATTTCTCACAGCGCTTGAGAGGACAACTCCGGCGCTGTCCCGCCGAAAGCCATGTCCCGAGCCGCCGCCCTCCCGAAGATCCAGGCTGAAGCGGGCTCAATCCGCGGCCTTTTGCGCCGATGGCTTCACGTCGGTCGCCGGGAAGAACGTGTAGGAGAGCGTGATGGACTTGCCGTTTTTAGTCTCGAAGTCCTGGGCGTATTTCGGGTCGACGAAATAGAGCACCGGCATCTCCACAGTCGCGCCTGCAGCCACGGTTTGGTCGGAGAAGCAGAAGCAGGAAAGTTTGCGGAAATAGACTGCGGCCTGCTCGGGTACGACGTTGAAGACCGCGCGCGCGGTCACCGGTTTGTCGGAGTGGTTGGTGACCTTGAACATAGCGACCTGGGTCGCCCCGATCTTAACGTTCTGGTCCGTCTGCTCGGCGGTGAAGTCCCAGGGCAGCCCGCGGACGTTGGTATCGAAGCGGATCTGCAGCGTTTGATCGAGGGTCTTTTCGGGAGCCACTTCGGCTTTGCGCACCGTGCCGCCGTATCCCGTGACCTGACAGAAGGCGCGATAGAGCGGCACCGAGGCGTAGGCGGCGCCAACCATGACGACGAACACCACACCGCAGATGAGTGCGATGCCCCCGTTTGGGCCTAGCTTGCGGGCTTTAGAAGGGTTGTTTTGTGACACTGGCGCCCAGACGCACGATGGTGACGACGAACACGAGAATGACGAACAACGCCAGGCCCAGGGCCAGCGCGATGTTGCGGCCGCGCCGGGCTTTGGCCTCGACCTCGGACTCACGGGCGGGATCGCTCATCTACAAAAGCTCCAGCGGCTTGATGTTCATCAGGTGCTCCACCAACAAAGTGGCGAAGAGGAGCGTCAGATAAAGGATGGAGAATGCGAAAAGATTGCGCGCATCCTTGGCCCCGGCGCGAACGTCGTAGAGGCCATCGTCGTTGCGTTGCGCGCCCGTTTCGCCCGCCTTGCTGCGGTAGAGGCGGAAGGCCAGCAACAGGAAGACCAGGCCGCCAAGGGCCGACACTGCCAAGTAGGCGGGCCCGCCTAGACCGGTCAGCACTGGCGTCAAGGAAAGGGGCGTGAAGAGCAGGCTGTAGATCAGGATTTGTTTGCGGGTTGAGGCGGCGCCCGCCACCAATGGCATCATCGGCACGCCGGCCTTCTTGTAGTCTTCGCTGGTGTAGAGACTGAGCGCCCAGAAGTGCGGCGGGGTCCACATGAAGATGATAGCGCAGAGAAGCCAGGCGTTAAGCGGAACCGAACCGGAGGCCGCCGCCCAGCCAATCACCGGCGGTAGTGCGCCGGCCAGGCCGCCAATGACGATGTTCTGCGCCGTCCAGCGCTTCAGCCACATGGTGTAGACCACGGCATAGAAGACGATAGTGAAGGCGAGCAGGCTTGCCGCCAGCCAGTTCAGCGCCATGCCCATGAGCATCACAGAAAATAGAGAGAGCACGACGCCGAGCGCCAGCGCGTCGGCGCTCTGGACGCGTCCTGCAGGTACGGGCCGACCGCGCGTGCGGCGCATCTTGGCGTCGATATCGGCGTCGTACCACATGTTGAGCGCGCCCGAGGCGCCAGCCCCAACTGCGATGCATAGGATCGCGATGCCGGCCAGGAATGGGTGAACCCAACGGCCTGCGCAGACGAGACCCGTCAGGCCGGTGAACACCACCAGCGACATTACGCGCGGCTTCAGCAGCTGCACGAAATCCTGCCAGCGCGCGGGCGCCTTGACGGCAGCCGGGTTGGCGGGGGTTTGGGCGGCGGTGGGAAGGGCCTGAGACATGGCCATGGGACACTACTCTGAAATGGTCGAAGGGCGCGAACCTTGCGGTCCGCGCCCCTTAGATGGTTTTGGCTGGGCCTGTAGTCTAGTGATTGTCGGCCGTGACCACCGGCAGTTCATTGAACTGGTGGAATGGAGGCGGTGAAGGCAGCGTCCACTCCAGCGTCGTGGCGCCTTCGCCCCACGGATTGGCCTCGGCCTTGCGGCGGAAGACCATCGCGTCAAGCAAGACGAGAAGGAAGACGCCGACGCCTACCAGAGTGATCACGTAGCCGATCGAGGAAACCTTGTTCCAGTAGGCGAAGCCTTCCGGATAGTCCACGTAGCGGCGCGGCATACCCTGAAGCCCCAGGAAGTGCTGCGGGAAGAAGATCACGTTCACGCCGACGAAGGTGATCCAGAAGTGCAGCGCGCCCAGCCATTCGCGATACTTCACACCCCACATCTTCTCGAACCAATAGTAGAAGCCGGCAAAAATCGCGAACACGGCGCCCAGGCTCAGGACGTAGTGGAAGTGCGCCACCACGTAGTAGGTGTCCTGGAATTGGTAGTCGACGCCGGCATTTGCCAGCACGACGCCGGTAACTCCGCCCAGCGTGAACAGGAAGATGAAGCCGATCGCCCAGAGCATGGGCGTCTTGAAATCGATCGACCCCCCCCACATTGTCGCGATCCAGCTGAACACCTTCACGCCCGTGGGCACGGCGATGACCATAGTGGCGGCCACGAAGTAGGCCGTCAGGTTTACGTTCATGCCCGTGGTGAACATGTGGTGCGCCCACACCAGGAAGCCGATGAAACCGATCGCCACCATGGCGTAGGCCATAGCGAGATAGCCGAAGACCGGCTTTCGGCTGAAGGTCGACACGATGTGGCTTATCATACCGAAGCCCGGCAGGATCAGGATGTAGACCTCAGGGTGACCGAAGAACCAGAACAGGTGCTGGTACATGACCGGGTCGCCGCCGCCCGCGGCGTCGAAGAAGTGCGTGTGGAAGTTACGGTCGGTGAGCAGCATGGTGATCGCCCCGGCCAGAACCGGTAGCGAGAGCAGCAGCAGGAACACGGTCACCAGGATCGACCAGACGAAAAGCGGCATGCGGTGCAGGGTCATGCCCGGCGCGCGCATGTTGAAAATCGTGGTGATGAAGTTGATGGCGCCCAAGATTGAGCTGGCGCCGGCCAGGTGGATGGCGAGGATCGCACAATCCATGGCTGGGCCCGTGTGACCCGACGTCGAGAGCGGAGCGTACATAGTCCAGCCGCCGCCGAAGCCGCGACCCGGGCCACCATCCACCATCATCGAGGTGATCAGCATAAACCACGAGGCCACCAGCAGCCAGAATGAGATGTTATTCATTCGCGGGAAGGCCATGTCCGGCGCGCCGATCATCAGTGGCACGAACCAGTTGCCGAACCCGCCGATCATGGCCGGCATGACCATGAAGAAGATCATGATCAGCGCGTGGGCTGTGACCACGGCGTTGTAGCCGTGCTTCGACCCCTCGATGATCCCCATCTGCGCCAGCCATGAGTGCGGCTGGAAGATCTGGATCCCGGGCTCATAGAGCTCCCAGCGGATCAGACCAGACAGCGCGCCCCCTACCAGGCCCGCCATGATGGCGAACAGGATATAGAGGGTGCCGATGTCCTTGTGGTTGGTCGAGAACAGCCAGCGGGTGACGAAGCCCGGCTTGTGGTCGTGACTATCGTGGCTGTGATCATGAGCGGGCGCTTGGGCCATCTTACGCGGGTCCTGGATCAGTGCGTGGCCGGCGCCGGAAGCGCAGGCGTGGTGGAAGGCGCGGCGGCGGGCATAGCCGGAACGGCCGCGGCAGGTGTTGCGGAAACGGCGGCTGAGGCTGCAGCCGGGGCCGCAGGCTTTTTCGAAGCCACCCAGGCGTCGAAGTCAGCTTGGCTTACGACTTTCACCTCGATGGGCATGAATGCGTGGTTCACGCCGCAGAGTTCACGGCAGCTGCCATAGTAAGTGCCGATGCGGTCGACCTTGAACCAGGTCGAGTTCACCCGACCGGGAACCGCGTCCATGATCACTCCGAAGGCCGGCACGGCCCAGGCGTGAATCACGTCGGCGCCGGTGACCAACACCTGCACGGTCTGGTTCACTGGCACCACGAGCGGGGTCGTGGTGGCCAGGCGATAGGGTACGCCGGCTGCCTTGGCCTTGTCCTCGGGCAAGATGTTGGAGACGAACTCCGGGATCTTCTGGTCGGGGTACTCGTAGCCCCAGTACCACTGATAGCCCGTGGCCTTCACGGTCATGTAGGGCTTGGGCATGTCATGGTACTCGAACAGGAGCTTGAACGAGAACACCGCGATTACCACCAGGATCAGGACGGGAACCAGCGTCCAGACAATCTCGAGCGGCGTGTTGTGGCTCCACTTCGCCGGCGTCGGGTTGGCCCGCTTATTGTAGCGAATGATGATCCACAGCAGCAGCCCCAGCACGAACAGCGTGATGAATGTGATGACCGGGAACAGGATGTCGTTGTGGAAGAAAATGGCGTCGCGCTTCAGAGGCGTGACCCCCGGCTGCATCATCACCGACTTGTCGGTGGGCTGACCGATCAGATCGTCGGCGAAGGCGGAGGCGCTCCAAAGCGCCGCCACTAAGCCAGCCGCGACCCCCGTCGCCAGCGCTCGAATCCCGTGAAACCTAGACTGCATGTCCCCTCGGTCTGGTTGGTCGGCCACGCCTCTCGAATCTGGCGATGCACCGACTGTACGGAACGGCGCGCGCGGACGCTCGCGCGCCGCCTTAGCCCTTCATCGCGGGTGCATACGCGCATCGCTTGGGCTTGCCAAGGCGCTAGGCCGCACCCACGCCCACGCCAGGCATCTGGACGAGGGGGGAGGCCTGCACCGGCACGTTTTTCGCGAGGTTTCGCCGACTCGCGTTCGGTCGTTGGCCGGGCGCCTGAGCCGGGGATGGCGCGCACCACATCTCCATGGACCGGTGACGGAGCGCCTTGCACTCCCTATCTTGTCCGGCATGAACGCCCAAACCCCCGCACCTTCGATCCTCGACTCCGCCGGTGTCGATCCCAAACGCGCTGGCGACATCCTCGCCGAAGCCCTGAAGGGCGCCGACGACGGGGAGATTTTCGTCGAGCGGTCGGAAAGCGAGAGCTTTCTGTTTGATGACGGGCGACTGAAGTCGGCAGCCTTCGACGCTACCGAGGGATTCGGCCTCCGGGTCGTGGCAGGCGAAACGGCGGGCTATGCCCACGCCAGTGAGATCTCAGAGGCCGCCATTGCGCGCGCTGGCCAGTCGGCAGCCCTCGCCAAGCGCGGCTATTCGGGGACAGCTGCCGAGGGCCCGAGGGCCACCAATGCCAAGCTCTACGGTGAGGAGAACCCGCTCGAATCGCCGGACTTCGCCAACAAAGTCGCCCTCTTGCAGGAAATTGACGCCTGGGCCCGAGCCCGCGACCCACGGGTCGTCCAGGTGATGGCTTCGCTGGCTGGCGAACGGCGCACGGTCGAAATTCTGCGGGCCGACGGCCGGTTGATCCGCGACATCCGCCCCCTCGCGCGCGTGAACGTGCAAGTCACCGTCGAGCGCGACGGCAAGCGCGAGAGCGGTTATTCCGGCGCCGGCGGCCGCGCTGGTTTCGAAGCCTGGATCTCGGCTGACAAGTGGCGCGAGCAAGTGGATGAGGCACTGCGCCAAGCGCTGATCAATCTGGATGCCGTCCCTTGTCCCGCCGGAGAGATGGACGTCGTCCTGGGCCCTGGCTGGAACGGAGTGCTATTGCACGAGGCGGTCGGCCATGGGCTGGAGGGCGATTTCAACCGCAAAGGCACCTCCGCCTTCTCCGGTCGAATCGGCGAGCGGGTGGCCGCGCCGGGCGTCACTGTCTTCGATGACGGCGCGATCCAGGGTAGGCGCGGGTCCCTGACAGTCGACGACGAGGGCACGCCTACCGGCCGCACGATCCTGATCGAGGACGGTATTCTGGTCGGATATATGCACGACCGTATGAGCGCGCGACTGATGGGCCTGGAAGCCACCGGCAACGGGCGCCGCCAATCCTACGCCCACCTGCCCATGCCGCGGATGACGAATACAGGCATGATGAGCGGCGACACGCCCCGCGAGGAGATGATCGCGTCCACTAAGCGCGGGCTCTACTGCGCCAACTTCGGCGGCGGCCAGGTGGACATCACCAACGGCAAATTCGTTTTCCAGTGCACCGAGGCCTATTTGATCGAGGACGGTACGGTCACCGCGCCTGTGAAGGGCGCGACCCTGATCGGCGACGGCCCCTCAGCGCTCACTCGCGTGACGATGATTGGCGACGACTTCGACTTCGACAACGGGGTCGGCGTCTGCGGAAAGGCCGGTCAGAGCGTGCCGGTGGGTGTCGGCCAACCCTCGCTGAAGATCACGGGCCTGACCGTCGGCGGGACCAGCCTTTAGAGGCTAACTTCCCCTCGAAACATCGGCGCGCAGCCGCCACCGACAGACGCGCGGACGCCGTCAAGCGCGCGGCGGGCGGTGACATTGAGGCGGCTCGGCCGTCCCATTTCGATGCCCTGGATGATCTGAAAGGCTGCCTGGTCCGGCGACCCAAGCGAGAGTAGGAGCGCGCCCAGTGTGGCGCTGGCGCTGCCAGTGGCGGGGTCCTCGAAGGTGCCGGAGAGCGGTGCGAACATCCGCGCACGGATGGTCTTTCCCTCGGCGTCGGGCGCGTAGAGAAAGAGCGACAGCCTGTCGCCACCCGCGCCAGTCTCGGCGGAGGTGCGCTGAAAACCGGCGACATCGGGTGTCGCGCGGCTGAGCGCTTCACCGCTCACCTGAGCAAAGAAGAAGTCGATACCAAGCGAGGCTTGGACAGGCGCATGCGTCGTGGTCACCACATCGCCGGGGACGAGGCTCGCACAGGCGGCGACCTGGGCTGCGGTGAGTTCGGGGCCGAGCACAAGCGGGCGGGGTGCATCGATCACCGCGCCGGTCAGCCCGCCCGACGCGTCGCGCACAATCCGAACCTCGACAATGCCGGCGACCTCTTCGAACCTGAGGGATCCCTCGAGGCCGCGGCCCAGCCCAGCCAATACGAAGCCGGTGCCGACGTTCGGGTGGCCGGCGAACGGCATCTCGGCGGTGCGATTGAAAATACGAACATGCGCGGTATTGGCTGGATCGGTCGGCGGTAGAACGAAGGTGGTCTCCGAGAGGTTGAACTCGGCGGCCAGGGCCTGCATCTGTGCATCGGAAAGCCCGCGCGCGTCTGGGAATACCGCCAACGGATTGCCGCCGAACTGGCGATCGGTGAACACATCAAGGGTGACGAAGGCATAGGTTGGCATGGTCAGTCTCTGCAGTCGGGCTGGTGGCCGTAAGCAAATAGCCAATTGGCTAATTATATCCACCCCTGGAGATCGTTCAATTCCGATCGTCTCAACATTACTTCTGTAAGTTCCGCAAGTTGGATGCGATCTCCAAGAAACCTTTCCGCGAATTGATCCAGGATTACGGGCATTTAATTGGCGCAGTAGTCACGACGCGGGTATTTTGCACCCCACTTCGGGGAGCTGTTAGATGCTGTTGATCGTTCTCGCGCAGGCAGCGGTTACAGCTGTCGCGCCGCCCCCGGCCGCCATGCCCGTCGCGCAGCCAGCGGTGGTCAGTTACCCGCCGAATTTCTTCGCCGATGGGCGACCGAATACCGCGCTCGATATGGTCAAGTACCTCCCGGGCTTCTCGCTAGACACCGGGTCGGGCGTGCGCGGCTATGAGGGCGCGGCCGGAAACGTGCTGATCGATGGCCATCGCCCTGCATCCAAGAGCGAGGGCATCGATTCGATCCTGCAGCGCATGCTGGCCACCCATGTCGCCCGAATTGACGTGATCCGCGGCGGCGCGCCCGGCATCGACATGCAGGGCAAGACGGTGATCGCCAATGTGATCACCAAGCAGCAAAACGGCGCGCGCGGTATTTTTCACTACGCTGACCAGCACTCCAGCGACGGACGCCACTTGGGCACGCTTCGGGTCGAGGGCTCCGGCCAAGTCGGCGAACGTACTTGGGAAGGCGGCCTGACCGTCTCGGGCTTCACGGACGACGGCTACGGAGAGGGGCGGCGGACGACCACAGCCCTGAACGGCTCGCCCCTGCTGGCGGGCCACATCCATAGCCAGGGCTGGGGTACGCAGTCGACGCTGACCGGCGCCACTGAGGGGTCGCTGGTGGGTGGGCGCCTGAGGATCAACGGTCGCGTCAACGATCAAGTCTATGACTCTGCTGAGCTTGACACGATCAGCCTGCCTGACGTCCACAGCGAGCACGATCACCAAGACGACAACAAGCTGCAGTCCGAGTTCGGGGCTCGCTACAGCCGTGCGCTTGGTGCGCGAAGCAGCATCGAGGTCGTGGCCTTGCGCCAGGACCAGCGAGAGCACTATGCCGACGCCTTCACGACGCCACGCGACGCTCAAGTCTTCCACCAAGACACAACCACCGCCGAAACGATCCTGCGAGGCGTGGTGAAGTTCCAGCAGACTCCCAAGCTCTCCTGGGAAGCTGGCGCTGAGGGCGCCTACAATACGCTCGGCAACCGCATCCTCTTTTCTGACAACGGCGCCTTCGAGCCCGTGCCCGCCTCAAACGTGGATGTGAATGAGAAGCGCGCCGAAGGGTTTGTGAAGAGCGTCTGGCAACCGTTCTCGACGATCACGTTCGAGGCCGCGCTGCGGGAGGAGGGCTCGCGGATCGCTTCGTCTGGCGACGTTAACCTGGAGAAGTCCCTCTACTATACCAAGCCGCGCGTCGTGATGACCTGGGCGCCCAGCGCCGACACCCAGGTTCGCCTGCGCTACGAGCGCGAGGTCGGTCAGCTTGACTTCGGAGCGTTCACGGCCTCCACGACCCTGGTGGCCGGCGTTGTCACCGCCGGCAACCCAAATCTGACGCCGCAGCAGGACTGGGCGAGCGAGATCGCTTTCGAGCAGCATTTCCTCGGCAGTGGCGCCCTGACACTCACCGCGCGTCACTTGCAGATCACCGACGCGGTCGACCGCGCGCCAATCTTCCTGCCCAACGGCAACGCGTTCGACGCCCCGGCCAATATCGGCAACGGGACCGAGAACGACGCCACCGCCAGCCTGACTTTGCCGCTGGACAAGCTCGGACTGAAGGGCGCCCAGATCCGCGGCAACTACACACGGCGCTGGTCTCAGGTGACAGACCCGACCGTCCACCGGTCCCGCCCGATCAGCCGCCAACACCCTGAGGACTGGGATTTTCACTTCAGCCAGCCGTTCGGACGCGTGATCTACGGCGTCGATGTCGGCGGCGGTTTCCAGCGGCGATACTACCGGTTCAACCAGATCGAGATCGACAAGCTGCAGACCTATGTCACCCCGTTTTGGGAGTGGAAGCCGAACCCCGGGCTCTCCTGGCGCATCGAGCTCGACAACGTTACCGCCCGCGGCTTCAAGCACACTTACGAAAGCTGGGATGGCGCGCGAAACCTCGTTCCCCTGAATTCAGTCGATCAGCGCAGCGTGCACCCCGGTCGGGTCTTTTACTTGCGCCTGCGCAAGACGTTCGGGAGCTGAGCCGACGATATGGACCGCAGGTCGTCGATATACGAGACCGTTTGGGAAATCGTCTCTGAGGGATTCCGCGGGGGCTGGGGTTATGATTCAAGCTCTGGATGTGGACAGAGCAGAGTCGTGGCTGGATGGCCAAGATCGCCAAGAAGACCAAGCGCTATCCGTCGGA
>JAYUBY010000322.1:0-3234 GCA_043740635.1 Alphaproteobacteria bacterium
TTATGATGCAGCGAAAATAGAAGAGGGAACGACCATGTCCGGGCAAGCCGAAGAACGCGCAAACGAGAGCTTCTACGTATTGGGTGAAACGCTCGCCCCGATGCTGACGAACGACATGGGCTCGGCGATTGAGATCTTCGACACAAGCGGCCCCGCGGGCGGCGGTCCGCCGACGCACAGACATGCGTGGGAAGAGGTCTACGTCGTCACCAAGGGCGTGCTCGACGTTACCGTGAACGGTAACACCATGCGCCTCGGGCCCGGAGGCTTTGCGCATGTACCGGCCAACACGCCGCACAGCTATCACACCGTCGAGGACGCCGAGTTCCTGACCATCGTCACAAGGGGCAATGCCTCGAAATTCTTCCGTCAGGTGTCGAGCGAGGTGTCCATGAACCCACCGGACATTCCGGGCGTCGTCCGTGTCGGAGACCTCCACGGTATCGAGTTTCTCCCACCGGCATGACATCGACCCGCCGATACGTCAGCCCGAAGCGTGAAGCCCAGGCGGCCGCGACGCGGGAAGCCATCCTTGGCGCGTTTGCGGAACAACTGTCCGAGCCCGGCCGCGACAAGCTTTCGCCAAGCGAGGCCGCGTCGCGCGCAGGCGTCAGTCTGCGCACCGTGCACTTCCATTTCCCGAACGAGGAAAGCCAGATCCTTGCCCTCAGCGAGTGGTTCGACCGGATGTTTTACCCGGAGGGTGTCGTCTTGGCCGCTGGCCCTGACGACCTTCCGAGGTACTTCCGCGACATTCACGCCATGGCGTTGTTGCATCCGCTCACCCGGGTGATCGCTGCGAGCAGGAGCGCTGTCTGGCAAGAAGTGCGCAATCACCGCCGGGTCGAGCGCCTTGACGCCATTCGCAGGGCCGTGAAAGCGATTGGCGCTGCGCCAACAGCAACCGGTGACGCAACAGCCATGCTGCTGAGTCTGTCCGGTGCTGACGCCTCCTGGCCGCTCCATGATCACGGCGTTGCGTTGGAAAGGATACCTGACGTGATCGCCAATACAGTCGCGCTTATCGTCTCTCAGCTTCAACATGGAGTGAAGAGCAGGAATTTGCCGGTCTCAACGACTTCTGGACATCCTGAAGGATCGCCATGAGTCCAAGGCGAAAATCTCATGGCCTACCGCCGAAGGTCCGCCCTAGTTCGTGGACTGCCGGTGCCCAACTCGCCGAAACTTGTCGTTCCACCGCTGCGAAGCTTCGCAGCCCTTCTGGGGGGGCGAACGAGGAACGTGAACTAGGCGCGCGCCGAGCCGTTTGGACGCCTCCAGCGTGCGCTAGCTGTGGACGGGAAGGCGGTCCTAATGCGCCAAGCCGCAATCAATCCGGGCGCCGGCGTCAGGGACGTGATTCGCCAACCGCCTTCGAACCGATGCAGTGTGTAGAGGCAGCGCGGTGTCGTCGCCGACTATCGCAGGCCGGAATTGGGCAAACTGCGCCTGACCAGAGACGAGAAAGGATTTGGTCAGCCAGCACCGCTGCGAGAGCTGGGCTGACTATCCACTGACCCCGAACCGCGCCTGCATCAGGCTGAGCGTCGCCATGCGCAGGATGATCGCCGAAGCCTCGCTGGTGACAGTAGCGTCGCTCGACGCGACGGCGTCGAGATAGGCCACTGACTTCGACGGATCGAAGAACGGCTGGTCGGCGAAGCTGGACGAACGGATGATGTCCTCGCAACGCTGGCGCAGCGGGTCGGCCTTAGCCGTACGGGTCGCCGGCTGAAGCGGCGGGGCGAGGAAGGGGTGCTTCTGGCGCGCATAGAGTTCGGGCGTGATGACGTCGCGGGTCGCCTCGCGCAGCACGTACTTCTCAGTCGTCTCGCGAATCTTGTAGGGCACGGGCAACCCGGCGGCATATTCGGCGACGTGATGATCGAGGAACGGAACCCGTCCTTCAATCGAATGCGCCATTTCCATTCGGTCGGCCAGCACCGTCAGTATGAAGTTGATTAGCATAGACTTCTGCCAGAGGTAGAGGGCGGTATTCACGGCATCGCGGCCGGCGATCTGGCCCGGAACGTCCAACTCGGCGAGGAACTTCGTATAGGGCGCGCCTAAATCCGCGCCGCCTGGTGCATCGGGTCGCATCAGGTCGGATAGCTGCCGGTACTGGACTGACATGCCCTGGATCCACGAAGGGCAATGCCCAATGGCGGCCTCGATGTGCGCGATCCCGGGGGCAGGCGCGCCGGAGGGGAACATGATCGCGCGCGAGAGCGGGTTGTTCTCAAGCAATTGGGCGATCGCCGCCTCGCGGGCGGCCTGGTCGGCATAGCCGCCGCCGTAGAGCATCAGGTCGCGGCGCTCGAACAGATAGCCGGCCAGCATCTCGTCCGACCCCTCGCCGGTGAACACCACCTTGATGCCCGCGTCGCGCACCGCCCGCGACAGCAGGAACTTGGCGGCAGAGTTGGCGTTGAAGATCGGTCGCTCGCAGTGCCAGACGGTGTCTTCCAACGCATCGGCCATGGATTGGGGTGAGACGGGAACAGGTTCGTAGTTCGACCCTGTGAAGGCGGCGGTGCGCTGGGCCAGCGGCGATTCGTCGAACGCGCCCTCGAAGGCGATGGTGAAGGCGCGAATCGGGCGATCCAGGCGGGCTTGAGCCAGCCCCAGCACGGCAGAGGAATCCAGGCCGCCGCTCAGGTAGCAGGCTACCTCGACATCAGCGGTCAGGCGTTCGGCGACTGCTTCGTCGAGCACCTGCCGGAATCCCGCTACGATCTCGGCCTCGCTGCGCCGATCGTCCTGCAGGACCGCGTCGGTCGGGTAGCTGTTCTCCCAATAGCGCTCGATGCGCACCGCCCCGTCCTTGGCGATGACTAGGCAGCCGGGCGGAACCTGCTGGATGTCTTGCAGCAAGAAGGCGTCGCTGCGCATGCCCGAGAGATCGCCCAGCACGCCTTGAGCGTCCCAGCGCGCCGGCACACCCAGCGCCAGGAGAGCCTTGGCCTCGGAAGCGAACAGAACGTCGCCGTTGATGCAGGCATAGAATAGCGGCTTGACCCCGAAGCGATCACGGGCGGCGATCAGCTCGCCGCTGCGGCGGTCGGCGACCACGACGGCGAACTCGCCACGCAAGTAATCAACGAAACCGAGGCCGTGCCTGTCGTAGAGATGAAGGGCGATCTCGCTGTCGGATTCGGTGATGAAGCGATAGCCCTGCTCGCGCAATCGGGTCCGAATGGCCTGGTAGCCATAGAATTCGCCGTTGACCACTAC
>JAYUBY010000323.1:0-50872 GCA_043740635.1 Alphaproteobacteria bacterium
ACGGCCCGCGACGTCTGGCCGACTACACCTTCGCCGGCATCCTGGTCACTCAGGAGGTCGCTACCCAATCAGCCGCTTAAGCCCGCTCGGCGGCCGACCTGTGGGGTTGTGGGAGACGAAGACAACCGTCGACCACAACCCCACAGGCCCTGCTACAACAACGAAGCGGACTTTTGATTAGCTACGAAAAGGGGACATCTTCATTAGCTACCGACAGTTGTATTTCGGTGATTAGCGAAATTTGTCTTGGCGACAATCACATCTCGGAAAGCTCAGGTGGATCGAGATCTCTGCGGGGGCGAAGCTGCCTGATGGCCGTCCGCCGGATCGAGACACCCTGGTGTTGAGCCCCGGCTATTTCTTCGGGGACGCAGCCCCCAACAACCCCTTCAACCGGTAGAGCGCGTCCATCGCCTCGCGGGGGCTCATACCGTCGGGATCCATGACGCGGAGCGCTTCCTCGGCGGGGCTCGGCCCATAATACGGCGCAGCCGCTGCCACCGTGGCAAACAGGGGCAGGTCGTCGAGGTTGGCGGGGCCGGCGGCTTCGCGTTCCAAGCGCACCAGGACGTCGCGGGCGCGGGCGACCACGGGTGCAGGGACGCCGGCGAGCTTGGCCACCTGGACGCCGTAGCTGCGGTCTGCCGGACCAGGCCCGGCCTCGTGCAGGAAGATTAGATCACCGTTCCACTCCCTGGCTTTGAGCGACAGGTTGGCGACATAGGCTAGGCGGTGCTCCAGCACAGCAAGCTCGTGATAGTGCGTCGCGAAGAGCGCGCGACAGCGGTTGGTCTCGTGCAGGGCCTCAGCGCAGGCCCAGGCGATGGCGAGCCCGTCGTACGTCGCCGTGCCGCGGCCGATCTCGTCCAAGATCACAAACGACCTCGGCGTGGCCTGGGTGAGGATCGCAGCGGTCTCCACCATCTCGGCCATGAAGGTTGAACGGCCACGGGCCAGGTCGTCGCCGGCGCCGACGCGGCTGAACAGCCGGTCGACGACACCTAGCCGCAAGCGCTTGGCGGGTACGAAACAGCCCGCCTGGGCCAGCACCGCCAACAGCGCGTTCTGGCGCAGGAATGTCGACTTGCCGGCCATATTCGGACCGGTGACCAGTGCTAGCCTCGGCCCGCCGGCGCCTGAACCATCAAGCCGGCAGTCATTGGGCGTGAAGGCCTCGCCCGCGCGGCGGACGGCGTTCTCGACCACTGGATGGCGTGCGGCCTGGACTTCGAAAGCCGTGGAGCGGTCAACGATCGGCCGCGACGCGCCAACATCCTCGGCCCACTCGGCGACGGCAGCGGCGACATCGAGGCGAGCGGCGGCGCTTGCTGCGGCCTGAATGTCTGCGGCGACGCTGGTGGCCACGTCACGCCATGCCTCGAAAGTCTCGAGCTCTATCGCCAGCGTACGTTCGGCGGCCTGGGCGATCTTGGCATCCAGTTCGGCCAGCTCGACGGTGGTAAAGCGCACTTGGTTGGCGAGTGTCTGGCGATGGATGAAGGTCGCATTCAGCGGCGCAGCAAAAAGCGGCTCGGCGGACTTGGCGGTGGTCTCCACGAAATAGCCAAGGACAGCGTTGTGGCGAACTTTCAGCGCGACGCCGCTTTCTTCCGCCAGGCGGGCCTCCAACTGCAAGATCACGCGGCGGCTGTCGTCGCGCAAAGCGCGGGCCTGGTCGAGTTCGGGGCGCACACCCTCGCCCACGAAACCGCCGTCGCGAGCTTGGGCCGGTAGGTCGGCGCCCAAGCCCTCGGTCAGCAGAGCACGAAACTGCGCGAGGTTGGGATGCAGGGCCGGTGTCAGGGCTTGCAACGCCGCCGTCACTTCCTCCGGCGCATGGACGAGCGGATCCTTGGCCGCTGCGAAGAGGGCGTTCACGGCTTCGCCGATCGCCAGGCCGTCGCGCAGGGCGCCGAGATCGCGAGGGCCGCCGCGTCCCAGCGCCAGTCGCGAAAGGGCTCGCGCCATATCGCCTAACCCTTTCAGGGCCTCCCGGAGCTTTTGCCTTTGCGACCGCTGCTCGCAGAACCACGCCACAGCATCGAGCCGCGTGTCGATGGCGGCGGGATCAAGCAGCGGCCGGGCCAGCCGCGCAGCCAGCAGGCGCGCTCCCGGCGCCGTCACCGTGCGATCGATGGCGGCCAGCAGGGAGCCGTCGCGGGAGCCGGAGGTCGCCTTCTCGATCTCCAGGCTGGTCCGCGTGGCCGGATCGATGGCCATCCCGTCGGCATCGCCGGCCCGGCGCGGCGCCGAGAGCGCAGGCAGCCTGCCGGCCTGCGTCGTCTCCAAGTGGGCGGCGATAAGGCCGAGAGCGGAAATCTCCGCACCGGAAAGCGCGCCGAACCCGTCGAGGGTCTCCACGCCGTAGAGCCGCTTCAGTCGCGCCTCTGACGCTGAGGGCTCCGCCAACGCCTGCGGCAACGGCTGGACGAAGCCGCCGGCCTGCTTCAGGGCCGTGTTGATCGCCTCATCGACGAACAGCCGGTCAGGGACCAGGATCTCGGAGGGTCCCAACGCCGCCAACGCCGAAGCCAGGCCGGCCACACCTGTTGCGAGAACCTCCACCTCACCGGTGGAAAGCTCCACGCTGGCCACCGCCGCCTGACCGCCTCTTACCGCGATGGCTGCCAGCCGATTTGCGCCGCGGGCGTCGAGCAGGCCCTCTTCGGTGAGCGTGCCTGGCGTCACCACCCGCACCACGTCGCGGTGAACCACCGACTTTGAGCCGCGCTTCCTGGCCTCGGCGGGGTTCTCCATCTGCTCGCAGACCGCAACCTTGAAACCCGCGCGGATCAGCTTGGCGAGATAGGCCTCGGCGGCATGGACCGGCACGCCGCACATCGGAATTGGATTACCCGCGTGCTGGCCGCGAGCGGTAAGGGTGATGCCGAGTGCGGCGCTCGCCTTCTGGGCGTCTTCGAAGAACAGTTCGTAGAAATCGCCCATGCGGAAGAACACCAACGCATCCGGCTGGCGCGTCTTGGCCTCGAAATACTGCGCCATCACGGGCGAAGCGCCGGCGGCGGGATCGGGCAATGTGCTGGGAGCTTGGGCGTTCATGAGCCGCGTGACGCTAACTGCCGAAGCAAGGTCCGTCAGCCCCCATGACCCCTTGAACCGCGGGCGAACAAGCCCAAGCTGTGGATGGATGTCGCATCTCGTGGAGCGTCTTCCCTTGGGCTTTCGACCGTGAGCTTCGTGGTGTTCCCCGCCGGCCCGTCCGACGCCGAGGAAATGCGCGCGTTCACGTGATCTCGTGGCGCGAGACCTATCGCGGCCTATTGCCGGACGCCTTCCTTGCGCGAATGAGCGAAGCCGGTTTCACGCGGCGTTTCCGGCGAGCGCTGACTAACCCGGGCGACAGCATTACTCTGGTCGGCGCGAGTCGCTGCAGCGCATCGCGACATGGAATTCCGGGCAAAGCGGAGATCGCAACGCTCCATATCCTTCGGCAGTCCCAGGGTTGCGGGCTGGGCGCGCAGCTAATGAAAGAAACCTCGAGGGCGCTCGCCGCCCAGGGCGCGACCTCACTGATGATCTCCGTCCTGCGTGACAACATAAGGGCGAGGGGTTTCTACGAACATCTGGGTGGCGAGCCCGAGGAGGCGCGACAGGAACCTGGGCCGGGCGGTCGTCTGCTCTTCGAGGTCGCCTATCGCTGGGCGGACATCCGAAGTCTGACCGCTTGATGCTGAAAACGCTCGGCCTGGCGTTGCTGGCGGCCAGCCTGACGCTTTCCGCTCGCGCCCAGCCGAAGCTCATGGATTGGCCGGACTTGATGGCGCGCCCCCTTCCAAAGGCCTCAGCCCGCCTGGCCTATGGTTCCGATCCACTGCAGGTCGCTGAGGTCTGGCGGCCAGATGGAAGGGGCCCGTTCCCGACTGTCCTGATGATCCATGGCGGCTGCTGGCGCTCGAGCCTCTCGAACCTGCACATCATGGACTACGCCGCTGAGGACCTGCGCCGGCGAGGGATCGGCGTCTGGAACATCGAATATCGTGGCGTCGACCGGCCGGGCGGCGGCTATCCTGGGACCTTCCTGGATGTGAACGCTGCTGCAGACGCGTTCGTAACCCATGCCAAATCCTATGGCCTGCGGACCGACAAGATCGTGGTGCTGGGACACTCCGCCGGCGGCCACCTTGCCCTTTGGCTGGCCGGACGCACGAAGCTCCCGAGGACGAGCCCGCTGTTCGATCCAAAACGTCTCGACATCCTTTGGACAGTGAGCCTGGGCGGCGTGCCGGATCTCGCCACCGCGGCGGAGGCTTGTGGCGAGAAGACAGTCGCTCGCCTGCTGTCTGGATCGACGGCAGCCGATCCGCTGGCAGACACATCGCCAGCCCGATTACTACCCTTGCCGGTTGCCCGGATGCTGATCCACGGACAACTGGACGACACCTCACCGCCAACCCAAGGCAAGGACTATGTCGCCAAGGCGCGCTCGGCCCACGACATCCGCGCCTGGGCCTACGCCATCCCCAGCGACGGTCATGTGGAGGAGATAGCGCCTGAATCCCGTACCTGGGCCGCCGTCACTGGGGGCCTGGATTCAGTCTTCCATAGCTCGACGGCGCCTGGGTGCTCCAGCTGACGGCAGCTCCGCTCTAAGCCTCGACCTTATCCTCGGCGGCATATGTCAGAGAAACAAACACATCTTCCAGGTCCGGGTCCTCGGTGGAGATATCCTTTATGTGCAAGCCGGCGGCGCGGATGGCGGCCAAGACCTGCTCGACCGACGAGTGGCCTGTCCTGTAGCCGACTGAGAACCCGCCAGCGGGCAAGAGGTGGGTCTCGAAGCCTTTCAGCGTCGGGGCCGCGGTGACCGGCTCCTCCGGCGTCACCAGCACCTTGCGAGTGTCCATGCGCGCAAGGAGGGTTGTCGTCGGCTCGCAGGCGACCACCTGGCCGCGGTTGATGATCGCGATCTGGTCGCAGAGTTCCTGGGCCTCCTCAAGGTAGTGGGTGGTGAGGACGATGGTCACGCCCTTCCGGTTCAGCTCCAGCACATAGGCCCAAAGCTGGCGGCGCAGCTCCACGTCAACGCCTGCTGTTGGCTCATCGAGGATCAGCACCGGCGGGTTGTGGACCATGGCCTTGGCGACCATCAACCGACGCTTCATGCCGCCGGAAAGCTGGCGGACATAGGCGTTGGCCTTGTCGCCGAGGCCTAGCGCATTGAGCAATTCCATCGTTCGCCGCTCGGCTGGAGGAACGGCGTACATGCCGGCGGCCACTTCCAGCGACTCTTTCGGCGTGAAAAAGGGGTCGGCGGCGATCTCCTGAGGCACGACGCCAATGGCGGCGCGCGCATCGCGGGGGCGCTCGTCGATGTCGCGACCCCAAATCGAAACTGTCCCGGAGGTCTTCCGGCAGAGGCCCGCCAGGATGTTGATGAAGGTCGACTTGCCGGCGCCGTTCGGACCGAGCAGCCCAAAGATCGAGCCGCGCGGGATCGCCAGGTCCAGGCCCTTCAGCGCCTGCATTTCCGGCGTGGTCTTAGTGGCGGCATAGGTCTTGACCAGGCCCTTGGCCTCAATCGCGTAGTGCGGCAGTTCCATCGTCATCCTGTCGTTGACGGCGAAAGCCGCGGTCGCATACCTAGGCGCGCGGCGGCCTCTCCACAATCGGGCCGCCAGTCAGGAACCGACAGATGGCTCGCACCGCTCCGACCAAGGCCGCCGGCAAAACCGCAGCCAAGGCGCCCGCTCGCAAGGGCAAGCCGGCGCCCGAGTCCGTGACGTCTGTCGGCATTCCGGCGCCAGAGACCATCGTGGTCCGCTCCAAACGCGTCGCCTGCGATGGCGTCGGCGGCGCGCTCGGCCACCCGCGGGTGTGGCTCGAAATGGGCGAGGCGAATTTCGTGGAGTGTTCGTACTGCGACCGCCGGTTCGTTTTGGCAGTCGGCGCCGAGGGCAAGGAGAACGAACTCACTGCGCCCGGCGTCTACGAAGGCTCGCATGGGCACTAGTTTCCTCCCCGCTCATCATCCGGGCAGGTCCCGGCCATGACGCTCAAAAAAGATATGAGAGTCGGAAGGCCCTAGTAGTAGTGCCACCCCGGCAGGGTAGACGTGGCCCCCGCGTCTTGCTGTTCGGTGAATTTATCACCCCAGGGTCTCGCGCGTTGGAAGACATCTCGAGCGATGCCATATGGCACCCCGCGGGAGCGAGGGCGCGACCCTTAGATAATCAGCCTCGGTCAGAAACGCGGCGTACGCGAGCGCCACAAAGCGTCCCTTGAGATTGCGTCGCTCGATCGCGGCCCGAACCTGGTCGACGGTGTAAGAGCTGGACGCTCCCCAATCCGCCTCCAGTTCCCCCGGAAGATACCTTGCGTAAGCCTTTGCTGCCCTGTGGAGCGCGATCCGAGAGAAGAAATTCATCGGTCGGCGGCCGACTTAGACTCTTAAGGGCATCAATATGTACTGCACGCCCGCGTCCTGCGGATCGAGCACTAGAGCCGGGTCGTTCGGCCCACCGAAACGCAGCTCAGCCATTTCGCCGGAGATCTGGTCGGTTATATCCAGCAAGTAGCGAGCATTGAACGACAGCTCGAAGGCGTCGCCGTCGTAGTCGAGCTCCAGCTCTTCGACAGCCTGGCCCGCTTCCATGTTGCGCACCGTGAGCACGCACTTGCCACCCTCGACAGCCATCCGCACCGAGCGGCTCTTCTCGGCTGAGATCGTGGCCACCCGGTCGACGGCCTTGGCGAAGAGCTTGGAATCCACCAGCACGATGCGGGTGTTGTCCTTGGGGATCACCCGCGGATAGTCGGGGAAGGTGCCATCGATCACTTTGGAGGTGAGCGCCGCACCGCCGAAGTCGAAGCGAACCTTCTGCGGGCTGATCTGCAGCTCGACCTGCTCGCCGGCGTCTTCCAGAAGGCGGCGGGCCTCGTTGATGGTCTTGCGGGGCACGATGACGCCGGGTGCTCCGACCGCGCCTTCCGGCGCAGCCATCTCGGCAAGGGCCAGACGCGAACCATCGGTGGCCACGGCGCGCAGCTTGGGGCTACCGTCTTCGACCACCGTGTGGAGATAGAGGCCGTTCAGGTAGTAGCGGGTCTCTTCGGCCGAGATCGCGAACTTGGTCTTGTCGATCAGCCGGATCAGGTCGCCTACATCGACGGCAAGCCGGCTCGACAAACCGTCTGAGCTCATGACGGGGAAGTCGCCGGCGGGCAGGACTGGAAGGTTGAAGCGGCTGCGTCCGGCCGAAACCGTCAGGCGCGGATCCTCGCCTGTGAAGCTGAGCACCACGTCTGCCCCTTCGGGCAGCTTGCGGACAATCTCATAGAGGGTGTGAGCCGGGGCGGTGATCTGACCGGGTTGGTCGACCTGGGCCAAGGCCTCGTCGATAATCTCGAGATCTAGGTCCGTCGCCGAGAAGGTCAGACGGTCGCGCTCGGCAGACAGCAGGACGTTCGACAGAATCGGGATGGTGTTGCGCCGTTCAACCGCGCTTTGCACATGCCCTAGCGCCTTCAAAAGCGCCGCACGCTCGATCGTCAGCTTCATGTCTCTGTCCGAACCGCACCGCACAGGCGCGATTCGCTGCCTGCGCCCCCGACCTGGAAGGGACTTGCGACATTAACGAAATTCGAGGGGCGTGGAAGGGGCGCCCAGGCGCTTATGCGCGTCGATCCACAGCCCCGCCGGGATCGGACTCTTCGCCAGCCTCGTAAGGGTTCGGACCCGCGACGCTGGCGGGAGCCGGTGCTGCAGCCGGGCCTTCCTTCGCCGCCACGACGACCATGGCCGGGCGAACCAGGCGGCCGAGCAATTCGTAGCCAGGCTGCATGACCTCAACGACGCCGCCTGCGGCCACATCTGTGCCGGGCTGTTCCATCATCGCCTGATGGCGGTGCGGATCGAATCGCTCACCACGCAGTGGTTCGAGTTTCTTCAGACCGTTCCGTTCAAAGGCGACTTGCAGTTCCTTTTCGGTCATCTCGATGCCAAGGACGAAATTCTTCACCGCCGGGTCGGCAGCCTCTGCCGGTTCGTGGGCCAGGGCGCGCGCGAGGTTGTCAGCCACGCCCAGCAAGTCGCGAGCGAATTTCTGGATGGCGTAGGCGCGCGCGTCATTGGCCTCGCGCTCGGCGCGCCGCCTAGTGTTCTCCGCTTCCGCCGCGAAGCGCAGAATTTGCTCCTTCAGCGCAGCGTTCTCTACCTTCAGCACGGTGTTTTCGTCCGCGGTCGCTTCGGCGATGAAGGCGTCAACTTCGTCTGGCGTATTGTCTTCGGACATCTGTCTCTTCGTCTCTTAAGCGTTCATGACTTGGCCCAGCACGCGGGCAGTATAGTCCACGAGGGGGATGATCCGGGCATAGTTCAACCGCGCGGGGCCGATAACCCCGATCGCGCCCAAAACCCGTTGCGAGCCCGTCATATAGGGGGCCGCGATCACGGCGGAACCCGAAAGCGAGAAGAGGCGGGTCTCCGCGCCAATGAAAATGCGCACGCCTTGGCCGTCGCGTACCCCGTCCAGAAGCGAAATCAGCTGCTCCTTCTGCTCAAGGTCCTCGAAGAGCGAGCGGACGCGCTCCAGGTCTTCGACGGCGCCAGCCTCCTCAAGCAAGTTGGCGCGGCCCCGCACGATCAGCGCGCGATCCTTCACCTCGCCGCCGCCCCAGGCCGCCAAGCCGTCCTCGACCAGCTTGGCGGCGGTGGCGTCAAGCTCGCGCCGAGCTTGGTCGAGGTCGGCGCGTAGATCGCTTTTCGCCTCAAGCAATGTACGGCCGCGAAGGCGGGCGTTCAGGAAATTCGAGGCCTCGGTCAGCGCGGAGGGTGTGACGCCGGCCGGCAGGCGGATCAGCCGATTCTCCACCGTGCCGTCGGCGAAGACCATGATTACCAGCGTTCGGTCGCCGCCCAGCGACACGAATTCAACATGCTTGACCCCTGCATCGCGGATCGGGGTCACAACGACGCCGGCGCCTCCGGCCAGGCCGGAAAGTATGGAGCTGGCCTCGTTCAGAGCATCTTCGTAGTTGCGGCCGTGGGCGTGCAGCCGCGCCTCAATGGCTTGGCGGTCGATTTGACCGATGTCGCCGACCTCCAGCAGGCCATCGACGAACAGCCGTAGCCCCGCATGGGTCGGCAGACGGCCGGCGCTCATGTGTGGCGCGCCCAGCAAGCCGAGCTGGGTCAGATCCTGCATGGTGTTGCGGATCGAGGCGGGAGAGAGCGGCAGGCCACCCTTAGAAAGGGTGCGCGACCCCACCGGCTCGCCGGTTTCCAGATAGCTCTCCACGATACGGCGGAAGATGTCCCGCGCGCGTTCGTCAAGTTCGGCCAACGAGGGACCGGAGGCGAAAAGGGGGCTACTCACTGGGACGTGCGCTGGGTTCTCACGAGCGTCCATGGACTGGACCTTGCCGATCTAGGATAAGCGCGGCGCAAGTGGGCGCAAGCTGCGCGCCACCTCCAGGAGTATTCTATGCGTCCGTCCGAGCGCCTTGCCGACGTCCTTCGGCCCGTGACCCTGGAGACTGGTGTCAATCGTTATGCCGAGGGCTCCTGCCTTGTCAGCTTTGGCCACACCAAGGTGCTGGTGACGGCCAGTCTTGAGGAAGGCGTCCCTGGATTCTTGCGCGGCAAGGGCCAAGGTTGGGTCACTGCCGAATATGGCATGCTGCCTCGCGCTACCCACACACGCGGCCGGCGCGAAGCGGCTCAAGGCAAGCAGTCCGGCCGCACCCAGGAGATTCAGCGGCTGATCGGCCGCTCTATGCGCGCCATCGTCGACCTGAAGGCCTTGGGCGAGCGTCAGATCTCGATCGACTGCGACGTGATTCAAGCTGACGGCGGAACACGTACAGCCTCGGTGACAGGAGCGTGGGTGGCGTTGCGGCTAGCCACCAGATACCTGCTGGACGAAGGCGTGATCACGAAAGACCCGATCCTCGATGCCGTAGCGGCAATCAGCTGCGGCGTGTTCAAGGACGCCCCCGTGCTCGATCTCGACTACGAAGAAGATTCCAACGCCGAGGCTGACGCCAATTTCGTGCTCACCGGAGCCGGTGACATTGTCGAAATCCAGGCCACCGGCGAAAAGCGTGGCTTCTCGGAGGGCGAATTCGAAGCCCTCTTCTCGCTGGCCCGAAAGGGTATCGGCGAGCTCATCACCCTGCAACGCGCCGCGACGGGCGGCTAGTACGCAAAACGGGCGTCTGGTTGCCCAGACGCCCGCTTGGTCACAGTCCGCTGGGGCGATGTTTTCTTTAGAGCCCGGCCATCAGGTGGCGCAGCGCCGAGGGCGGCAACCGATCCAACTCACGGACCAGCGGCGCGAACATCGCGGTCAGGGCGCGTTCAATTGCGGTGATCATTGTGAACACTCCTCTTGTGCATCGCAGCATTGTGCAGTGCATATAGAAAAGAATGTTGAGATTGCAAGATTTCTGACGGACAGGCTCAAACTCTTCGCTGCGACGCAGCGTCTCTGTCAATCATCCTCATCGTCATCCGGAACGTCGTCACTTGGCCCGGCTTCATAGAGCAGAAGGTCACCAGGCTGGCAGTCCAGCTCGCGGCAGAGGGCCGCAAGGGTCGTAAAGCGCACGGCGCGCGCCTTACCGGTTTTCAGGATCGAGAGGTTTGCGATGGTGACGCCGACGCGGTCGGCGAGCTCGGTCAGGGACATGCGCCGCTCGAGCAACATGCGGTCGAGTTGGACACGAATTGACATGCTCTTAGCGCCCCTAGATCGTCAGCTCGGCTTCCCGTCGAAGGCGGGCACCCTCACGGAACACCTCAGCCAACACGAAGACCACCAGAACCGAAAACCAGGCGGTGAGGTTGAAGTTAGGCTGGACGCGCGTAACGCCCGGCATGAACGGGCTCAGTCCCCAGACGCAATAGCGGCCGATCTCCAGCGCCGCCAGCATCAGGCCAATCAGGCGCAACCGGCCTACATTGGTCGGATGGAATGGGTCGCCTGCGGTCAGCGTCATAAAAATCCGTCGCAGAGAATGGACGATGACTAGGACGCCGCCGATCGAAAGGCCGAAGACCAGAAGCACGCCGGCAAATAGCGGCCCGCGGGTCGCGAACGTCGCTGCGTTCTTGCCCAGCAAGTGGGGGAAGAGGTCGGGGTTAAAGCTGAACAGCAGCGCGGCGAGAAGGGCCAGCGCCACGGCGCCGAGGGCGATCCAGAGGGCGGCGAAGACCACGTCCAGGATGATCTTCAGGAAACTCGAGACCGATCCCGGTCCAAGTGCGCGCATTCATAGCCTCCCTCCCCCAAACCCCGCCCGGGCTGGACCCGAATGGGCGTCAGCTTGGGCGGGTGGGACGAACCCTAAGGCGAGGAGCCTAGTGGATCGAAGCGGCGGCGGCGACAGCCACCATTGGCGTCACGGCGAGCACCATGAAGATGCTGAACGAGGCGCGGTCGAGAGCCTTCATAACGGTGGAAAACACAATCGTAGTCCTTCTGACAGTCATGCTGCGGTGCAGCGTTTTTTTGGGGCGATTTCTCGCTCCGATGACGATAGCTGGTATTCTCGTATCGATTAGCAATCAAATTAACATCGAGTAACGATACTAAACTTTCGCAATGCAACACGACGGAGCGCGGCTATGGTCCCGAAGGCTTAAAGGAGGCGTGAATCGATGGCGCTGAAGTTGGAGGCCGGGACACGGCTGGTCGTAGCCACCCACAACGCCGGCAAGGCGCGAGAGTTGGCCGAAATCCTCGAGAACCGCTTCGAACTGGTGACCGCGGGCGCGCTTGGCCTGGCCGAGCCGGACGAGACCGAGACAACATTCGTGGGCAATGCCTTGCTCAAGGCCCGTGCCGCAGCAGAGGCCAGCGGATTGGTCGCGCTGGCTGATGATTCCGGACTATCCGTGGCTGCCCTCGACGGCGCGCCAGGAATTTATTCGGCACGCTGGGCCGGCCCCGGGCGTGACTTCACCGAGGCTATGAACAAGGTCGAGGCGCGGCTGGAGGAGGCCGACGCTCAGGATTTCTCAGCCTGGTTCACTTGCGCGCTCGCGGTGGCCTGGCCCGGCGGCCCCGCCGTGGTGGTCGAGGGCCGCGTCGACGGATCTCTGATTTTCCCGCCTCGAGGCGAAAATGGCTTCGGCTACGATCCGATCTTCGTGCCCGAGGGGCTGGACCGGACGTTCGGCGAGATCGAGCCCCTGCAGAAAGACGGTATGAGCCACCGCGCCCGCGCCTTCGCCAAACTCAAGGCCGCACTCTTGTGACGAGTGGACCGAAGCTGGGCCTCTACGTGCACTGGCCCTACTGCGCGCGCGTCTGCCCCTATTGCGACTTCAACGTCTTCAAGAACCGCCAGGGTGAGGAGCCGGCAGACCTGGTCCGCGCCATCATTACCGATCTCGAGACCCAGGCCGCGATCACCGGGCCTCGGGAGCTGGCCTCGATCTTCCTGGGCGGTGGTACGCCCTCGCTGATGGATCCCGCCTGGGCAGGCGAGATCATTGCCGCGGCACAGCGCTGCTGGACACCGGCGGTGGATCTTGAGGTGACGCTGGAGGCCAACCCAACCGACGCCGAGGCTGCTCGTTTTGCCGCCTTCGCCGACGCCGGAGTGAACCGCCTATCGCTGGGTCTGCAGTCGTTGGACGATGCGGCGCTTAAGTTCCTCGGCCGCAACCATGACGCGGCAACCGCCACCCGCGCGGCCCAAGCCGCGACTGCGGCCTTCCCGCGCCTGTCCATCGACATGATATACGCCCGGCCGGGCCAGACGCCTGCCGCCTGGATGCAGGAGCTACAGGCCGCCCTCGACCTGGGCGCCGAGCACGTCTCGCCCTACCAGCTGACAATCGAGGCTGGCACCGCCTTCGATCGGGCTGTGCGCCGAGGCCTGTTCTCGCCGCCCAACGGAGAGCTTGGCGCGGAACTGTTCGACACGACCCAACGCGTGCTCGAAGCCGCCGGTTTCGACGCATACGAGGTTTCCAACCACGCACACGGCGAGGCCGCCCGCTCGCGCCACAACTTGATCTACTGGCAGGGCGACGACTACCTCGGCGCAGGTCCCGGCGCACATGGGCGCATCACCCGGGACGGCGTGCGCAACGCGACCCACGCCGCTGCGAAACCTGCCGACTACATCGCCCGCGTCGCCGACACCGGTCTGGGGTTCGCCACCCCCGAGCTACTTGACGCGCGCGAGACGGCGCAGGAGCGCCTGCTGAGCGGCCTGCGAATCACTGATGGCGTGCCTCTGGCCGATGTGGCGGCCCTGGAAATCCTGCCGGAGCGCATCGTCGATCTGAAGTCTCTAGGCCTGCTCGCAGACGACCCACTTCGTCTCCGCGCCACGCCTGCGGGCCGCTTGGTGCTCGATCGACTGACGACTGAACTGGCAACCTAGCCGCTTGCCTTATTCTTCGTTCGCGGCGAACCCTCCGGCCATGGCCCCACGTCTTCCGCCTCCCGACCTGGATAGCTCAGCTCTGACGGCGGGGCTCTATGTGGTCGCCACTCCGATCGGCAACCTGCGGGACATCACACTCAGGGCTCTCGACGTCCTGGCCGCCGCAGACCTGGTGCTGGCAGAGGACACTCGGGTAGCCGGCAAGCTTCTGCAGGCCTATGGCCTTTCGGCCAAACTTGAACGCTACGACGAACATGGCGCTGAACGCACCAGGCCCAAGGCCATGGCGGCGTTGGCCGAGGGCAAGACCGTAGCCTTGGTCTCCGACGCCGGGACGCCGTTGGTCTCAGATCCCGGCTACAAGCTTGTTCGCGAAGCTGCCGCCGAGGGGTATCCGGTGTTCCCGATCCCGGGGGCTTCTGCCCTATTGGCGGGGCTGTCAGCAGCAGGCCTGCCCACCGACCGCTTCCTCTTTGCGGGCTTTCCGCCGCCCAAAAGCGCGGCGCGACGGACGTTTCTGGAGGAGCTCGCGCCGATTCGCTCGACCCTGGTGTTCTTCGAGGGTGGCTCGCGGTTGGCGGCGAGCCTGGCTGACATGGCCGCCGTCCTGGGCGACCGTGAGGCCGTTGTCTGCCGCGAGCTCACCAAACTCTACGAGACCTTCTACCGTGGGCCGCTGCGCATCTTGGCCGACGACCCCAAGCTAGACGCACCGAAGGGCGAGATCGTGATCCTGGTTGGGCCGGGCCGCGAGGTGGAAGCGACAGCGGGCGACATTGACACTGCGCTTGCCGACGCACTGACCCGACTGCGCCCCGCCGAAGCCGCCGCCGAAGTGGCCAAGGCGCTGGGCTTGTCCCGCCGTGATGTCTACCAGCGGGCCATGGCGATTAGGGCGGGTCGATGAGGGGTGGGGGTCGCGCTGCCCACGGGATCGCGTCTCGCAGGGCTGGCTGGCGTGCCGAATTCATCGCGGCGCTGCGTCGGAAGGTCGGCCGGGCTGAGATCGATCTCATAGCTCTCGCCCTCGCCAGGCTACCTATGCATAGTCCCGACGCCTGGAAGGGCGGGTGAGGGAATGGGCCGCGAAGAGGCTGAAACCATCCTCAAGGACGCTGGCCATGGCGCCGACAGCGACTTCCCACTTCTGGAAGCCGCAATCGCTTGCGCCATCCACGAAGATCCCAGTCGCGATCCGCGAGCCGCGTATGACCTGGGAGCGGCTGGGGCTGATCGGCTCGCCCAGCGCCTGAAAGAGGAAAGCGGTGAAGAGGCCCTGGCCGAAGCGATGGCCGGCGATCTGCGACTGACTGGCGACCTCCTCTCCTACGAGGCCCCGGAAAACGCCGACATCATCTCGGTGGCCGAGCGACGCAAGGGCTTGGCCGTGGCTTTGGGGGTCTTCTACCTGCACGCCGCCCGCCGATGTGCGCTGACGGTGCAAGGCGTCGATTTCCCTGGCCATTTCCTGCTGCGCATCGAGACGGAGGAAGGCCCAATAGCGCTGGACCCCTTCTCCGAGGGCCGTGTCGTCCTGCCGTCGGAGCTGACGCGCCGCGCCCTACACGCCGGCCTGACCCCAAACGTCGCCGACCGCCTGGACCGACTCATGGCTCCGGTCAGCGACCGCGCCGTCCTTCTGCGCCTCCAGAACACCATCTACGCCCGGGCCAGTCAGGCGCGCGAGTTCGACCGCGCTGAACGCTCGGCGCTGCGTCGCGCCCTGCTCGATCCTAGCGACCACCGCCCTTGGCTCGACGTCGCTGCTGCCCGTGAGGGTCAGGGGGCGCTGGCCGGATCGCTGGAAGCCCTGGCTCGCGCCACCGCGCTCGACGGCGGCGCCACTTTGGCCGCCCGGGCCCAGCGCGAGCGAGTGAGGCTGCAGCTGAACTAGGCAAGCGGCGACTGGCGCCCGGCCCCGGCCCAGCCTATGTCCCGAAGCGTCAAGGTCGCCAGGAGCGCAGGCATGTCTCTGAAGGTCGCGGTGCAGATGGATCCCATCGAGGGGATCAACATCGAAGGCGACACGACGTTTCTGATGATGGAGTCCGCCCAGGCGCGAGGCCACAGTCTGTTCGTCTACACCACTGATACGCTAGCCATGGACGAGGGCCGGGTCTTCGCCCGCGGACGCGGCGTCACGGTCCAGCGGCGGCATGGCGACCATGCCGCGCTAAGCGCCTTCAAGCGGGTCGACCTGTCGGCCTTCGACGTGATCCTGCTGCGCCAGGACCCGCCGTTCGACATGAACTACATCGACTCGACCTTCTTCCTGGAGAAGGTCCACCCAAAAACTCTGGTGGTGAATGACCCGGTGGAGGTTCGGAATGCACCGGAAAAACTGTTCGTCACCGACTTCCCGGCCTTGCAGCCACCGACCTTGATCACCTCGGACCGCGAGGCGATCGCCGACTTCCGCGCGCGGCACGGCGATGTGGTGCTGAAACCCCTCAACGGGCGTGGCGGCTCCGGCGTGACACGGCACCTCGCGGACGATCCGAATCTCGAGGCTTTGCTGGAAATACACGCCGAGCTGAGCCGTGAACCGGTGATCTTGCAGAAGTTCCTGCCGTCCGTGACCAAGGGCGACAAGCGCATCCTACTGATTGACGGCGAGGCCGTGGGCGCGATCAACCGGGTGCCGCAGAAGGGCCAGATTCGCTCCAACCTGGCGGTTGGCGGCAGGGCCGAAGCGGTGGAACTCACCGCGCGCGACCGCGAAATCTGCGCGACCATCGGCCCCGAGCTGAAGCGTCGCGGTCTGCTGTTTGTCGGCATCGACGTCATCGGTGATCACCTGACCGAGATCAACGTCACCTCGCCCACAGGGGCGGTGGCGTTGAAAGCGTTCACCGGTATCGACGCCACAGACATCCTCTGGCAACGGATTGAAAGCCTTCGCGCTAGCGCCTAGGTTGTCACCCGAAGACGCACTGCCAAGTCACGGAATCGTCTCAGTTACCTCAAAAGTTCTGCTTTAGTTCTTGATCTGAGCGCGGCGGCGCGGCCCGAACTTGTGGATAACTCGTACTGGGTGACAAGGGCTGGGACCGCAGCGTCTTGGCCGAACGCTGATTTACCCGCGCGTTGCGCCTGGCCCGGTCCTGGCGTCGCCGACAAGCGCGAGCTGACGCGTGCCGCGCCAAGTGTTCCAGGTTCCAACACCAACTGAAAAGAACACCCATTGGCTCCAGATGACCTGGCCCGTCGCATAGGCCCACGCGCGAACGCCGGGGTCGACGATCCGGGCAATGTGGGTGACGACGCAGAGAAGTTGAAATGCGGCCGCCGCCAACGGCCAGTAACGCTTTGTACGCAGAGCGAGCACGAGGAGTAGAAGGAACAGGCAGGTATCGGCTCCGAACGCGCCCCACTGGGTGCCGATCCAGCGCGGATCACGCAGCACCATGGTGGTTAGCCAGCTCAGCATCAGGCCGCCGGCGGCGACCTGCTCCTCACGGCCACCCTTCCAGAACGCTCCGCCGCCGACGATGACGGCGATCGCCAGTCCGACCCAGGGCGGCAGGGCGTAATTGTGCAGCTGCAAAGGAGGGGACCCCCGGCAAGAGCCGAGGCTCCAATCTGACAGACCCCACTGGCCGAAGGAATGGGATTCTAGGCGGCGCGGATAGCGCGAAGGGCTCGACGGCCGACTTGGGGTTGCTCGTCACTGGCGAACATCGGAGGCGGCTTCTGACCACTGCCCGGGTCCGTCATCGTGATCGCGCCAAGACCGATCTGGGCCTGAACGATCGAGAGTTCCTTGTGGGTCTCCACGATAGCCCGGCGAGCATCGGCAAGCGCCGCGATCGCCTGACTGGCGCGTTCGACAGCGTCCTGCCCAATGAGGGCCGAGGCGCCTGCCTGTTTGCGTAGTGACGGCATGATGCCCGCGAGAGCGGCGGTTTTGGCGAGAGCCATATCAATGGCGGCTTCAGCTTCGAACAGGACGCCCGCGACTTGTTCGGCGACCAAACGGCGTTGCTTGAGCATGAGGTCTCTCCTGCGCGCGTCGGAATGCGACGCGCGCTTAGGTGTTTACGGGGGATATGGTTTCCGTCCGGTTCAGACCCGGAAAAAAGTCCGCCCGAGGTCCGAGAGAGCGTGGAGCCCCGCCAGCATGCCCCCGAACGCGAGGGCGGTGATGACTGCGATCGCCACAATCGTCCCGATCCGAGCGGCGGGACTCAGATCATTGCGGTCGAGCCAAGTTCGGGTTCCGATTTGAAGTTCTCGTCGAGCAGAACCCAGGTCATACAGAGCACTTCCCGCAAGACCATTTCCGAAGGCTTGAACGCCGCCAGCTTCCGCGTGCCGGACACGAGGTGCTGGACCATCTTGGCTTGCGCCGGGGTCGCCGCCAGATCGACGAGCTGTCGCTCCAATTGCGCCCAGGTAAAGGTCGGAAGGGCTTCCTCCCGGGCCGGCGGGTTCGGCCAGCGGGCCTCGAAATCGTCGATTTCCTGGCGGAGACGTAGAGCTCTGCCGATCACCGCGCGGTTGTCGAAGTTCTGCCAGTCGCCCATCAGCCTGTTCCTCTGTTGCCGACTCATCCGGCCAGAGGTTAGCGGCCTCGTCTGTCCTGATCGCGTCGTGTCCTGATCCGGTCAGGACACGGTTAACGTCAAGCTGCCGAGCAAGGCGCGCTGCGGAGTAGCGATCTTCAACGCCCAGCTTGCGACGTGCGCGATCGCAATAAGTGTCCACAGAGGTCTTGGACATTCCCAGCTGCCGAGCAATTTGCTTGGACGAAAGATGCTGGTCGACCAACCGCAGGCATTCGCGCTCACGAGGCGTTAGCAGCGCCACCGATTCCTCGGAAATTATGTCTCGTGCGACCATAGTGGTAGCAGTTAACGACGAGTTGGCGCTCGCGTCTACTTTAACGCGAAGACCAAAGTGGGTTCCGCTACGCTCTGACACACCAAGAGGGCTCGCAATGGATTTGAAAGACCCCAGCCGCGCCGCGCAGCTTGAGCTAATGATTGGCGCAAGGATGCGCGCTCGGCGCCGCCAGCTCGGCCTTTCCCAGAGCGACCTGGCCGAGCGGCTCAACGTATCCTTTCAACAGGTCCAGAAATATGAACGTGGGGCCAATCGCGTAGCGGCCTCGACCCTGTTAGCCGCCGCCCAGACACTTTCCACCAGCATCTCCTGGTTAGTTGGTGAGGAATCCTCCGGCCGCGACGACGACGAGGACGTCTTCCGCGCGCTTTCACGGCCGGGCGCCTTGGAAATCCTGGAGGCCTTCAACGCGATACCCGACCCGCGCACCCGCGCCGCGTTCCTGGCGCTCGCGCGTGAGTTGACCGCGGTCCCGGCGGCTTGACCGACCGTTAAGGCGTTTAGCGCTATCGAAGCGCCATGCGCAGAACGCCGATGAAACCGGCTCGACCTCTTGGCGAGCGCAGACCCAGGCGCGCCCAGATCAGCGCCGAGCAGCTGGCCTCGCTCAGCCATGAATTCCGCACGCCCTTGAACGGGGTGCTGGGTATGTCGCGTCTGCTTGAGGGCACGCGCCTCACTGCCGAACAACGAGCCTATGTCGCAGCTCTCCGGGATTCCGGCGAACACCTGCTGACCCTGGTCAACGACGTGCTGGACTTCGCCAAGCTCGGGGCTGGCAAAGTCGAACTGCACACCAGCGAGGTGGAGGTAGGCGACCTGTTGCGGGGCGTTTGCGAGTTGCTGTCACCCCGGGCACGCGAAAAGGGCATCGAGATTGCCTGGGCCGCGCCCAAGGATTTGGGCGCGATCCGCGCCGATGACGGACGCCTGCGCCAGATCCTGCTCAATTTCGCCGGGAACGCCGTGAAATTCACCGAGGTTGGTGGGGTGCTGCTCAGCGTCACCCAAGGGCCGCAAGGCCGCGTCCGGTTCGCCGTCGACGACACTGGCCCCGGCGTATCCGCCGCCCAGCGCGAGCGTATATTCGAAGCCTTTGCCCAGGCCGATCCCACCCACGCTCACCTAGGCGGCGCGGGACTGGGTCTCGCCATCGCCCGGCGCCTGGCCACGGCCATGGACGGCCAGGTTGGCGTAGAAGAGAGGCCGCAAGGCGGCGCTCGGTTTTGGTTCGAGGCCACGTTCCGCGCCGTTCCCGGATCGAATTCCGCCCCCGGGTTGGAGGACCGCAAGGTTGGCGTGGTCTCCCCAAACACGATCATTCGTGAAGCGGCCTCGCGGCAGATCGAAGCTTGCGCCGGGCGCGCCATCGCCGCCGCAGACCTCGACACTCTGATGGCTGCGACGCAGTTCGGCGATGTGATCCTCGTAGACCACGCCCTAGCGATCGGCACGCGGCTGATCCGCCGTCCACCAGAACGGCGCGCCATCATTCTGCTCGCTCCGGAGGAACGCGCCCTGATCGGCCGCTATCGGCGCGCCGGATTCGCCGGCTACCTGATCAAACCGCTCCGCCGCGCGTCGCTGGAGGAGCGGGTCCTGGTTGCCGCGGCCGGCGCCGAACAGGCGCACAGCTCCGACGATCAGAACCATGACGAACGCATCGCCACGGCTGCTGCCCCCGGCAAGCGGGTGCTACTGGTCGAAGACAATCCGATCAACGCGCTCCTGGCTCGCGCGCTTCTGACCCGCGAGGGCTGTGAAATCGATCACGCCAGCCGGGGCGAGGAAGCCCTTGCCGCCGTCAAGGTCGGCGCCTACGACCTGATCCTCATGGACATGCGCATGCCCGGTCTCTCCGGCGTGGAGACTGCAGGCGCAATGCGGGCTCTCGGCATCGAGACCCCTATCGTCGCGCTGACGGCCAACGCCTTTGAGGACGACCGGCATGCTTGCCTGGCCGCCGGCATGAACGACTTCTTGGTCAAGCCGATGTCGCCTGACGCCTTGCGCGCTATGCTGAGCCGCTGGACCGGAGCTGCCTGGACGGAAACCGCGAGGCGCGCCAAGGTCGGATGATCGGCGCAGGGGGCGCGCCGACCGGAGACCCCGCTGATGACCGCACAAGCAGACGGTGCGCCGCGCAGAAAGCGCACGGCGATGGAAGTGCTGGCCTCGGTTCGGCAGCCCAAAGTCGCCGTCATGCTGGCGTTGGGGTTCTCCTCGGGCCTCCCCTTCATGCTGACGGCCAACACTTTCGGCTATTGGCTGCGCGATGAGGGCACGAGCCTCAAGGCCATCGGCTTCATTTCCTGGGTCGGGCTCGCCTATGCCATAAAAGTCTTCTGGTCGCCGATCGTCGAGCGGGTCGATGTGCCGATCCTTGGGCGACTGGGCCGCCGGCGCGGGTGGATGCTGCTCTCCCAGATCCTCGTCGCCATCGGATTGATCGGTATGGCGAGCGTTGGGGTCAAAGGTGGCCTGACCGCCGTCGGCGCATTTGCTCTGATGACGGCGTTTGCCTCTGCAACCCAGGACATTGTCATCGACGCCTGGCGGATCGAGGCTGCTTCCGACAGCGACGAGGTTGGCTTGATGACATCGGCAGCCCAGCTCGGCTATCGGGTTGCCCTCTTGATCACAGACGCGCTCATCATTGCGGTGGCGGAACAGATCGGCTGGCCCCTTTCCTACGTCGGCATGGCGATCGGTATGGGGGTGGGGGTCACGGCGACGTTTTTGGCCTTTGAGCCAGCGCGCGCCGAAGCGGCTCTGCAATCCCAGGCTCCGCTATGGACGCCACGCGGCTTCTTCGACGCCGTCGTGGGGCCGTTCATCGACTTCTTTGCGAAAAACCGAACCCTGGGATTGGTGATTCTGCTCGCAGTTGCGCTCTACCGGCTGCCGGATTTTGTTATGGGGCCGATGTACAACCCCTATTATCACGACCTCGGGTTCGCCAAGAACACGGTGGCCTTGATGCGCGGCCCTGTGGGGTTGATCGCGACCATCATCGGCATCGCTGCTGGCGGCATAAGCTCGATCCGGCTCGGCATCTTCCCCTCTCTAATGTTGGGCGCACTTCTTGAGGGGTTGGGCACCTCAGCCTTTGCCATCCTAAGCCTGCATTCGGACATCCCGACCTTTGGCGCGATCATGGCGATGGATAGTTTCGCGCAGGCCTTCGCTGGTGTGGCGCTAGTGGCTTACATGTCGAGCCTGACCGGTCTTGGCTACACCGCCACCCAGTACGCGCTTCTGTCGTCGACCTATGCCCTGCTTGGAAAGTTCCTGAAGGGCTTCTCGGGCCTGGCGGTCGAGAGCCTTACGCCCGCCCACGGCCTGCTCGGAGGCTATGCTTTGGCTTTCATCGGGACTGGACTGACGGCTGTTCCGCCGCTCCTGCTATTCTTGCTTCTCGCCCGCCTCCACCGAACCCCTGGCGCGGCGCCAAAGACCTAAGTCGTCAGGCAGACCACCTGCGCCACACGCAAGTTTCGCCTCAAATCGTCAGCGACGCGTCCGTAATTGTCGGCGCCGATTGGTACGCCTGGGAACTCCCCGAACCGGCGACCGCTGGCGATCAAGGCTCGCGCCGTCGTCTCCGGCGCAGTTGTGTAGATGCGTCCCCGGCGGGGCGCCTCAGCGATCGTGACGCCGACAACCCGGCCCTGGACATCGAGCGCGGGCGCTCCGGAGAGGCCGCCAAGAGTGCCCCGCAAACCGTCCGTGCGGCCGGTCTCCGCCCAGACCAGAACAGGTTCGGTTCTCGCGCCGCGTCCCTGCACCACGAGGTTCTCACGGCCGAGAAGCCGGGAGCTCGCTTCACCGGGCCGCCCCTGTGGAAAGCCCATGTGGAAGGCCCGCTCGCCCCGTCGAAGGCTTTGATTCAAACCCAACGGCAGGGGCGGCGCCCCGCCATCCGTCGTGAGGATGGCCGTCTCAGCCTTGGGGTCGATGGTCACGCTGGCTGCCACGCCGCGCCCCGGCGAGACGACGATGGCCGCCCGCGAACAACCCTCGACCACGTGGCGGGCAGTGATCCAGACACCTGATTGGGCGACAGAAAAGGCAGTTCCAGCCCCTGCTTCCGTCTTGTCGGAGACCTCGACGGCGACCGCCGGATCGAACGGCGACGGCGGCCCCAAGGCTGTGCCCTCGGCCTCGGGCGGCGGCGGCGGGGCGGGAGGGGCGTCGGCGCGCTCCTGGCGGCCGACCGCAGCGATCAGCAGCGCGACCACCACGGCGGCATAGATCAGCCAATCGGGCAGCCGTGGGAAATGCATGATGCCCTGATGCTCAGCCCGAGACGGCGGCCGCGAGGATTAGGGCGGTGGAGACCTTGGCGCCCACCAGCATGGCGGCGGCGGCCATCTCGCCGTCCTGAATCCGCCGTGGCAGGCCATGCAGGATCAGGTCCGCCAACCGAAATAACAGGAGCTGCACCAAGGTGATGGCCACACCCCAAAGGGCAAGCTCAATCAAGGTAGTCGACGCCTTCAACGACACGGCTAGCGGAATGGCCAATCCTATCAGGACGCCGCCCAGCGACACCGCTGCGGCGGTGTTGCCGTCACGGATCAGGGCGATTTCCTTGTGTGGGGTGAGCATCACATAGAGCGCGGCGGCGGCGAACAGGATCACCACCGTGACGCCGGCGTGCAACAGGGTGACAGGGAACCCCGTGGCAAAGGCCTGGATTTCTGGCGACTGAAGGGGAGTGGTCATGGATGGACTGCTCGCGTGGACGGCCGCCCTCGATAGCATGCCCCACGGCCCATTCGGAAAGCGCCTTAGCTGGTAGGCGCCTCGGTCGCCGTTTTGCGTCGGACGCTGGCCCGCACCTTTTCACTCTCACTTTTCAACTGACCACAGGCGGCAAGGATGTCACGGCCGCGCGGCGTGCGGATCGGCGAGGCATAGCCGCCACGGTTGAGGATTGCGGCGAAGGCCTCGATGGTCGCCCAGTCGGAGCACTCGTAGTGGCTGCCCGGCCAGGGGTTGAATGGGATGAGGTTGATCTTGGCGGGGACACCCTTCAGCAGCTGGACCAGAGCCTTGGCCTCGGCCGGGCTATCGTTGACACCCTTCAGCATGACGTACTCGAAGGTCACCCGCTTGGCGTTTGACAGGCCCGGATACGCCCGGATCCCGGCTAGCAGCTCTGCCAGCGGATATTTCTTGTTCAGCGGCACCAGTTTTTCGCGCAGCTCGTCATTGGTCGCGTGCAGAGAAATCGCCAACATGGCTTGGGTCCGCTCACCCAGCGCCTGCAGTTCAGGCACGACGCCGGATGTCGAGACGGTGATCCGCCGCCGCGAGATCGCGATGCCCTCGTTGTCCGCGATGATGTCGATAGCTGCGGCCACGCTGTCCAAATTGTAGAGCGGTTCGCCCATGCCCATGAAGACGATGTTGGAGAGCCGTCGGTCTTCCTTCGGGGAAGGCCATTCGCCCAGGTCGTCGCGCGCTACCTGCACCTGGGCCACAATCTCTGCGGCCGTCAGGTTACGGACCAGGGCTTGCGTTCCGGTGTGGCAAAACGTGCAATTCAGTGTGCAGCCCACCTGACTTGAGACGCATAGCGCACCGGCGCGGCCCACGTCGGGGATGTAGACCGTTTCGACCTCAATTCCGGGCGCCGTGCGAATCAGCCATTTGCGCGTGCCGTCCCGTGAGACCTGCCGCTCGATGATCTCCGGCCGCGCGACGGTGAAGGCCTCGGCGAGGCTCGCCCGCATCTCCTTGGCCACGTCAGTCATGGCCGAGAAATCGGTGACGCCATAGTGGTGGATCCAGCGCCAGAGCTGGGTCGCGCGCATCTTGGCCTTCTCAGGCCTTACGACGTCAGCTGCGATCAAGGCTGCGGCCAGCTCAGTGCGCGTCAGCCCCGAGAGGTTTGGCTTCACAGTCGGGCGCGGCGTGGCTGGCGCACGCGAAAGGTCGAGGGTCACGCCCAAGGTGAAAGGCTTCCTTTGAGGAGATCGCCGAATATAGGTGAACGGTGCGCATCGGCCAAATCGCCTGTGGCCTCTGGCCAATTGAGAGAATTGATGGGTCCCGAAGCCAAGAGCCCTAAGAACCGACGTCGTGAGCAAGCACGCCGCGACATAGACGAGCGTCACGAACAAAGTCCCGTAGAATACGGCGATGTTTCCGCTCGCCAGGGAGCCGGTCAGAAGGAAGCCCAGAATCCAGCACACCGGGATCGCCGCGGTCTTCGCGCGCTGGGTAATTCTGCCCATGCTGGCATCATAGTCGCGAGGCGTCGAAGTGCGCGATCAATCCTTGGTGGGCAGTGTTTCTGAACGGTTCCACCAGCCCCCGCCAAGCGCTTGGAAGAGCGCGGCGGTGTCGGTGTAGCGGGCCGCCTGCGACTGGAGACGCATCAACTGGGCCTGCGCGACGGCCTGGTCGGCGTTCAGAACCACGAGACTATTGACTTCCCCCTGTTCGAACTTCTTGCGCGCGCTGCCGCGACTGACCTCGGCATGGCGTTCAGACGCCGCTGCTGACGTCAGCGCGCGCGCATCGGTTTCGATGGCCTGCAAGGCGTCAGCGACGTTCTGAAAGGCGGTCAGGACGCTGCTTCGATATTGCGCTTGGGCCTGCGCGTAGGCCGCTTCCGCCGCCCGCTGCTTATGAAGAAGGGCGCGACCTTGGAAGATCGGCTGGACCACGTCGCCGCCAAGCGCCCAGGCGCTGTTTCCGTGATTGAACAACTGACTCAGCTCAGAGGCTGACCCTCCAGCGCTTGCGGTAAGCGAGATGTTGGGCAAGCGATTGCTTATGGCCACGCCGATCTGGGCGCTTGCAACATGGAGCAAGGCTTCCGCCGCCCGAATGTCGGGCCTCTGCTCCACGAACTTTGAGGGGACGCTCAAAGGCAACTGGCTGGGCAGCTCCAGGCCCGAAAGTTGGATTTGGACCTCATCGCTCTCACCGGGATATCGCCCGGTCAGCGCAGCAATCATGTCGCGCGCTTGCCCGCGTTGTTTTTCCAGCGGGGGGAGCGTTTGTTCCACCTGCGCAAGCGCCGCTTCCTGTATTGTCACGTCGTTGCGCGAGATTTCGCCGAATGAGAACTGTCGCCGCATGACATCGAGCATGGCGGTGTTGGTTTTGATCACCGACTTGGTCGTCGCAATCTGGTCACGGACCAGGGCTTCTTGGATTGCGGCGACCACCAGATTGGAGATCAGGGTCGAATAGGTCGCCTCAGTCTGGAAGCGCTGAGCCTCGGCCTGCGCTTTGGCGGACTCCACCTGGCGACCCAGGCCACCGAAAACATCAGGCGTATAGGAGATGCTGAGTTGCGCTGTGTGCAGCGTGAAGAGTTCAGCATTTGACGACACTGGCGGCGCCAGCACCGCCGCTACCTTTTGTCGGGACCCGTTGTAGTCAGCCCCAACCGTCGGCGCCAGGATGCCGCGCTGTGCGTAGAAAGTTTCCCGCGCGACCCGAAGGGCCGCGTCAGCGGCCTGCAAGTCCGGATTGTTGTGCAGCGCGCGATCGACCAGCGCATCAAGCGCCGTTGAGTTATATAAGGTCCACCAACGTCCGGAGACATCAAGGCCGTCGACGAACTGCTGGGCAGTTCCGCCCGAAACGTTTGTTGCAGCGGTGCGATTGGGCAGCGGAGCGGGTGTGAAGCGGGTGACATCCGGCGCCGCCGGCGCATGGAAATTTGGACCCAAAGCACAGGCGCTAAGGCCAAGAGACGCCAGGACGCCCGAGAACGTTCCGGCCTTGATTCCCAATGATGTGTCTCCCAGCTGGGCCCGATCGCAGGGTTGCCGTCCCCTTTTGACCGTGTCAATCGGCACAAGGGTAGTTGCCAGTTGGGGGAGCATGCGTGCACCTTCGCGTCAGGTGTGAATGGTGGCGCGGGCCGGGGGACAATGTTTGCGAGAAGTCTGAAGCTCGCGCTGGTGGCCACTGGACTAGGCCTCGGCGTTTTCGCGGGATGTCCATCGAGCTTCGCCGGCGTGCAAGTCCCCGGGGAAATGCAGCAGCGCTTTGGCCTGGCGACACAGAAGCTTGCCGCGGCCCGTCGCGCCGCCGAAATCGACGCTTTCGCCAAAGTGCTGGATCCAGCGACCCTAGTGCAGCTCGATTCAGACCTTCGAACGGCCGAAACCGCGGCTCAAGCCTCGACCGCCGAAGACAAGCGCTCGAGCGCACTAAATCGGCAGGGTGGCGAGATTTCATCCAAAGACGCCGGTGCCGCGCACGCCCAAGCCGGGTCTGACGCCCTTCGCGTAAAGCTCCTGAGCAAGCAATTGGCGCTGACCTGGGGGAGCGGTGTCGCGAATCTGAGCCTGGACAGCCGAGATCGCCTGGTCCGCGGACTTTCCAACGGATCAATCGCACTCGTGCACGTGGACACGCACAACAACGAAGGTCAGGCCGGAGCGCGCAGTGTGCGCATCGATGTTGGCGACAGTTCGGTGACCGGCCGGGTGATCGGTTTAGCGCGCGCCGCTGAGCCTCGGCTCCAGTCGACGGGCTTGATCGTGGAGGTTGCAGGCAAGGCCGCAGCGCACCTGGCGGTCGGCCTCACCCAAAGCGCGCACATCGCGACGACCAGCCAGGAGACAGGGGTCCTCATCCCCCGCTCAGCACTCATTCGCTACGAGGGCTCAAACTGGGCCTACGTCCGGACAAACGCTTCGCAGTTCGAACGTCGCATCCTTCAGGATCCCGTGCCAGGCGCGGACGGCTATTTCGAAGCGCACGGTTTCGCCGCCGGAGACGAGGTTGTTGTTCGTGGTGCGCCAGCGCTTTTCGCTAGCGAGCAAAATCATCTTGTGAAGGCGCAATAGCTTGCTGGCGCGGCTCGTCCGATGGTCGTTGGATCACCAGCGATTTGTCGCTTGGGCGTGCCTTTTCCTGGTCATCGCCACTGCATTCTACGTGCGCGATCTCAATCCCACTTTCCTGCCAGAGACCGCGCCTATTGAGGCTCAGGTCCAGACCGAGGCCCCCGGGCTCGTGGCAGAGCAGGTGGAGCAATTGGTCACCCGCCCGATCGAGAGCACGCTGGCCGGGACATTGGGCGTCGCCCACGTGCACTCCCAGTCGTCCCAGGGATTGTCCCTCGTCACATTGACCTTCTCAGCTGGCGCAGATCCCGTGCGCACGCGCCAGGCCTTGGTGGAGAACCTGTCTGAACTCGGCGGGAAGCTTCCGCCTGGCGCTGGCTCCCCGCGGCTATGGCCTATGCGCTCACAAGGCGGGCCTGTCCTGCAAGTCGGCTTCTTGAGCGACAAGCTCGACGCGATGGGATTGCGAGACCTTATCGAGTGGACGGTGCGACCGCGTCTGCTCGCCGTGCCTGGTGTCTCCGACGTCTCAGTCGTGGGTGGCGAAGTTCGGCGACTGGAAGTACGGGCCCGGCCGGGAGACCTGTCTGACAGCGATCTGGGGTTCCTGGACATCCTCAACGCCGTGCGCCGGTCTACCGGGGTAGCGGGAGCCGGGTTCATCGATACGCCAAACCAGCGGGTTCTAATTGAACCGCAGGGCCAGGCCCTGACCGTCGACGCTGTGGGTGCGGGTCAAATCCAGGCGCCCGGCGCAGCGCCAGTTCGCATCAACGATGTCGCCGACGTCGTTGAAGCCGCCGCCCCAGCGTATGGCGACGCGTTGATTGATGGAAAGCGTGGCGTGTTGATCACCATCAATCGTCAGCACGGGGCCGACGCGCTGGACGTCACCCACGCCGTCGAAAGGTCGCTGTCAGTCCTTAAACCGGCTCTCGACGCCCAGGGGGTTGAGATGCGTCGCGACCTCGATCGGCCCGCAAGCTTCACATCCAACACGATGCGCGCCGTCGGCATCGACCTCTTGATTGGCGCGGCCCTTGTCGCGGTGATGTTGATTTTGGCCTTGCGCGATGTTCGCATCGCCTTCGTCGCACTGATTAGCCTGCCGCTGACATTTCTATTCTCGCTCGCGGTGCTGAAGTTCATGGGCTGGGGACTGAACGCTATGACCCTGGGTGGGCTCGCTGTGGCCCTGGGTGTGGTGATCGACGATGCGGTGATCGACGTCGAAAACATCGCGGCGCGCCTGCGTGACGCCGACCAGCGTCATGCCTCCCACGTAGACGCCATTCTCGCCGCGTGCCTGGATGTGCGCGCACCCGTGATCTACGCGACCCTGGCGGTGGTGGCCGCAGTGCTGCCGCTGCTTGCGCTCACCGGGGCCCAGGGAACACTCCTGCGTCCCTTTGCGGGCGCGGTAATCGCCGCAAGCCTGGCCTCCCTTGTCGTGGCCGCGCTTGTGACACCAGCGCTCGCGGCGCTCACGCTGCGACACCTCAAACCGGGCCATGACTCTCCGCCAGGATCGTGGCGGAAAATGCATCGAGCCTGGTTTGAGAGGCTGCAAAGCTCAGCGCGGCCCCTCGTCGTGGTTTCGCTCATCCTGGCCGCCGCGGCCTTGGCCAGCCTGTTGGTCGCCCGGCCGGAATTGCTGCCGGGTATTCACGACGATCACATCACTTTCCAGATGACCGCACCCGGCTCGACGTCGCTCCCCGCGATGCGTGATATGGGCCAGCGCATTACGGCGGATCTCAGGGGCGTTCACGGTGTGCGAACCGTCAGCGAACGTATTGGGCGCGACCCGTCCGGCGCCGAAGCGACCGGGCTCGAGACGGCTACATTTTATGTCTGCCTTTCGGACGCGCTCGGCGGTTCAGCCCAGGAGGCAGTTGAGCGGCGGATCGCGAGCGACCTCTCCGCCAACTGGGGTTTTCATCCAACCGTCCGATCGGGATTTGATCGGGGACTGAAAGGCGCTGAAGCCAACGCACCCTTTGCTGTCACTGTCTTTGGTTCAGACCTCGACGCTCTTGATGCGACGGCTGACCGGATCGTTCAGATCTTGCGGACTGTCCCGGGCGGCGCCTCGGCGCGGATCACGGCCGCCGCCAAGGCCCCGGTCGTCCGTGTCGACATCAACTTCAATCGACTTGCGATCTTCGGCCTCTCGGTAGCCGACGTCCTGGACACCATTCAGGCGGCGTTCGCTGGCGAGCGAGTGGCCCAGATCTACGATCGCAATCGCACCATCGACCTTGCAATCTCGGCGCAAGCGTCGCTTCGCCAGGACCCTGAAGCGGTGGGCGATCTTCTGCTTCGTTCGACGTCGGGCGTTTCGGTGCCGCTCAGAAGCGTCGCTAACGTCTATCTCACCCAGGGCCGCGCGGAGATCGAACACGACGACGGACTTCGCCGGCAGGTGGTCATTGCTGAACCCGCCAAGTCCGACACAGGTCGATTTGCCAACTTAGCGCGCAGCGCCCTAGCGCGAAACCTGAGGCTCTCATCGGGGCAGTTCCTTGACTACGAAGGTGAGGACCGCAGCGCTTCGGTCGCGACCCGCAACCTCGCGCTCAGCTACGGACTGGCGCTCCTGGCGGTGTTGGGCGTCCTGACCATCGCCTTCGACGGCCGTTCAGCCATCGTGATCATCATCTCAACACTGTTTTCGCTCCTGGGTGGTGCGATCGCTGTCTTCTTGCTGGGAGGAACAATCAGCCTGGGTCCGATCGCGGGCCTGATCGCCCTTTTCGGCTTGGCGATCCGAAGTGGAGTCCTGCTGATCTCCCGCCTGGAAGACCTTGTGATTGACGAGCGTCAGCCCTGGTCTTTCGAGACCCTCGTCAGAGGGACCCAGCAACGCATCGCACCCCTTTTCATGAGTTCAATCCTGGCCACCTTGGCCTTGGCGCCGTTTGCGTTTCAGACGGGCCAGGGAGGGTTTGAAATCTTGGGACCGCTCTCGATCGTTGTTATCGCGGGCTTGATCTCTGCGAGCGTGGCCGGTCTCTTCGTGACCCCCATGCTGACTCTACTGATCTGGCGGCCGGGCTACGCACGCCTTGCGCGCCAACGCAAAGCGCACAACCCCGACCCCGCCTAGTGGATCGAACCGAAGGCTGCTTATGCCTGTCCGAGCTTCGGTTCATCCCTCGGCTGTTCCAGGTGGCGAAGCTTGAGCACGAAGCGCGCGCCGCCGCCCGGCGCGGTTTCAATCTGGAGCTCGCCGCCGTGAGCCAGGACAATGCGAGAGACGATATTCAATCCTAAGCCACTGCCTAAAGAGCGTCGATCACGCCGCCAGAACCGCTGCAGGATCAGCTCGCGTTCGGATTCCGGGACGCCCGGCCCTTGATCGGAGACCTGCGCTAGACAGTCCGGGGTGATGTCAATCGAGACCACGCCGTTGGCGGGGCTGTGAGCCAACCCATTCTCGACGAGATTGCGCAGCGCCCGAAAAAGCGCCTCGGCCTCGCCATGCACCCAAATGGGCGCCTCGCCGACGCTCACCGCCACCTGTTTGCCCGATGAGATCGCAGACGGCGCCATGAAGCCCGCAACCTCCAGCCCGACGGCGCGCAGATCCGCCCGATCGGTGGGCGCCAGTGTGAAGGTCTCCAACTCCGTGAGCGCTAGGAGCTGATCGACCATCCGGCTCATCGCGTCGATGTCCGCCCTTAGGAGGCTGGCCGCGTTCGTGTCGGCGAGACCGTCAACCCTCAGTCGCAGGATGGAGAGTGGTGTCCGAAGTTCGTGGGCGACGTCGGCAGTGAAATCGCGCTGGGTTCGAAATCCCGCCTCGATACGATCGAGCGCCTGGTTCATCGCCGTGACTAGCGGCGCAACTTCATCGGGAAGTCCGGCGGTCGGAAGGCGGACATCGATCCGATCGGGATGAATTGAACCGGCGTGTTTGGAGGCCGCTAGGACCGGCAGGAGCGCGCGCCTGACGATGAAGATGTCCGCGAGCAGCAGGAGCGTGATGATCGGAACAATCAACCACAGGATTTGGCGAAGGAATTGAGCCACGACGTCATCGGCGAAAACGTCGGGATGTTGCAGGTTCTGGGTGACCTGAATCCACACCTCGCGACCGCCGAGGCGCTTGGGGTAGCTGATGCCATAGTAGGCGACTGGACCCTGAGTCCGCTGGAAATAGGTTGTCGTCGAATTTCTTGGATCGCTCGGAAAGAGCGAGCCGCCCGAGGGCAGGGAGGAAAAGAGCGTCTGTCCGGCCTTGTCCAGGACGGCGAAACTGAAGCCGCCATAGCCATGGGTGTAAAGATCTCTCTGTTCCGCCGGGATCTTGATCGAAAGACCTGAGTCCGCAGGCTGAACAGCTTGGGCGATGGCCACGGCATGTTCACTTAGGGTCTTGTGTTCGAAGGCCGCAAGGATGGCGTTCAACAAGAGATGGATCGATGCGATCATCGCGACAACGGCCACCGTCATAGCCGCCATGTGCAGCCACACGATCCGCGAAACCAGCGTGCCGAAGCGCAGCATTAGCGCGTTTCGGCCAGGAGGTAGCCCACACCCCTGACGGTGTGAATGTCGGCGCGTACCTGCAGCGGCTCCAGGCGCTTGCGCAGCCGATGGACTTGGACCTCGACAGCGTTAGATCCGATTTCGGTGTTGAGGCCGAAGAGATGGTCCTCCACGTGCTGCTTGAGCACCACGCGTCCGCTGCGTCGCATTAGAATTTCCAGAAGGTCCAGCTCGCGTCCCGAAAAGATGTGGGGCTCTCCGCGCACGGACATCTGGCGGGCTCGGGTATCGAGCGCGAGATCGCCCACCCGCAGCACCTGTCCCAGGATTTCACCGGGACGGCGAAGTAGGGCGTCGAGGCGGGCCGTAAGCTCCTCGATGGCGAAGGGTTTCAGAAGGTAATCGTCGGCTCCAGCGCGCAAGCCGGTCACGCGGTCCCCCACACCCCCGCGCGCCGTCAAGACCAGTACGGGCGTGGAATCGTGGCGAGCGCGCATTTCCGTCAGAACGCCAAGACCATCCTCGTCAGGAAGACCCAGGTCCAGGATCAGAGCCGCATAGCGTCTGGTGGCGGTCGCCAGTCGCGCCGATTCAGCCGTCGCCACATGATCAACCGAGAACCCGGATTGTTCCAATGCGCTTGCGAGCAAGCCGGAGAGCTCCAGGTTGTCTTCGACGATGAGGAGGCGCATTCGCAACCCTTTCCGGCGGTCGCTCGGACCGCGCGGGGCTATAGCCGATCCGGCCGCCGACGTCGAAGAGCAGGGTCGCCTCCCCGCTTGTAAGGTCAGCGTAAGCTTAGCCGATTATGGGGCTACCGCGCTTTGATAAGGCCTCACGCCCGGCTTCCGCCGATCGTTCCTGACAGAGCGCTCAATCCTGTGCGTTCTTCGGGAAGCTGTGATTATGCAACACGCGCCTGCGACGGCGACGCCGGGTCGCCGCCTGCAGCGGCGAACTCAGCTCATGATATTGGGCGCCGCAGGTCTGATTGCGGTCTTCTTGCTGTTCGGCGCGCCGCTGCTGGTTCACGCGTTTGCTTCCAAACCTCCTCCAAAGCCCCCGCCCGCACCGGCCGGAACCTTCATTGCGACGACCGAACAATGGGCGACTTTGAAGTTCGCAGCTGTCCAGACGGCTGGCTTCCGCTCCGAGGTTCAGACCGAGGGCAAGATCGCGACGAACGATGATCAGACAACCCAGGTCTTTTCGCCCTATTCCGGCCTGGTTACGCGGGTCATGGCGAAGGCGGGCGATCGGGTGCGCGCCGGCCAGCCATTGTTTGCCGTTCAGGCCAGTGAATTCGCTCAGGGGCAATCTGATCTGGCCAGCGCCGTCGCTCAGGCCAAGCTGACTGGCGCCGCGGCGGAGCGGCAACGGGAACTTTACAAAGCCAGCGGCGCAGCCCTCAAGGACCTGCAGCAAAGCGGAGCCGACTTCGCTGCGGCCACCGCCAACCTTGAGATGGTGCGAAATCGACTGAGGATCCTGGGCAAGAGCGAGGCCGAAATCGCGCGGCTGGAGCGCGGTGCGAACGCCAAGGGTGCAGCTGAGGCTGTCGTATCCTCGCCGATCAACGGCGTTGTCACTGCGCGCACTGTGGGCGTTGGCCAAAACATTGGAAGCGTCACCAACGGCGGCGCCAATCCGGCCTTTGTCGTCAGCAATGTCTCAACGGTCTGGCTGGTGGGTCAGCTGCGCGAGAGCGATGCACCCAAAGCTCGTGTCGGAGAAACGGTCGAAGTCCGTGTGGCCGCGATCCCGGACCGCGTCTTCACATCAAAGGTCGATTTCGTCTCGCCAACTGTCGACCCGCTTACGCACCGGATTACCGTTCGTGCCCCGATCCTCAATTCGGTCGGGCTCCTAAAACCCGAGATGTTCGCCGGCTTCACGTTGATCACCGATGGCGCCTCGCAAGCCGCCGCTGTTCCCGATGCGGCGGTGATCTATGAGGGTGACACCGCGCGGGTTTGGATCGCCCATCCCGGCCGCAGGCTCGAGCTTCGCCAGATCAAGGCGGGACGCTCGACAGGCGGGATGATCGAAGTGCTGGCGGGTCTCAAGCCGGGCGAGCATGTGGTCACCAGCGGCTCTCTCTTCATCGACCGCGCAGCGCAAAGCGGCTGACGACTATGAACAGCGTCGTTCGTTTCGCTCTGCGCAATCGCGTTCTCATGATGGTCTTCCTGGCGGTGGTCTTCGTGGCCGGCGTCGTTGGCTTCCTGAAGCTGAATATCGAAGCCTATCCCGACCCAGTTCCACCGCTTGTGCAGGTAATTACCCAATCGAGCGGACAGTCGGCGGAGGAGATGGAGCGCTACGTCACCATCCCCATCGAAATACAAATGGCCGGAATTCCGAACGTCACGAGCGTGCGGACCACCTCGCTCTTCGGTCTCTCGGAAGTGAACGTGCAGTTCACCTACGACTTCACCCACGATGAAGCTGAGCAGCGGGTGATCAATCGGCTGACGCAGCTCAACGCGCTTCCCAACGGCGCGCAACCCCAGATCTCCCCAGAGAGTCCGATTGGCGAGATCTACCGCTATCGGGTTGTCGGACCGCCTGGCTACTCGGTGACTGACCTGAAGACCTTGCAGGACTGGGTGCTGCAACGCCGCTTCAAGGCCGTGCCCGGCGTCATCGATGTGACCGGATGGGGCGGCAAGACCAAAACTTACGACGTCAACATCGATAAGCAGAAGCTGATCGCTTACGGATTGACGCTGCCACAGGTCCTGGCCGCACTCAACAACAGCAACCTCAACGTCGGTGGCCAGACCGTGAACTTCGGTCCGCAGGCGGCCATCGTCCGCGGCGTGGGTCTCATCCACTCGATCGATCAAATCAGCAGCACCATGCTGACGTCGAACAGCGGAACCCCGGTTCTTGTGGGCGACGTTGCGACAGTCAAGGTCGGAAACCTGCCCCGGCTCGGCATCGCAGGCCAGGATCACGACGACGACATCGTTCAAGGCGTCGTGCTGATGCATCGCGGCGAGCAGAGCTCGCCCACCATCAAGGCCGTGGAAGCCGAGGTCAAAAAGATCAACTCGACCGGGGTCCTGCCTCCCGGCGTATCAGTTCAGAAGATCTACGATCGAAGCGACCTGATCGCGGTCACCACCCGCACGGTTCTGGAGAACATGCTTGGCGGGATGGTCCTAATCTTTGTGATTCAATGGATTTTCCTGGGCAATCTGCGGAGCGCCATCATCGTGGCGGCCACGATCCCCTTTGCCCTCTTCTTCGCCATCCTGATCATGACTGTGCGCGGGGAGTCCGCGAACCTCCTGTCGGTGGGCGCGATCGACTTTGGGCTCGTGGTCGATGCGACAGTGATCATGGTCGAGAACATCTTCCGCCATATGGCCGAGGCTTCCAGCCACGGGCCACCCAACGAGCGGCACAAGGGAATATTGGGCAGGGTTGCGATCATCTCGGAGTCTGCGGCCGAGGTGAACAAGTCGATCTTTTTCTCAGCCGCTATCATCATCGCAAGCTTTCTTCCGCTCTTCACCCTGGTTGGGGTGGAAGGCCACATCTTCGGGCCGATGGCCAAGACCTACGCATACGCGATCGCCGGCGGCCTGCTTGCGACCTTCACAATTTCTCCGGCGCTGAGCGCATTGATGCTGCCCAACAAGGTAAGTGAGGAAGACACTTATTTTGTCCGCCTCCTACGACGCCTCTACAACCCAGTGTTGGAGTTCGCTCTTGCCAACCGGCTTCTGACGCTCGGAGGGGCGGCCATGATGTTCGCTGTCACTGTGCTGGCGGCGAGCAGCCTGGGCCTGGAGTTCCTGCCCCACCTGGAGGAAGGCAACTTCTGGATTCGGGCGACTTTTCCGCAGTCAGTCTCACTCGAGGCGAGTGACGAGGCGGTCAATCAGATGCGCACCCTGATGTCGCGCTATCCGGAAGTGCAGACCGTCGTCTCGCAACACGGCCGACCCGATGACGGCACCGACTCGACCGGCTTTTTCAACGCCGAATTCTTCGTGCCGCTGAAGCCAACCAACACCTGGCCGCATGGCGTCGACAAAGCGAAACTCACCAAGGAGTTGAGCGATGCGCTGACCAACAGGTTCCCGGGCGTCTCCTTCAATTTCTCGCAGAATATCGAAGACAATGTCGAGGAGGCCGCCTCGGGCGTAAAGGGCGAGAACTCCGTCAAGATCTATGGCGGTGATCTGAACGCGCTCCAGAAAACGGCCGACAAGATCAAGGCAGTGATCAGCACCGTGCCTGGGATCACGGACCTGGCGGTCTTCAACTCCCTAGGTCAGCCCACGGTCCAGATCGACGTCGATCGCGCCAAGGCCGCGCGATACAAACTGTCGCCAGGCGACATCAACAACACCGTTCAGGCCGCGATCGGCGGCGAGGCCGCAGGCAATCTCTATGAGGATGGGAGCGACCGGAACTTCCCGCTCATTGTACGTCTGGCTCCTGGTTATCGACAGAACCTGGATGAAATCCGTCGGATTACGGTCGGCGCGCCCAATCCCTCCGGCAGCGGCGTGATCCAGGTGCCACTCGCCGACGTCGCAAACGTCAAGCTCGTTTCAGGGGCGTCCTTCATCTACCGCGACCAGCAGCAGCGCTACATTCCGATCAAGTTTTCCGTTCGCGGGCGCGACCTTGGCGGCGCTGTGTTGGAGGCCCAACAAAAGGTCGCCAAACAGGTGGTTCTGCCCGGCGGCTATCGCCTGGAGTGGGTGGGTGAGCTTGGGCAGTTGCAAAGCGCGATGGCGCGGCTCGAAATCGTCATTCCGATCAGCCTGCTGCTGATCGGCCTACTGCTCTACATGAACTTCTCGCGGATCAGCGACACCCTGCTCGCCGCTAGCGTGATGCCGATGGCCGCGATCGGAGGGATTCTCACTCTCTTTGTGACCGGCACCCCGCTCAGTATCTCCGCAGTGATCGGCTTCATCGGTCTCTTCGGCATCTCGGTGATGAACGGCATCATCGTGGTCTCGTCGTTCAACATGAACCTCGACGGCGGACTGGACCGGGCAGCCGCGATCCGGCGCGCGTGCGAAACCCAGCTGAGGCCGGTGATGATTACCTGCAACGCTGCGTGTGTGGGTCTGCTTCCTGCCGCGGTATCGACGGGCATCGGTTCTCAGGTCCAAAAGCCCCTCGCGCTTGTGGTCGTGGGCGGGATCCTGCTTGCGCCGGCCTTGATCCTCATCGTCCTGCCTGTGCTGCTGGACCTTTTCTCTCGCCGAACGGCTCGGGTTGAGGAGCCGGACGTGGTGGGACTGGCGCCTGGCACGGGGGAGTAGACGTCATGCTCCGTTCATTTGCGAAAATGAGGCCAATTCAGCCGCCGCCAGCGAAATGGGCGGCGGCGGTGGGGGTTTTGGTCGCCTCAAGCCTGATGGTCGGAGGATGCGCGGTCGGGCCCAACTTCAAAGCCCCGCCCCCGCCTGACGTCAGCGGCTATACGCGCGAGCCTTTGCCGGCAGAGGCGACGGGCGCGCCCGTCGCAGGCGGCCAGTCCATGCGCCTGGTGAGCGGCGCCGACGTGCCGGCGCATTGGTGGACGGTCTATAACTCTCCCGCCCTCAATGCCATGGTCGAGCGCGCGCTTAAGGCCAATCCCGATCTCGAATCAGCCCAGGCGGCGCTGCGCCAAGCTCGCGAAGCCTACTATGCCCAGCGCGGCGCGCTTTTGCCGGCTGCATCGGCTTCCTACAATCTCACGCGTGAGCAGGCGCCAGCGACGCCGGCCCCCCCGCTTTCTTCAAATCAGGACCTCTTCACTTTGCACACCGCCCAGGTGAGCGTCAGTTACCCTCTGGACGTCTTTGGTGGCGTTCGACGCCAGACCGAAAGCGTTCGGGCCCAGGCGGAAAACCAGCGCTTCCAGACCGAGGCGGCCTACCTCAGCCTGACGACGAACGTTGTGGTGGCCGCTTTCCAGGAGGCCTCGCTTCGGGCCCAGCTGGCCGCGACAGCCGCCATTGTCGAGGACAACCGGAAGACCTTGGAGGTGATGCGCCGCCAGTTTGCGCTAGGCGAGATTTCGCGCGCCGATGTCGCCGCCCAAGAGACGGCCCTCGCCCAGGCGCAGCAACTTGCGCCGGTCCTCGAAAAGCAATTGGCCCAACAGAGGGACCTGATCGCGGTCTTGACCGGTGTCTTGCCGAGCCAGGCGAAGCTTGAGTACCTCGACCTCGCCGCCATCACGCTTCCGCGCGACCTGCCCGTCAGCCTTCCGTCTAAGCTTGTTGATCAACGCCCCGACATCAGGGCCGCCTCAGCGAATCTCCAATCGGCTAGCGCTCATGTTGGGGTCGCAATCGCGAACCGGCTGCCAAACCTGGCACTGTCGGCGAACGTGGGCGGGGCGGCCACGCGCGTCTCCCAACTTTTCACCAATGGAAACAGCTTCTGGTCGCTGAGCGGTGACCTGGTTCAGCCGGTATTCCAAGGTGGGGCGCTCTTGCACCGGCAGCGCGGGGCGGAGGCCGCACTCGACCAGGCCAAGGCGCAGTATCGCAGCACTGTGCTCTCCGCGTTCCAGAATGTGGCCGACACGCTTTACGCGCTCCAGGCGGATTCCCACGCCCTGCAGGCGGCCGTCGTCGCCGAACAGACCTCCGCAGAAAGTCTGACGATTGCCAAAAAACAGCTGGCGCTCGGTCAGGTGAACGGCCTGGCGGTCATCACCGCCGACCAGGCCTATGCCCAGACGCGACTCGCGCTCATCCAGGCTCAGGCCGGACGCTTTACCGACACCGCAGCACTCTTCCAGGCGCTGGGCGGCGGCTGGTGGGGTCGGTCGGAAACCTCCGAAACCCGCTGAGGCGACTTGGCGGCCCGTCCGGGCATACCGGTTAATTCAAACATCCGTTGGGTTTCCGCCTTCCGCCCTGGAGGCCGCTGGGCTAGCGTCCGGCCCACTTCGAAGGACACCCCGGGAGAGCGGATATGAAGGCGCTGTTGAGCAAGGCTGTTGGCGGGCCTGAGACCCTCGTCTTTGAAGACGTGCCGAACCCCGAAGCCAAGCCCGGACACGCGGTGATCTCGGTCAAGGCGGTGGGCGTCAATTTTCCCGACGTACTCATTATCGAGGACAAATATCAGTTCAAGCCCGAGCGCCCATTCGCTCCGGGCGGCGAGCTCTCCGGTGTCGTGAAGTCGGTGGGTGAGGGCGTGACCAACGTCAAGCCGGGCGACCGGATCTTGGCCAACACCGGATGGGGCGCCATGGCCGAGGAGGTGCTACTACCCGCCTCACGGCTCTGGAAAATCCCGGACGCCATGCCGCATGACGTCGCCGCGGCGTTCATCCTGACCTACGGCACGTCGTATCACGCGCTGAAGGACAGGGGTCACCTCAAAGCTGGGGAGACGCTCCTGGTGCTGGGCGCGGCCGGCGGCGTGGGTCTCTCGGCCGTTGAGCTTGGCAAGGCTATGGGCGCGCGCGTTATCGCGGCGTGCTCGACACAGGAAAAGGTCGACCTGGCGATCAAGCACGGCGCCGACGCCGGCGTGGTCTATGGCCGGGGACCCTTCGACAAAGAAGGCCAGCGGGCGCTCGGCACATTGTTCAAAGACGCGTGTGGGCCGAATGGGGCCGACGTGATTTACGACGCGGTGGGCGGCGATTACGCCGAGCCGGCGCTCCGTTCCATCGCCTGGGAAGGCCGCTATTTGGTCATCGGCTTCGCGGCCGGCGAAATCCCGCGCATTCCGCTCAACCTCGCGCTCCTCAAGGGCTGCGATATTGTCGGCGTGTTCTGGGGGACCTGGACAGCCAAGAACCCGGTGGCCTTCGCGGCCAGTATCGATGATCTCCTGGCGCTTTACGCAGACGGCAAAATCAAGCCGCACGTCTCAGAACGCTTCTCACTCGAGAAGGGCGCCGACGCGATCGCCCATCTGGGCAGCCGCCAGGCGATGGGCAAGGTTGTCATCACGGTCGACTAGCTTTCCTCGCGCAGCCGCGCGATCGCGGTCTTCGCCGCGGCCCGGTGACTGGGTTTCACGTGTTTCCCAACGAGGGCCAGCACGGCCATGATCACGGCCGCGTCGTCGGTGTAACCGATGACGGGCAAGACGTCGGGGATCGCATCGAACGGCAGCACGAAATAGGCCAGGGCCGCGAACATCATCCCTTTGGCGTGGAGCGGGGTTTCGTCGTCTCTGGCGCAGAACCAGACTGCCAGGGCATCGGCCGCGAACGGTACGTGGGCTGCGACCTTGCGCATCTTCGGCCAGAAACCCCGCATGACGCGCTGTTCGTTCAGGCGCATGACGTGAGGGACCAAGGCGCAGCTAGGATCGATCGGACCGCGCGGGTCAAAGTTTCCGTTTACGTAAGGTGACGCTTTTTCAGGACCGCTCATCGGGCTAAAGCCTCGGCTCCGTTGAGATCACAAGAGATCGGGAGCGCTACGTCCATGCAACTCAATTCCTCCGTCGCCGCGGTTGTCACCGGGGGCGCTTCAGGCCTTGGCGAAGCCACGGTCCGCAAGCTGGCCGAACACGGCGTCAAGGTCGCCATCTTCGATATGAACGAGGAGAAGGGCGAGAAAGTCGCCAAAGAGGTCGGCGGGATCTTCTGCAAAGTCAACGTGACCTCCGAGGAAGAGGTCGATGCCGGCTTCGTAAAAGCCCGCGCCGCCCACGGCCAGGAGCGGATCCTGGTCTGCTGCGCCGGCACCGGCAACGCCGCCAAGACCGCCAGCCGCGACAAGCAGACCGGCGAAACCAAGCACTTCCCGCTCGATAGCTTCAACCTGATCATCCAAATCAACCTGGTCGGCACGTTCCGCTGCATCGCCAAGTCAGCGAAGGGCATGCTCGACCTGGAGCCAACGGAAGACGGCGAGCGCGGGGCGATCGTGAACACCGCCTCGGTCGCCGCGGTCGACGGTCAAATGGGCCAGGCGGCCTACTCAGCGTCAAAAGGCGGCATCGTGGGCATGACCTTGCCCATCGCGCGCGATCTGGCTGGCGACGGCATCCGGGTGAACACCATTCTGCCCGGCATCTTCAACACGCCCCTGATGCAGTTCGCGCCGGAAGCGGTGAAGGCAGGCCTCGCCGCCTCGGTGCCGTTCCCCAAGCGCCTAGGCAATGCGCCGGAATATGCCTCGCTCGCACTGGAAATGATCACCAACAGCTACTTCAACGGCGAACACGTCCGCCTGGACGGCGCCATCCGAATGGCGCCGCGCTAGATCACCGTCTTCCGGAAGAACTTCGCCACGTCCGCGTGAGGCGGACGTGGAACGCGGCGCGGTTAATTCCGTCGCCGCAAAGCGAGGGCGCGGCCTTGGCCAGCGCGGACGTCCCAAGTCGAAGATTTGAGGGATTGCCGTCGTTCGGAAAGTCGGCTTTCGGCATTTCCCGAGCCCAGCTGCCGGACAGCCCGCTTGTCACGGCCTCGCAGTCAGGCCTGGGCTTGACGGCGAAACTTGGAGCGCGCGCAATGGTTGCATCTGATCCGACCACAGCGTGGGCGGCAGCGGCAGGGGACGGTGGTGCGGCAAGTGGTGAGCTGGGGTCCGGTGGCGCTAACGGTCTCGGCGAGCGCTATGTTGTTGGGCGCCGAGCCCGTCGCGCCTAAGTCCTTGCCGCCCTTGCCCTGCCGCCCGTTCCGTACCAGGCGCTGCCACCATTCCTCGCGCGGCTCACAATCTCGGGTGACACCAAGATGACGTGCGTGTTCGAGGAGTGCATGGACCTCAATGTGTCTCGAGAGTCCGCCCGAGCGCTGGCGAGGGCCCGACCGGCGGACGCGCCGTCGTCCCTGACCGGATGCACCAACAGACATGAGATGCGGCCAGACGGGTCAATCCATCGCGAGATAAGCTGCGACCCGTCGAAAGGCGCTAAGAGCAGCATCCGAATGGTCAGCGATGGGACGCCGAGCGATCTGCGCATGCATGTGGAGCGATACGACTTCGATGCTGCGACGGGGGCTCCGAAGACGACGACCTACGACTCCCACATGGTCCGCCTGGGGCCATGTCCGGCCGACCTCGAGCCTGGCCAGATGAGGCGCCCGGGCGGGCCGATCATCGATAGAGGTGCGGTGGCATGGCTTCTAGAGGACGCCCGAGGCGCAACACCGTAAGGCGGCGCGAGAGCGGATCACGTCATGCGGACCCCAGCTAACATCCTATGGGTCTGCGCAGGTGGCCGCCATCGGTGGCCGAGAAAGAACGGTGGATTTGACGATTGTAAATTGACTATAAAATTGCTCTCAATTACGGCTGTATCTTGTCCCGTGTAGGCCTTCATTTGGCCACCCAGAGTTGAGTGATTGAGTGCTTCGGGGAGGCACGCCGCCGATGGCTGGCATGAGGATTTCGCGCGTCGTCCTGATGGCCGCGGGGTGCACGCTGGCGGGCGCAAGCTTCGCCATGGCGCAAAGCGATCCGCCGAAGCCGGCTGACGTCGCACCGGCCGCCTCCGCCCCGGCCGCGCCCGTCAAGCGGGAGCAAAAGGCCAAGGCCGCCCCGCCGGCCAAGCCGCCGGCGAAAGGGCACACGGTGGACACTATCACCGTCACCGGCGCCGCCCCCCCGGAGGTCGAGACCTCCATCGACAGGAAGAGCTACACGATCGGCAAGGACCTGGCCGCGTCCTCCGGGTCCGTCGCCGACGCGCTGAAGGATTTGCCGTCGGTGGAGGTCGACGCACAAGGCGCGCTCAGCCTGCGTGGCGATCCCAACGTCACGATCCTGGTGGACGGCAAGCCCTCGGCGTCCTTCGACGGCGCCGGTCGGGTGGATGCTCTGCAGCAGCTGCCCGCCGACCAGATTGAGCGGATCGAAGTAATCACCAATCCCTCCGCGGCGCTGAACCCGGAAGGCTCCGGCGGGGTGATCAACCTGATCACCAAGAAGAGCCGCGGGGCGGGCTTTACCGGCTCAGCCTACTCCACCATCGCCAGCGCCGGGCTGAAGCGGGCGGGCGTCAATTTCGGCTACAATTCGCCGAAACTTGCGGTGACCGGATCACTCGCCGGCAACTACCAGAACAACAAGCAGCACGGCGACGCCGAGCGCATCGCCGTCGATCCCAGCACCAGCGCCTTCGTAAAGAACAGCAACGTTTTCATCGGCCGCAATCTCTCGCGTGGGCCCACGGCGCGGCTGTCGGCCACCTACACGCCGGAAGACAAGGACCAGTTCACCGGCTCTGCCACCTACAACGAACTCCTGCAGCAGGGACACCCGGACAACGTCTACACCACCGACGGCCCGGACGGCTTACCCGCCAACATCCTGCACCAGCACGCCGAGCGCCGCGGGTTGAACCTGGAAAAGAGCCTGAACGCTGGCTGGCGGCACACCTTCGCGGAGGGCCACGACCTGTCGGTCGACGCGATCTACAACGCCTCGGAATATCACAACAACTACCTCTACATGTCCGAGTTGCTGCTGCCGGTCGCTGCGGTCCCGCTGGAGGCGACGCGGAACGATGAGGGCGACCATCACGCGGAGCTTCGGATCGGCTACGACCAGCGCCTGTTGGGGGGATCGCTGAAGGCCGGCTACGAACTGAAGCACGACGACAACGACCTGAGCTTCACAGACCAGATGGGCCCGACCCAGGAGACCCTCACCCCGGTTAGTAGTCTCGCGAACCACTTCCTGCTGCACCAGACGGTCAACGCAGCCTTCGCCACGTATGAGCGCGCTTTCGGCGACCTGAGCGTCCAGGCAGGCCTGCGACTGGAGGAACTCGATCTGCGGCTCGCCCAGGCAACCTCGGGCCAACGTAATGGACAAGACTATTTCAAGGCCTATCCGAGCCTGCACTTCGCCTACAAACTCGATGACGACCGCAAGGTCACCGCCAGCTTTTCCAGCCGCGTGCAGCGCCCGCCGGCCTTCTTGCTCAACCCGCTGCTGCAGGTCCTAGACGCGCGCGAAGTGGCGGTGGGCAACCCGGACCTGAAGCCGGAGGAGACCCAATCCTACGAGTTCGGCTACGAGCAGCGGCAGGGCCAGACGACCTACACCGCCACGCTCTACTACCGGCGCAAGATCAACCAGATAAACCAGATCGAGAGCCAGCTAGGCGACGGCATGGTGGAGTACAGCTTTGGCAACATTGGCAGCAACCAGGCCACCGGATTAGAACTAGGCGCCAACGGCAAGCTGACACCAACGCTCAGCTATAGCGCCTCGACCAACATCTCCTGGAATCACATTTACACGGCGAACCTGGTGCCGAACGACCCATCGGCCTCCTCTTACGCCATGGGCGGGCGGCTGAACCTCAACTGGCAGGCGACGCGCAACGACATGCTGCAGTTCAACGCCAGCGCCGGGCCGCGACGGCTGATCGCCCAGGGCTTAATCCTGTCCAACTATGCGGTGAACCTCGGCTGGCGGCACAAGCTCAACGACCGCCTCACCGCCACGATTGCGGCGCAGGACTTGCTGGCCACCAACAAGTTCCAGCGGCGGCTGGACACGCCCACCTTTGTGGAACGCTTCGACGGCCTCAACGTGACCCGCGCGGTGTTCTTCCGCCTCGACTACCGGTTCGGTGGGGCCGGCGGCAAAGCGCCAAAGGAGCCGAGCTTCGAGTATGAGAATGGCGGCCCTCCGCCCGGCTGAGCCGCGCGTTCCCAACGAAGGCGCCGCGTCCGGATGGGTCGCCGACTGGGACCGATCAATCACACGGGTGAGTTGGGGGCGGAACTACCGACATCGCCAGGTGCCAACGCTGAGGGCTGACGCGCCGAGTTCGGGAGCTGTAGCGTGCGTATCTAACCCTTGGAGGGGCCATGCCGACCATCCTCTTCTGTGCAGCGCTGGCTTGGGCGCTGATAGTGTTTGCGCCGAACAGCGCGCCGGGCCGGGCACTTAGCCGGATGCTGGTCGAGAAGCCCGCGCGGTTGCTGTCAATACTGGCCTTCGGACAACTGATCTGGGCGGTCCTGATCATGTGCATGATCTGGGGCCTATTCGCCTTGGCCCGGACGGAGGCCTCCTTCCTCCTCGCCCAAGGTCTGCCGGAGGTTGTGGGTTGGTTCGTGACTCTCGACGGAGCGAGCATTGTAGACGCCCTCGCCCTCGCTTTCGTCCTCGCCGCCAGAGTGGGGCTAAGGGCGGCTAAGGCAGCGGCGAGCACTAATTCCCGTCTGATAAGGACGCGGTTCTTGCGCGCCCACCGAACGCCGCGCCGCCCGCGCAAGCCGCAGGCTCCCGCCAACGAAGACGAGCCGGCGGTGTTCGCCGTCGTCGCCTAACTGGCGTCGAAACGTCGACCTTCTCTATGTCCGCAGCGGAGCCGCACGCGGACTTCGCTGAAATAGCGGACGAGGCCCTCGATGAAGCTTGCGGCCCGCAATCACCCCGCCAGGCTGGCGATCGAGGCAAAGACTCTCCTCAGGGCGCTCGAAGCGGCGTAGGGATCGAACGAACTGATCGGCGGTCCGCTCGGCGCGGACAGTCAGCCCGCCGCAAACGAAGGCCTGAATGCCCACGTCCGAGCCTACTGTCGCCCGCAACGCGTCCGTCATCTTGGCGGTGATCGCGGGCGGGGCGACGCTCTACGTACTTGCTCCGATCCTGACGCCGCTGGCGCTGGCCATGTTCCTGGCCGTGATGATCGACGGCTTCGCCCGCGTACTCGAGCACCGCCTGCCGCACGTCTCGCGCAAGGCCGCCTTGCCGCTGGCCTTGCTGATCTCGCTACTACTGTTCGGCGGCACGGCCTTTTTCGTTGCAATGAATGGCGCTGGGTTCGTGACCCAGTTGGCGGCGTATGGGCCAAAGCTCGACGGGGTGATGGCCCAAGTGGCAGCCATGGCCCATCTTCAGACGACGCCGACCGTCGCCAGCATCGTCCGCGGCCTCGACGCCTCGAAGTACCTTGGCATCGCCGCGAGCGCGGTTCGGGACTTCGCCTCCACGGCGTTGTTCGTCCTGGTCTACTTGGCCTTCATCATTGCCTCACGGCGTGGCTGGGAGCGAAAGGCTATCGGCTTGTTCCCGCATCGCGATGAGCGCCAAGAGGCCGTCGTGGCGTTCTTGCGTATCCGTGATGGGGTCGAGCAATATTTGTTCGTCCAGACCATCACGGGCCTGATGGTGGCGGGGCTGTCGTGGATCGCTATGGCCGCGGTGGGCCTGCACGACTCGTTGTTCTGGGCGTTTTTGATCTTCCTGGCAGTCTACATTCCGGTAGCCGGCGGCGTCTTCGCAGGCGTTGCGCCGCCGCTTTTCGCTCTGGTCCAGTTTGACGGCTTTGGCCGGGCGATCATTCTCTTTGGGGCCTTGCAGCTAATCGGGATCATAATCGGCAACGTCGTCTATCCGCGGATGCAGGGCCGCAGCCTGAACCTCGATCCCGTGATGATCCTGCTGTCCCTGGCCTTCTGGAGCGCGATCTGGGGCGTGACGGGCGCCTTTCTTTCGACGCCGCTCACGGTCATGGCCATGGTGATCCTGGCCCAGTTCGACGGCAGTCGTTGGATCGCCGTGATCCTGTCAGCCGACGGCGATCCGCAGCAGTTGAAGAACAAGCGACCGAACGAACCGCCCGATGAGAAGCTTCATCCAACCATCCCGGCAACACCTACCAAGGTGACGGGCCGCGACTCCAAACAACTTTGATCCGCCAAACCTCACCCAGGGGACTTCAACTTGCGATTTCGGTTCCTATGTAAGGAAGGCCCCGGGCTGAAACGGTCCGGCGCCTGTGTCCGCTACCCCCCAAGCGTGCGGATGCAGCGAGCAAAGAGCGTTCCGCCGCCCCCCCACGGCGGGACCAAACGGCGCCGGACGCTCTCCTCCGGCGCCGTCCTCGTATCTGCAAACATCCTTGCTCAGAGCGGAGGCGTCCTGTGAGCGCCGCCGCCGCCCTTTCAAAAGCGCTCCTCGCTGCCCTGAAGGGCGATCCGGCGATGGCTGGCGCAAAGACCTTCAGCGCCCAAGTCGACGCCGACACCGCGCCGGGCGAACTGCCGCAGTTGACCACCGCCGAGGTCGCAGAAAACCTCGCCGACTTCTGGCGCTCGGCGGAACGCAGGCGCGGCCGGTCCCCAACAATTCGCATCGCGCCTGTTCTCGGCGGAAAGACCGCAGCGCTCGACCGGCTCGAGATCGTGCAAGACGACGCGCCGTTCCTGGTCGATTCGATCATGGGCGAAATCGCTGAACAGGGCTTGTCGGTCCGCGCCTTGTTCCACCCCATCGTCGAAGTACAGCGCGATCGCGCGGGCGTGCGCGGCTCATCAGGCGTGGCTCATCGCGAGTCAATGATCCAGGTGATCCTTGACCCTATCGGCGCCGACCGCGAGGCAGCTCTGATCCGCGGGATAACTGAGACGCTCAAGGACGTGCGGGCGGCGGTCGAAGACTTCCCCGAGATGCTGGCGCTGATGGCCCGTACGCTTGCCGAGCTCGTGACATCCAGACATCACGCGAGCGATGAGGAGATCGCCTTCATCGCATGGTTGGAAGAGCAGCAGTTCGTGTTCCTGGGCGCGCGCGTCTACGAGTATCCTCGCCTCAAGAACGGTGACTACGCCGCCGAGGAACCTCTCTATCAGGCCAAGGACGGCCTTGGCGTTCTGCGCGATCCGCAGCGCACCGTTCTGCGGCGCGCCAACGAGCCTGCGATCCTGCTGGGCAACGTCAAGCATCGGCTGCTCAGCGACCCGGCGCTCACGGTCGCGAAATCTAACGTGCGTAGCCGCGTCCACCGCCGAGGCTACATGGATTACGTCGGCGTCAAACGCTACGGCGACGACGGCCGCCCCGTGGGCGAGGTGCGCTTCGTCGGCCTGTTCACCGCTGAGGCTTACGACCAACCCGCCTCCGCGGTGCCACTGATCCGCGAGAAGGTCGCCAACGTTTTGCGCCGAGCGGCAATGGCGCCCGGCAGCCACAACGAAAAACGTCTGAGGAATATCGTCGAGAACCATCCGCGCGACGAACTCTTCCAGATGACTGAGGACGATCTCCTCGCCGAGGCGCTAGGCATCCTGCACCTCTATGATAGGCCGCGAGTACGCCTTTTCGAGCGGCGCGACCCCTTCGACCGCTTCGCTTCGGTCCTGCTCTTCTTGCCGCGGGATCACTACAATTCCGACCTAGCCGGACGCGCGGGCGCGATCCTGGCCCAAGCCTATCGTGGTCGGATCTCGGCCTCCTATCCCAGCTTCTCGGACGCTCCGCTGGCGCGGGTGCACTACATCATCGGCTTCACGCCAGGGCAGCACGATCAGCCCGATCTGCGGATGCTCGAAGCCGCCATCACCGAAGCGGCGCGCACTTGGGAAGACCGCTTTGAAGCCGTCGTCCGAGGTTCCGGCCACGCGCCGGAGGACATTGCCGCCACGCTGGCGCGCTATAACGAGGCTTTCCCCGCCGGCTACCGCGACAGGTTCGAGCCAGCCGAAGCGCTGGCCGATCTGGCGGTGATCGATGCTATCGCCGAAGACCAATCCGTCTGCGTCCGCGCCTATCGCGCGCCTGGCGACACCAATCTGCAATTCCGTTTCAAACTCTACCGGCCGCAGGCGCCTGCACCGCTTTCCGATGTCCTGCCGATCCTGGAGAACATGGGTCTGAGGGCGCTGGCGGAGGCCGGTTTCCCGGTTTGTCGCCCCGGCTTGCCGACGATCTGGGTGCACGACTTCGAGATCGAGGACCCGCAAGGCGCCAAGCTGGTGTTTGCCGACCTCAAGCAGGCCTTCGAGGACGCCGTGGTCGCCGTCTGGACCGGCTGGACGGAGAACGACGGCTTCAACCGCCTGGTTTTGGAACTTTCGCTCCCCTGGCGCGACGCCGCGTTAATCCGCGCTTTTGCCCGCCATCGCCAACAGTCGGGCCTCGACCCCAGCCAGCGGGTCCAGGAAGAGGCCCTGGCCGCCCATCCTGACGTAGCCCGCCTGATCCTCGATCTTTTCACGACGAAATTCGACCCGGCGTCCGGCCTCAGCGTCGCCAAGCGTCGCGACCAGGCTGACGTCCTGATGGTCAAGATAGTCGAGGCGCTGCAAGCTGTGGAAAGCCTCGACGAGGACCGCGTCCTGCGCCGCATCGCTCTGCTGGTTCAGGCCATGCAGCGAACCAACTTCTACCAGCCGGGCGCCGACGGACAGCCCAAGCCTTACATCTCCTTCAAGGTCGCGAGCGGCGAGCTGGCCGACCTGCCGGCGCCCAAGCCCTATCGCGAAATCTTCGTCTGGGGCGTCAACGTCGAGGGAGTGCATCTGCGCTTTGGACCGGTCGCTCGTGGCGGCCTGCGTTGGTCCGACCGGCGCGACGACTTCCGCACTGAAGTGCTCGGCCTGGTGAAGGCCCAACAGGTGAAGAACGCCGTGATCGTGCCTGTGGGTTCAAAGGGCGGCTTCTATCCGAAGCAACTCCCCAAGGGCGGAACGCGCGCAGAGATACAGGCCGAAGGCATCAGCGCCTACAAGACATTTCTCTCGGGCCTCTTGGACATCACCGACAACCTGGCTCCAGACGGCAAGGTGATACCGCCGCACAAAGTCGTCGCCTTCGATGGCGATGATCCCTACCTCGTCGTGGCGGCCGACAAGGGCACCGCGACCTTCTCCGACATCGCCAACGGCATGGCCGAGGCCTACGGCTTCTGGCTGGGTGACGCTTTCGCCTCAGGCGGCTCGGCCGGCTACGACCACAAGGTGATGGGGATCACCGCCCGAGGAGCTTGGGAGGCGGTCAAACGCCACTTCCGCGAACTCGGCAAGGATATCCAGACCGAGCCCTTCACCGTCGTGGGCTGCGGAGACATGTCGGGCGACGTGTTCGGCAATGGCATGCTGCTGTCGGAACAGACCAAGTTGCTCGCTGCCTTCGACCACCGGCACATCTTCCTCGATCCCGACCCAGATCCGGCGAAATCCTGGACCGAGCGGGCGCGGATGTTCTCCCTGCCGAGCTCCTCGTGGGACGACTATAATCGAAAGTTGATCTCCAAGGGCGGCGGGGTCTTCGCCCGCACCCTGAAATCGATCCCGCTCTCGGCCCAAGTGAAGGCCATGCTGGGCGTCAGCGCCGAGGCCCTTGCCCCCACAGACTTGATCAACCTCATCCTCAGGGCCCAAGCGGAACTTCTCTACCTCGGCGGCATCGGCACCTATGTGAAGGCCAAGCGTGAGGCCAATGCCGACGTCGGCGACAAGGCGAATGACGCAGTACGGATCAATGGGACCGACTTGAGGGTCAAGGTCGTTGGCGAAGGCGCGAACCTTGGCCTCACCCAGGCAGGGCGGATCGAATATGCCATGGCCGGCGGCCATATCGACACCGACGCCATCGACAACTCTGCCGGCGTCGACACTTCCGACCACGAGGTGAACATCAAAATCCTAACCGGCATGCTGGAGCGAACCGGCGAGCTGACGCGCAAGCGGCGCGACACCCTGCTGCAGTCGATGACGGACGACGTTGCCAGCCACGTCCTGGCGCACAACTACGACCAGACACTGGCGCTGTCGTTGATGGAGCTGGACGCCGTCGGCGAGCTCCTGCCCTACGCCCAGTTCATGGCCGATCTGGAGGCGAGAGGGCGGCTGGACCGTACCGTCGAAGGTCTACCCGACGCGGTCGGAATCGCTGAACGCGCCCAGGCTGGCAAGGGTTTGACGCGGCCGGAACTGGCCGTTCTGCTGGCCTACGGCAAGCTGGAGTTGAAACGCGATATCGTCGCCAGCGAAGCCGCAGACGACCCGTTCTTCGAGCGGCAGCTGGAGGCCTATTTTCCCAAGGCGATGCGAAAGTACGCTGAGCCCATGCGCCGCCACCGACTGCGGCGTGACATCATCTCTACGATCGTCGCCAACGACATCATCAATCGCTGCGGACCGAGCTTCCCCAGTCGCCTGATGCCCGCCGCTGGAGCTGACGCCCAGTCCTTTATCGCCGGCTATGAAGCCGCCAAAGCAGTTCTCGGGATTCCCGCTCTCTGGGACGCTGTGGCTGCACTCGACGGTAAGGCGCCCGCGGGTGGCCAGATGGCGCTCTTCCAGCGTCTCAGCGCGGCCCTGCGTGGTTCGACCTTCTGGCTGGCCCGCCGCGCTGCCCGCGACAAGCTAGGGGTCGACGCCCTTGTCCGCGCCTACGGCCCAAGCTTCCAGAGCCTGCTGAAGCTGATGCCGGGCGTCCTGTCACCGCTCGAGCAGGCCTCGGTGGAGGCCCGCGTGCGCCGCCTCTCCGACGCCGGAGCTCCGCTGGAAAAGGCGCGCGCAGTCGCGGTCCTGCAGCCGATGACCATCGCCGGCGACCTCGTCGACCTCGCTGAGGCATCCAGCTGGCCACTGCCCAACGTTGCGCGTCTCTACCACGCCGTCGGCGAGACCTTTGGTTTCGACCGGG